>JBILAG010000058.1:0-12613 GCA_044354345.1 Ilumatobacteraceae bacterium | reverse complement strand
TCAAAATGAGAAACTCTCATATACGCTTCGAGAATCTCGTGAGCACATCTCGACATTACGAGATGAAGTTGAAAAACTGACGCAGCCACCTTCTGGTTATGGAGTTATCGTCGGCAAAAACGATGACCTAACCGTTGACATTTTGACGAACGGTCGCAAAATGAGAGTCACTGTAAATCCCGATATCGACTTTGAAAAAATTGAACGTGGCGCAGAAGTGGTTCTTAACGAAAGTTTCAATGTCATCAAGATTCGCGCGTCTGAGCCGATCGGCGAGGTTGTTCATCTCAAAGAGGTTCTCGAAGATGGCATCCGTGCTGTAGTCACTGGACGCGGTGATGACGAGCGTGTTTGCGAATTAGCGGACTCACTGCGCGGAATACATCTTCGAAATGGTGATCTTTTGCGGATGGATGCAAAATCCAATCTTCTACTAGAGCGCTTAACGCAACCCGAGGTTGAACATTTACTGCTTGAGGAAGTACCCGATATTTCATACAAAGATATCGGTGGACTTGACTCACAAATTGAGCAGATCGCTGACGCAGTTGAAATGCCATTTTTGTATAGCGAACTTTTCGCTGAATATCATTTACCAGCACCCAAAGGAATCTTGTTGTACGGCCCACCGGGTTGTGGCAAAACCTTAATTGCTAAAGCGGTAGCAAATAGTCTCGCAAAAAAAGTATCTAATGCAAATGGTGGAGAAAAAGCCCGAAGTTACTTCATCAATATCAAGGGACCCGAGTTACTCAATAAGTACGTAGGCGAAACTGAGCGACAGATTCGATTGGTATTTCAAAGAGCACGCGAAAAGAGCGAAGAAGGTTGGCCAGTAATTGTCTTCTTTGATGAAATGGACTCGATGTTTAGAACTCGCGGCACCGGAATTTCGTCTGATATGGAGTCGACCATCGTTCCGCAGTTGCTGGCCGAGATCGATGGGGTAGAGGGTTTGCGAAATGTGATTGTTATTGGCGCAACTAATCGAGAAGATTTAATTGACCCGGCAATTCTTCGCCCTGGAAGACTCGATGTAAAGATTCGCATCGACCGCCCCAATGCAGATTCGGCAAGACAAATCTTTGGTAGATATTTGACAACTGAAGTTCCAATTTCGGCTACCGAGATAGAGCGCAACGGTGGCGATATAGATAAAACGGTCTCAATGATGATAGAAGCGACAGTGGCCGAGATGTATCGCCAAGATGACGACAACCGTTTTCTTGAAGTCACTTATCAAAACGGGGACCGCGACGTAATGTATTTTAAAGATTTCTCGTCTGGTGCGATGATTGAAAATATTGTAAGACGAGCAAAAAAACTTGCAATCAAGCGTCTTATCGCTGGCGGCGAAGGCGGTATTCAATTGCAAGATTTGACCCTGTCTATACGTCAAGAATTCAAAGAGCACGAAGATCTTCCGAACACAACAAACCCAGATGACTGGGCGAAGATTTCCGGCAAAAAGGGTGAGCGCATCGTTTTCATTCGTACTCTTGTCAACAACGAAAGCGACTCGAAGTCGGGTGGCCGTGCGATAGAAAAAACCGCAACTGGACAGTACCTCTGAGGATTCAGTGAGTATTCAGTGAGTATTCCGAAAGTCTGTGGCATTGAGACCGAGTATGGGATCATCGCCAAAGGCATGGATGCAAGTGCGGTGACGGCTTCTTCGTTATTGATTAATTCATATGTGGGTCGCTTCGATCAAAATATTGGCTGGGATTTTGAAAACGAACGACCAGGAAACGACGCAAGAGGTTTCTCACTAGACGATTCGTTTCCGCCTGAGATAGAGATGCACTTGGTTAATACTGTTTTAACGAATGGCGCCAGATATTACGTTGACCATGCACACCCAGAAGTATCAACCCCTGAATGCAGGTCGGTTGACGAAGCATTGATTTATGACAGAGCAGGTGAAGAGATCGTGAGACAAAGCATGATCGCGGCGAATGGCTTCTTACCTGAAGGCGCAGAATTAATCGCCTATAAAAACAATTCAGATGGAAAAGGCAACAGTTACGGATGTCACGAAAATTATTTACTTGCGCGCGAATTACCTTTCGCCAAGATGGCGGCGCTGATCACAACTCATTTTGTTACACGACAGGTGTTTTGTGGAGCCGGGAAAGTTGGCACCGAATTTGAGTCGATGCCAAGAGACTCTGTTGGATTTCAAATCAGCCAGCGCGCAGATTTTTTTGAAGAAGAGGTCGGACTCGAAACCACCTTAAAACGGCCGATAGTCAATACACGCGATGAGCCACACTGTGATCCAACTAAGTACAGAAGACTTCACGTGATCGTTGGAGATGCAAATATGAGCGAGGTCGCGACATATTTAAAACTCGGCACAACGGCAATTTTGTTGTCAATGATTGAAGATGATCAATTATCCGAAGACTTGCTGTTACTAAATCCGGTTCCAGCGATTCGTCAAGTCAGTCATGACCCGACATTAACTCAGACGATTTTGCTTGAGAACAATAAGCGAATGACTGCTCTTGAAATTCAAGAGTCTCTGTATCAACATGCGGAACGCTATGCAAAAAATTTTGGTCTTGAATCTGTTGGTCAAGCCACTGGCGAAAATGTTTTGCGCCGCTGGCGAGAAGTTATTGAGGGCCTACAGTCCGATCCACTGAGCGTCGCGCATATTGTCGATTGGGTTGCAAAGAGGCGAATTATCGACGGTTTAGTGACCAGACATAATTTACGCACCACAGATGCAAAACTTAAGGCTGTCGATTTGCAATATCACGACATGCGCCCTGAGAAATGTCTTGCGTTGCGTGCCGGTCTTGAAACAATGGTTTCACAGCAGCAGGCTCTTGACTCGTGCGCCACACCACCTGATAGCACGCGTGCATATTTCAGAGGAAAGTGTTTAGAGAAGTGGCCGAATGATGTGGTCGCTGCAAATTGGGACAGCGTTGTGTTTGATATTGGCTCGGGTCCACTAAAAAGAATCCCGATGATGGAGCCTCTTCGCGGAACTAAGGCGATGACCGAGGCACTTTTTGCTCAATGCACAACACCATCAGATTTGATTGCTGCGCTTGGTGATGCCGTTTCTAGTTCGAGCTTCAAACCCAGCAATTGATTAATGGACAGTTTCTCGTGTTAAAGAAGCGATGTTTACAACGCACTGATTATTCGCTATGGTGCGCATATGCCTGAAACCACTCGCAAGCAGAAACAAACGAAAGTTCAAACCGAAACCGACACTGCTGATGAAATCAAACCTGCCGTTAATGGTGAAAAGTTGATCTCCGAACTTGATGATTTACTTGATGAAATTGACGAAGTGCTTGAATCAAATGCAGATGAGTTCGTAAAGAACTACGTGCAGAAGGGCGGCCAGTAGCCGTAGCCTAAAAACTATGTCGATGCCAATTTTCGAGGCAGGTTCAGACCCCGGTGCTAATTTCGGCGAGCTACTCAGACGAGTTGGGTTGTCACCTTTTGGGTCGGTTTCGCGCGATCACGAATTAGTCATTCCTCATGCAACAACATGCGTTGCAATGCGTTGCAAAGATGGGGTCGTTATGGCTGGCGACAGGCGAGCCACCTCAGGAAATTTAATTAGCCATCGCAGTATGGAGAAGGTCGTTCAGGCTGATGAGTTCAGCGGTGTAGCGATAGCTGGTGCTGCTGGCCCGGCAATGGAGATGATCAAGTTATTTCAACTTCAACTTGAACATTATGAAAAGGTTGAAGGGCAAACACTCTCACTCGAAGGTAAAGCCAATCAGCTGTCGAGTTTTGTTCGCAGCAATCTGCCTGCTGCAATGCAAGGTTTAGTTGTCGTGCCGATATTCGCAGGTTTCGATTTTCATACAAACGCTGGTCGCCTCTGGGATTATGACGTAACCGGCGGTCGGTACGAGGAAAAAGATTTCGTTGCAACGGGCTCAGGAATGCTGCATGCATCTACGGTGATGCGAATTTCGTGGCGCCGTGAATTGTCAACAGACGATGCAGTGAAACTCTGCGCACGAGCATTATGGGAAGCTTCTGATGCCGATTCGGCCACCGGTGGACCGGATTCAATGCGTGGAATTTATCCGGTTATTGCTTCGATCACCAAACAAGGCTGGAGTTCGGTGACCGACGAGACATCAGCGAAAATTTATAGCGAAATTGCACTCGAAGTTGGCGCACGATGAACACCCCGTATTACGTACCACCTGAACAATTCATGAAAGATCGGGCAGACTTTGCCCGAAAAGGTATCGCGCGCGGTCGAGCTTTGGTAGCGCTTCAGTACGACAACGGAATAGCTCTAGTTTCAGAGAATCCATCGTCAACGCTTCACAAAATTAGTGAGATCTACGACAGAATTGCTTTTGCTGGTGTCGGCAAATATAACGAATTCGATCAACTTCGAGTTGCAGGCGTACGTTCAGCAGACATCAAGGGTTACCAATTCTCACGTCAAGATGTCGACGCCCGCAGTTTGACGAATCAGTACGCACAAATACTTAGTCAAGTTTTTAGTGAGGCCCCTAAACCAATGGAAGTTGAATTGCTCGTTGCAGAAATTGGTGTCGAAAAAAGCGCTGATCGCTTATTTCACGTGATGTATGACGGCACAGTTTTAGACGAGCATAATTTCAGTGTCTTGGGTGGAGATTCACAAGCTGTTGCCGACCGCCTCAAAAGTGGCTACGTCGCCGATGCATCGCTTAAAACTGTGTTACAAAATGCAATCGATGCACTTTCAGGCGCAGAAGCAAAACCTAAATACGCTGACCTAGAAGTGGCTGTTCTTGAACGAAATGGGCGTCGACGATGTTTCCGACGAATTGATGAAAGCGAAATTCAAGCAATAATCGGCTGATCAGCCTGTCAGACACGTCTGAAACAACTCTGACTGACTAGGTTTTCACTATGGATCGCAGAATTTATGGTCTCGAAAACGAATACGGAGTCACCTGCACTTTGCGTGGACAGCGTCAACTCAGCCCTGACGAAGTAGCGAGATATTTATTTCGAAAAGTTGTTAGTTGGGGTCGAAGCTCAAATGTCTTTTTAGAAAACGGCGCTCGTCTTTATTTAGACGTCGGATCTCATCCCGAATATGCAACGCCTGAATGTGATTCGATTTACGATTGTGTCGTTCACGACAAAGCAGGTGAGCGAATTCTTGAGCAACTTCTTGAAGGCGCCGAACAACGTCTGCGCGAAGAGGGGATTCGCGGAACGATCTATCTTTTCAAAAACAACACAGACTCAGCAGGTAACAGTTATGGCTGTCATGAAAACTATTTGACGGCACGCACTGACGATGTTGATCGTTATCCCGAGGTGTTGATTCCATTTTTAGTCACTAGGCAAATTTTCACAGGTGCCGGAAAAGTCTTGCAAACTTCAAGGGGGCCGATCTATTCAATCGCTCAACGCGCCGAACATATCTGGGAGAGCCAAAGTTCGGCCACAACTAGAAGTCGTCCGATTATAAATACACGCGACGAACCGCATGCTGATGCAGAGAAGTACCGACGATTACATGTGATAGTCGGCGACTCAAATATGAGCGAGTACACAAATTTTTTGAAATTAGGTTCGACTGCATGTGTATTAAGAATGATGGAGGAAAGCCCGAATATTTTGCGCGATTACACCTTAGAGAATGCGACGAGGGCGATTCGCGAAATTAGTCAAGACATAACCTGCAGACGAAAAATTCGACTTGCTTCTGGCCGAGAACTTTCTGCGTTGGATATTCAGCGCGAACTGCTCGACAAGGCTCTTAAGTTCTCAGATACAAATGGGTACGCGCCGCTCGAGATGAAGGCCTTAGAAATGTGGGAGCACTGTATTACGACAATAGAGAATGATCCTCTAAAACTGAATCGCGAAGTCGACTGGGTGATCAAATATCACTTAATTGAGGCCTTTAGAAAGAAGCATGACTTGGCGCTCGACGATGCGCGAACGCAATTAGTTGATTTGCAGTATCACGACATTTGTCGCAATCGAGGACTCTTTTACAAACTAGAAAATCACAACTTTGTTGATCGAATTTGTAACGATGAAGATATTGACAAGGCAAAAGAGCAGCCACCAGCGACGACACGCGCAAATCTACGAGGTGCATTTATCAAACGTGCGAAAGAGCGCAAACGAGATTACACAGTTGATTGGGTTCATCTGAAACTTAACGATCAACAACAGCGCACCGTGTTATGCAAAGACCCTTTCAAACACAAGGATGAAAGAGTAGACAAGTTGATCGCTTCGTTATAACGATTCACTTCTCTATAACAATTCACTTCGCTGTAGCGTTACGATAACAGCGTGCAATTAGACAATGATTCGGTCGAATCGGCTGATTCTTTTGTCAATCAAACAGAAGTGACGATTCAACGGCGTATCTTTTCAAAACTCAGGGCTTTCCTTGAGTGGTTTAGTGTGATCGGAGTCGCTCTCACATTCGCAATTGTGATTCGCGTCTTTCTCGTACAACAGTTTTATATCTCTGGGCCCAGCATGGAGACAACTATGTTTTCAGATAACCGTGTGCTCGTTAATAAATTGGCGTATCGAATCGGCAAGATTGACCGAGGTGATGTCGTTGTATTTGATCGTGCGATCCCGAACGGCAATGAGATTCAACATGACGACCTGATCAAACGTGTAATCGCCCTTGGTGGCGAAACAATCTCAATTTCAAAATGTGCCGTGTTAATCAATGGTGTTGAACTTGCCGAACCATATTTACCAAAAAGAGATACCGAGATGACCGTTCCTGCTGATCGTTGCGGCACCGTAGATATGGAGCCAATAACGCTCGAGTCCGACGAAATATTTTTGATGGGCGATAATCGTCCCCAATCGTTTGACAGCCGAATGTTTGGACCAATCAAAAAAGATTTAATTATTGGTCAAGCATTTATATTGCTTTGGCCACTCAGTGAGTTTAAACTTCTATAACTTTTCGCTAGTCGATGAATTCGGTGCGATAGGCATCCACCATACGATCTGTCCAATCGCTGAATACCGCGTCGACTCCCATGCGAAATGCATCACAAATCAACTCAACATGCTGAATATCCCAGCTGAATGCAGCCACACCAAAACGATGGGCCAACGCGACTAAGCCGCCGTTCCAATCAGTGTGGTGCATGTTCAGCGCAACTATGCCATGCGTTGCAAGATTCGCACAACGTCGTTCAGGACCTTCAGAAATCTTTGATAATCGAATTGAATTGACTAGCTGTAGATTCGGGTACTTCTCGTGCCATTGGCAAAGTAATGAATAGTTTGGACTGCATAGAAATACTTTTTCTACAAAATCAGTGCCGGCTTGCGAAACCAGTTCATGTATTCGATCTATTGATGACTCATCGCAAACATCTATTGAATAGTTGATACCTGTACCACACCGTTCAAATAATTCTTCGAGACTCGGTATTGAACTCACTAATTCATCACGATCAAAATTCTTGATTGGTATTCGCCTAAGTAACTTGTTCACCACTCCGTCATGATCACATACAACCTGACCATCTTTGGTTAACCAAACATCAGTTTCTAGTCCTGTGGCACCAAGCCGCAATGCCAGTTCAAACGATTCAAGAGTGTTCTCGGCACTGTGGGCCATTGCACCTCGATGAGCAAACAAAATTGGTCTCTCAAATTTAGAGGGGAGTCGCTGCTGCACACTCAAATGATATGCGAAGGTATCTCCTAGACTTTGAGCATGTTTAATATGACCGGCAGCGAAGTAATGTTTCTGCTGATTATCGGTCTTGTCGTTCTCGGCCCCGAAAAGTTACCTGAGGCAATTCGGCGGATGGGCAAACTTTATGCGGAGTTAAAGCGAATGTCATCTGGCGTTCAAACTGACTTTCGTAAAGTGATGGATGAGCCGATGAAAGAGATGATGAGCACAACTAACTCAATGAAAGCTCTCTTCACAGACACCGCAGGCGAGTTTCAATCGGCCGCTAAAGAGATTGTCGAACCTACTTTTATTCCTTACGACAATGGAAGCGCTATTACAAAAACTAAAGATTCACTGCAATCAGGCACCGGCCAGCAAACCGACAAAGTTATTGGTGAGGGCACAGCTGATACTGCCAGTACAGCCGGAGTCGAACAACAGCGCAAAGAAGACACAAGCAAACACAGTGAAGTCAACCGCATGGAATACAACGACGATGAACAAGACGCGATCAGCGACGAGCCAAAGTTGTACGAGCCGACGACAAAGAAATTGCCTGCGAAAAAACAAGCCAAAAAATCAGCCAAGACTCCAGCCAAGACATCAGCCAAGACATCAGCCGCCAAAAAAGCTGGCGTGAAAAAGTCAGTAACGAAAAAGTCAGGTACGAAAAAGAAACCAGCCAATGGCAACTAAATCTGAAGCCAAGAACACCGGTGGGCAAGACGCAATGTCGCTTATGGAGCACTTAGCCGAATTGCGAATGCGCCTAATCAGATCAATATTGGCAATAGCTCTTGGCGCTGCCGGAGTACTCGCTTTTTATGACCCAGTGTTGAAGTTCTTAACAAAACCGTATCGCGACCTTTGTGCGAGTCGTCCTGATTTCAAATGCGACGGATCATTATTCGCGCTCGGACCTTTAGACGGCTTGTCAGCAAGAATGAAGATCGCAGGTTACGGCGGCTTGATTTTGGCGCTTCCTGTGCTGCTATGGCAACTTTGGAGATTCATCGTGCCTGCCTTAAACAAGAAAGAAAAGCAATACACAATACCGTTCATTGCTTCTGCTGTTATTTTGTTCAGCCTCGGATGCTCAATTGCTTATTGGACACTTTCGAAGGCCTTGCAGTTTTTAATTTCGTGGTCTGGCACAGAAGTCAACCAAGCATTTCAAATAACTAAGTACATCAGTCTTGTTACATTGATGATTTTGGCATTCGGGGTGGGTTTTCTCTCGCCGCTACTCATTGTTTTTTTGCAACTAGCCGGTGTTCTTACACCGCGCACATTACTCAAACAATGGCGCTATGCGATCGTTGTAATTTTCTTCATGGCCGCAATCATCACGCCCAGCGGTGATCCAATTACGTTATTAGCACTCGGGTTGCCGTTAACGGTTATGTATTTCATTGCAATACTTATCGGTTTCCTAGTGATTCGCCGACGAGGAGTGACCTCAAATTAGTAACAGAATCTAATGTCGCGTCCGAGTCGAGAATCAATAATTGCGAGATACGACTTTGCCTTAGACAAATTTCAGCTAGATGCAATTGATGCATTAGACGCAGGTAGTTCGGTATTAGTAGCAGCCCCAACTGGATCAGGCAAAACCTTAATTGCAGAATATGCAATTGATGCGGCAATTCAGCAGAGGCAGCGTGCGTTTTACACTGCACCGATCAAAGCGTTATCGAATCAAAAATTTAATGATCTAGTCGCGCATTACGGCAAATCAGAAGTTGGATTGTTAACCGGCGACAACAGCATTAACACAGCTGCTCCAATTATGGTGATGACAACAGAAGTGTTACGCAACATGATTTACGCGCGATCTGACGCCCTAAATCGTCTCGCCGTGGTTGTACTTGATGAGGTTCACTTTTTACAAGATGCCTATAGGGGGCCAGTATGGGAAGAAGTAATTATTCACCTTGACCCAACTGTGCAATTGGTTTGCCTATCGGCCACTGTATCTAACGCCACAGAAGTCACAGAATGGTTGAGCACTGTACGCGGTCGCACCGTGGCGATAGTTGAAGAAAAGCGACCAGTTGATCTGATTAATCATTTCGTAGTTGGGGACGCATCAACCCACCAAGTTTCGATGTTTGAGACGATCGTAAATGGACAAGCAAACCCTGAAGTCACCCGACTTGAACAACACGCGACACAATCAGCACAACGCGGCAACTACCGATCACATCAAGAATCTCAGAACCGCCAAGAACGGCGCAATAGACCTGCAGCCAAACGCTCGCGGTTATTTGCGCCATCCAGAGTTGAAGTAGCTGAACTCTTAGAACAACAAGATTTGTTGCCGGCAATCGTTTTTATTTTTAGTCGTAATCAGTGTGACGAGGCCGCAGAATCATGCGTGCGAGCAGGAATTCGACTGACGAATCTAGAACAGCGAACAGAAATTTCCGAAATCATCGATCAGCGTGTTACTAATTTTAGTGACGACGATCTTGCTGCTCTGAGTTTCTCAAAGTTTGCCAATCAACTCGAGTCAGGTATTGGCGCCCATCACGCGGGGCTGATCCCAGCATTTAAAGAGATCGTTGAAGAATGTTTCATCAGAGGGCTAGTACGTTTAGTTTTCGCTACAGAGACATTGGCAGTCGGATTAAATATGCCAGCACGAGCAGTCGTAATTGACAAACTCACGAAATTTACTGGCGAGCACCATCAACCTCTGAAGGCATCTGAATACACACAACTCACTGGGCGCGCAGGCAGACGAGGTATCGACACCGTAGGGCATGCATTGGTGCTTTATAACCAATACGTTTCGTTTGAACAGGTTGCCGCACTGGCGTTAAGTCGATCTTTTCGATTGACATCTGCGTTTCGACCGACTTACAACATGGCGGCAAATTTAATTCAAACGCATTCACGCCAAGAGGCTCATCATTTATTGAATCTTTCGTTTGCTCAGTTTCAGAGTGGGCGAGATGTCGTTGAGCTGCAGGCACGAATCACACGACGAAGCAAAGAACGAGACCGCCTGCGTGAACAGGCCAAAAGCCCATTTGGAGACATCGATGAATATCGCAACGCTTTTGAAATTCGCCCAGATGCCCGACAAATAATTGAGGCTATTGAATCACTCAAACCCGGAGATCTGATTCTTGTGCCGAAATCAGGTCGAGAAACTAAAGCGGCTGTTATTGCAACTGCCCAACGCGTGAACGGAACAAAGTTGACTTTAGTTGCTAGTACAAAAGCAGTTTTACAACTACAGGCCGGTGATTTTGATACTCCACCAATCAAACAAGGCCACATTGTCTTGCCTGAGTCACTCGCGTTCACCAGCCCAAAATTTATTAAGGAAGTCGCCTTACGTGTGATGCGCACAAAGCCAAACAAACCTAATGCGAAGTCATCACCTTCGAAAAACTTCACTGAGTTGTCGCATACAGTCTCACAAGACCCAGAATTACGTAGACGTCTGATCGCTGCTAAATCTGCAGACCGAATTGATAGTGAACTCGTAATCATGGAAGCGCGAATCAATAAATCTGTACAGTCGGTTAGCGCAAAGTTTGACGAACTCGTTCAATTGATGCAACGACGTGGCTACGTTTCAGCGTGGAACCTTACCGATCAAGGTCGGTCTCTTGCAAGAATATTTCACGAGTTAGATCTAGTCGTCGCTGAAGCGCTAACAGACGGGTTATTTGACGACTTAAACGCAGCCGAGCTGGCATCTTTGTTGAGCACATTCGTCTACGAGTTCCGTCGTGCCGAAGATCCGCCACGACCGATTATCCCGACGACGTTGACATCTAAATGGAAGACTCTTCAGACTTTAAGCAACAAGATCGCTCAAGATGAAGAATCATCCGGGCTTTCACCTCACCGTTCATTAGACCCTGGCCTGATGGATGTAACTTTCGCGTGGGCGAGTGGTGATGAGCTAATTGACATTTTGAACGAAGATCTCACCGCGGGTGACTTTGTGCGAACCATGAAACAACTAATTGATTTGCTTCGCCAAATTTCGTTGGTTGCACAGTTGCCAGAAACTCGAGATTCGGCACTTGCGGCTTCTCAAGCGTTACTTCGCGGAGTGGTTGCTGCATCGCAGGGTTCTGTGTTGCAATGACCATTCGAAAGAATCAGGACTGGGGATCAACCGTAGCTCGACCCGAAAACCTTGTGATTTGCGAGACAGATGCAGCAGCATCGCAACTCGCGACCGACTCTTTTTTGCAACAAAAACCGATTCCGGCGATCGCGATTACACGATCAAATCTGTCTAGAGCTCTCGGCACAAAGGGCGCTAATGCCAACTCTCAAACAATGCAAGCGACACCATTTGATTTAATTGAAGTCACTTTCGTAGATGCTTCGAAAACCGAACAAAAAGTTTTAGCTTTGGGCTACGGGTTGTTGCGAAAATCGTGGTGGCGTCGCGAAATAGTTGCAGCGATGAACACGAGTTTCATCGGTGATTGGGATTGTGCGCCAAGATCACATCCCAATGATGGAAAGTTTGATTTGCTAACTGTAAACAGCGAAATGAAGCCAACGCAGAGACTGATTGCTTCAAGCCGTTTGAAGCTCGGAACACACTTGCCTCATCCACAAATATCGGTTAAACAAGTCACGAGTTTTGAGGCGGATTGTTCTACTAAACCGAATTTATATGTCGACGATCGCAAATTTATGAGCGTAAATCAATGTAAATTCAGGTTGTTACCTGACGCTTTAACTCTTTATTGGTAGTGGTTATCATTTGGTTATGACCAAAATTGATATTGCCAAGATCAAGCAGCAGGTTTGCGCAGACATCGATAGTCGCTCAGCAGATCTAATTTCTATAAGTCACGAGATTCATGCGCACCCGGAGTTGAATTTTCAAGAAAAATTTGCTCATGAAATACTTACGCAATACATTGCCGATTCAAAACTTAAGGTTGACAGAGG
>JBILAG010000057.1:0-12673 GCA_044354345.1 Ilumatobacteraceae bacterium | reverse complement strand
GTCTGTGCGACCAATTTCGTTGGCAACATCGACCCCGCAGTGTTGCGCCCTGGTCGGTTTGACCTTGTCATACCGATCGGCCCACCAGACGAAGACGCGCGCCATGCACTGTGGACAAAAATTCTGACTCGACTAGACACTCGAGAAATTAAAATTAACGACTTGGTCAAAGCGACCGAAGGATTCACCCCGGGAGACATCGAACTTGCTTCACAACGCGCCGCAAGCATTGCTTTTGATCGAGCCCGAAAAGGCATCGAGCCAAGCCATATAACGAGCTACGACTTTGTGCAGTCGATCTCAAGAACGAATGCGTCAATTACTTCGCAAATTGCTAAACAATTTGCCGATGAGTCAAAGCGGTTTGGTCGCGCCTAACTAATGTTGGTTGGATGAAAATCTTTCCTTCTCCAAAAAGTAATAACAAAGATGCTTTAATCGGCACATTCGGCGCCGCAATCGGTATTGCGATCACGTGGCTCGTGTCTGATGCTTTACTCAGTGGTGTCGCACCATTATTAGTAGTTTCAATGGGCGCTTCGGCAGTCATTTTGTTCTCGATGCCCTCGGCACCTGCGGCACAACCAGGGGCAGTATTGATTGCTCACGTTGTTGCGGCATTCTTCGGTGTTGCCGCCGCTCAGGTTTTCGACAACATTCCACTTGCGATCGCAGTTGGGCTCGGCTTGCACGTTGGGCTGATGACGCGCTTTGGATACATGCACCCACCAAGTGGAGGCACGGCTCTGACCGCAATCATTGGCGGTGATGCAGTTACCGATCTTGGCTTCGAATTTATTTGGCGACCAGTGCTTCTTAATGCCGGTTTGCTCGTCTTATTAGCAGTCGTGGCAAACAAACCGTTTGCGTGGCGTCAGTACCCGGCTAAAAGCTAAATTATTTTTTAAAACAGGGCGACTTCTCCGTTTACGAATCTTTGGCGAGTTTCGTTCGCCAAGATGAAAAACTCTTCACGGTGCCCGCGTGCGGTGGTCGCAACCACGGGTACGGATGTATCTCGGCGAGTTTCGTGAATTTCTTGAAAGACGGCACAGGGGCATAAGTGATTGCGACTGCGTTGTCTTGCGCAAATTGATACGGGTCGCCCAGATAAACGTCGACTGGTCTGCGAGTATTTAAATCTTGCAATGATTGTAAATAGAAAGCAATGCGCCGTGAACTTAACTGAAGTTTTTTCAACGCCTGTTGATTGAACACAAAAACCGCGGGCAGGTGCGAGTTCGCTGCAAGGGCCGGGTCGTTGTCACCAAGTGAATCAATGGTCAAAAGCACGTGACTCGCCTCGCTATTGACGACCATTGACGTCGGCCCCGTAGTTGCACCCACATCGGGGTCGCTATCGAGAATCGTGTCACGAGATAGTTCGCGCGGCGAAATCTCGGCAGGAAACTCTTGAATCGGGCACTCGCTTTTCAATGAGCATTTGTTGCACAGACCAGAAGCACGTTTGTCAACTTGCCACTTTGCAAAGCCATATGGTTTGCCCGTGCCGGCGCCGACCGTCCATTGCCAACCCAAAAGATTTGCTGCACGCGAACCGTCAATGAGGTTCTGGTGCATGCGCTCTTGGCCGCTCAGCCAACCTTTGTCGTTTCTGACCGTCCAATGTGAGGCAAGCCACATTCTGGTTTGATTGACAACCCAACCGTCGGTTTCTAATTCAGTAACAACCTCGTCGATACACAGCATTTCTCGGTTCCATCCGTCGCCGGGCACGTTTGCGTTGACTTCGAAACGCAAGTTTTCAAAGAGTCGTGTGCCGATACGGGCATAGAGATGACGCGCATACTCTTGCCAAAATAGTTCATCACGAAACTTTTCTCTGTCTTTGAACGGCGCAGTTTTAACCGCGCGATACACCTGACCAAGCGTCAAAACATTGTGACGTATATATGGTGACAGCACGGTTGCACCACGACGGTTTTTTGGCAAGACTTGCGATCGATTGTTGGCATAGCCAGTGATGTCAAGATTTGCCAACGCAAGATTCGCCGCAGTCTGACCACCGGTAATTGAACTGACACCGATTTCACCAGAAAACAAGCCAACGAAGTCACGCTCGATTATTGTCAGCAGATCTTCTTTAAGATTTATTGGCACCATGACGGCTCAAGGTTAACGACGAGCGCGCCAGGCCTGCCAAGCACCCGTTGACCAGAGCGCCCAGATCACCAACAGCGGCTGAAACAACAACCGTGTTGCTCGGGCCCTGTCACTATTTAAACCAAAAGCATCGACGCCATTCACAAATTGCGAAATATTGCCCCAAAATATCGCTACGAAAAACAAGGCGACTGCCCAACCGATTTGCACGCGAAACTTCCAGGCGATAATCAAGCCAAGCCCGAGCAAAATTTCGGCGACACCTGATGCCACCACAACGAAATCGGCATAATCTTTGAACACTTTCGGCACTTGCGCTCGAAACTCGGTGCGATTTGAACCAAGGTGCGTCGTGCCTGCGAATGCGAGCCCCAACCCCAAGATGACTTGTGCAATTTTCTTCACAAGATACATCTAATCACACCCCTGCTCGCACACATGTGTGCATGGCAACATCTATAAGAGTTATACCAGTAGTTATACCGTCGCGCTATGATTGGGTCGTGGCGCAAAAAGTCGGACCCAAAGGCCAAGTTGTAATTCCAAAAAAGTTTCGCGACGAATTAGGTATCGAACCTGGTGACGAGGTAGAAGTTTCGCTTTCTGAAAACGGCGTGCTGATTCAATCAGTTCACACAACCAAGACTTTGCGTGGAATATTCTCGGACTCCGGAATGCTCGAAATGCTGATATCCGACCGAAGCAAAGAATCGCGATGAATATTTGCCTCGACTCATGGGCAGTAATTGAATGGCTTGAAGATCGACCTTCGGCTGCACTCGTAGAAAAGGCCGTTGCCTCTCGTCCAGTAATAAGTCTTGTAAATGTTTGCGAAGTGCTCTACATAATTTCAAAGAAGCACGGCGAGAAAGCGTCAAACCAAGTGCTGCCCGCACTTCGACAAAAGTTACGGTTTGTCGAAGTCAATCAAGATCTAGCGGTGTCAGCCGCAAAGATTAAGGCAACCTACAAAATGGCTCTTGGCGACGCGTTTTGTGTAGCAACTGCACTCGCCCACAACGCGAAAATCTACACAGGAGACCCCGAAATAATTCGTGCCCAAGGCAACTGGAAAGTTCAAGATCTGCGTTAACCGAGTAAATCTGCGCTCTTCACACGAGCAGTAATTGTGGCGCCCCTTAGATGAATTGAACATGCGAATTGCAGTTAAGAAATTTGCCAAAACACCGCGCGACTAAATCTTTTCGAATTGAACGCCTTTGACCAATATGATTGTGTACGCAACTAATCAGTTGTCCGTCAATAAAGGATTCACTCATGCCTGCAGTCACCGCCGACACACTCACACTTGCGCGCATCAGTACGCCTGGTGCCGAAGTAACAGACCGCCCCGTTCGCTCTGTGACCACCGCACCAAGCGGTTTTGAGGGTGAAGGTTTTCCTGTTCGTCGCGCATTTGCCGGTATCGCAAAAAATATTCTTGACCCGTTCATCATGATGGATCAGATGGGTGAAGTCGATTACCGCCCCTACGAACCACGCGGTACCGACTGGCACCCACACCGTGGCTTTGAAACTGTCACTTACATCATGGACGGAACATTCATTCACCAAGACTCTCACGGTGGCGGCGGCGTTATTTCTAACGGCGCAACGCAATGGATGACAGCGGGTCGCGGAATTTTACATATTGAAACACCGCCTGAAAGTTTGGTTGTCTCTGGTGGTCTTTTTCATGGCCTGCAGCTATGGGTCAACTTGCCGTCGAAGCAAAAAATGATCTCGCCTGCGTATCAAAACCTTGAAGCCAACATGGTGAAACTTCTAACCACTCCTGACGCAACCACTCTCATACGTCTTATTGCTGGTGACATCGATGGCGTTCAGGGCCCAGGTTCTTCCAAGACACCAATTGTTATGGCACATGCGACTCTTTCGCCTGGGGCACGAATGGTGTTGCCATGGAACCCACATTTCAATGCACTTGCGTATGGACTCAAAGGCACTGGCTTTGCTGGATCAGAGCGAGTGCCCTTTGGTCTTGGTCAAGCAGTCGTGTTCGGACACGGCGACACCATGACAATTGAGGCAGCAGGAGCAACTGCTCTTGACGTCATCTTGTTGGGCGGTCAACCAATTGGCGAACCAGTTGAGCAGCACGGACCATTTGTTATGAACACTCGCGCAGAACTGCAACAAGCTTTCGATGACTACCAGCGTGGTCGATTAGGAGTAGTTCCTGCCAACGGCATTCAGCCATTTCGCGGGAAGCCCTAACTAACCCAGCACGAAACGTTCATTCATTGGCGCCCCCGGCATGAATCGAACATGCGACCTGCGGTTTAGGAAACCGTCGCTCTATCCACTGAGCTACGGAGGCAAGCAATGGTGCGCTCTGCGTTACGAAATTGCCGTCACACCACGCGCCATCTATCAAAATGATACTCATCAGAACTATGCACGAAACCACCAATCAGACCGGTAATTCAGATCTACGTCTACAGCGACTCGCCTGTCATCGCTCGCAAACGTTCTTCGATCACGCTCAACGGAGGGTTCGTCGATGCAATATGCATCACTAACTCGTACACGGCATCATTGGCGACATGTGCAACACTGAAATTATTGATTTCTAAGAACACTGCAGTTGCCAACCAACTGAGTCGCTTGTTGCCATCAATCAATGAATGGTTGAAAACAATCGACTGTAGGAGTGCAGCCGCTTTTTCAGTGATTGATGGATAAGCATCTTTTTCACCAATTATTGTTTGAGGACGCGCAACCGCTTAACCAAGAAGACCAACATCACTTATTGGTAGTGGATCACCAAAAAGTTTTCGGCATAGGTCAAGAACATCATCAAGGCTAAGAAATTCTGTTGGTGAAGTCACTTACCCAATCGCTCAATCGCATCGGCGTGAACAGCCAAAATATGGTCTGCAGCCCCGGCGACGCGAGAGCGATGATCGATGCGCACGATGTATTCGCGAATCGCCTGACGCGCGACTTCTTGCATTGAGATACCAAAGTCAGCGGCGCAGGCTTTGAGCCCGTCTTGTTCTTCGTCTGTGAGTCGCAATGTCATAGCCATGACCAATTGGTATCACTTTGATACCACAGAAATTATTAGCCGGCAAGCAACTGAACACTTGCCGATGCTTTGTTGGTAGTCAACGAGTGACGACCGATACCAATATATTTCGCTTCAGTTTGACTGAAGTCAATATTGCTCCAAAGGTTGCGGCCATCAATAATCAGAGGATTTTGCATTTTCTCAATTAGCTGCGATACATCGAGATTACGAAATTGTTCCCACTCGGTAACTAGAAATAACACATCGGCGCCAACGACTGCCTGATACGGCGAATCAACTATCGAAAAAATCTCGGTTGGCAAACTGCTGTACATCGAAAGCCACGACACGAGTGGATCATGCGCAACAACAGTTGCACCTTCGGCAATTAACGAGTGGATCAGCGCAACGGCAGGTGCTTCGCGAACATCGTCGGTGTCTGGTTTAAACGAAAGACCCCAAACCGCACAACGTTTGCCTTTCAATGACCCGATTGCATATTTGGCTTTCTCCAGTAGCACCGATTGCTGAGCATCATTTACTGAGATGACCGAGGCGACAAGATCAAGTGAACATCCGTGTTCGTCACCCATCGCCGCAATCGCACGAAGATCTTTTGGAAAACAACTTCCGCCAAAACCGGCACCAGCGTTGAGATACTTTGCGCCGATGCGTGGATCTGCTGCCATCACTCGGCGCACTTCGTTGATGTCTGCACCAACGCAATCTGCCAAATTGGCCATTTCATTCATGAAAGATATCCGCGTCGCGAGCATCGCATTTGACGCATATTTGCATAACTCCGACGAACGCGCATCCATCACCATTAAAATATTTTCGTTTAGGCAAAGCGGTCGATACATCTCTCGCAATATCTCAATGGCGAGTTGATCGTTTGTGCCCACGACGATTCTGTCAGGTTTCATAAAATCGTTTACTGCATCGCCCTCTTTGAGAAATTCTGGATTCGATGCAACCGCGAAGTCAACGCTTAATGAATTTTCATGCATTGCTCGGGCAATCTCATTTGTGACCAAATCTGAAGTACCAACTGGAACCGTGCTCTTGACAACAACAACTGCATATTTCTTAAGTTGTCCGCCAATTGTATTGGCCACTGAAAGCACCTGAGAAAGATCCGCGGTTCCATCTTCGAGCGGTGGAGTGCCGACTGCGATTATCAAAACTTCGCCATGGGTAATTGCGTTTTTTGGTAGCGAAGTGAAACGCAGCGAACCATTGGCGACACATTTCAACACCAGTTCACTCAGACCCGGCTCATAAAATGGAACTTCGCCGTCAATTAATTTACTGACCTTATTTGCATCAATGTCAACACAAACAACATTGTGCCCAATTGCTGCCAACCCTGCCGCCGACACCAGGCCGACGTATCCAGCGCCAAAAACTGACACGTTGATTTTTTGAGTCATCTACGCCGCCTGCAAAACTTTCTCGGCTGCCTGTATCACTGGATATCGCACCATCGTCAGGCGATGAATGTCTTGACCAGTCAGCCAACTGAAAGTTCTATTTGATGACTGATCAATGATTTCGCCACCAACTCGGCGCAGCCCTGCGGTACGACGCTTGCCAATTGAATTCATTTCACCAAAATATGCAGACGACCCGCTGCTAATGCATACATTGTCAGCGTGCGCACGCAGTCGAAGAGAAATTGATCCGTCGTTGTAGCCACTCACTACATTCAGGTGAACATGCATGTCAATATTTGCCGGAAGAACCTTTCGGGTTCGCATAATCGTCAGCGAGTCTCTAAATCGATGCCAGTAGAAAAGACGTGACTTGCTGTTGATTCGCCCCGTTACAAGTGCAATCAATACACAACCAGCGAGTTTAAACAATTGTGAGCGCTGCGCACGACGAAACGAAACACCATCTAGACAAACGAGACAATATCCAGCAACTTTTTCGTCTACCAGTGCAACTACCCCGTCACGCGACCCACTTGTGAGATACCAGTTAAGCCCCAGCGCTTCATATTGCTTAGAACATGTCAAGTCAAATGAAAGCGGATCACCAATCGTCAATGTTTGCCAGAATAATTCTCTGATCTGATCTTCATATCCTGAGATAGGTACTATTTGAATAATCGTCATGCTGCCTTAGCTACTTCTCTAGAGGTAAGTGATTCGAATAACTGCAACATTTCAGAAGCTGCAAGGTGCCAGCTATAGCCAGATGCTCTCGTTATGCATCGATGACGAATCGCATCTCGATCTTGAGACATAATTCGCAACAACGCTTCAGCAACTTGCGTGCCACTACTTTCAACAGCCTCACCACAACCATTTTCAATGAGTTCTTGGCCGGCACCATTATTTGACACAACCACTGGTGTTCCACATGCAAGTGACTCAAGAATCGTTAAACCAAATGTTTCATACGGGCTAGGCGCAATAACGACATCGACACTCGCCATGATTTCGGCGAGTTGATTGCGATCAGAAATTCGTCCGAGAAATGTGACGTCTAATCCATCTGCGGTAGCTTCTAACTTGTTTCTCATCGCACCATCACCAGCGACCAACAGTTTTATTCTTTGCCCTTTAATCTGAAGTTCACGGATGGCCGCGATTGCAACATACGGCCGCTTTTCAATTGAAAGCCGACCTGCGTACAACACAACCGGCGATGTATCTTGTTTTTTAATTGCAGCAGAACTTGTAAAAGTCTTGTGGTCAACACCAAGATGAATAATTCGCACTCGTTCGCTCATGTGGCGATACTCTTGCGCGGCATATTTACTTGCACAAACAACTGCATCGACATTGTCATGAATATTTTGAGCCCAATGATCAAAAATTCCTGAGACTGGCAGCCAAGTTGCAAATCGATCTGCAACAACATCGCTCGCACGTTCGTGTGAAAATAAAACACATGGAATCTCATTGAGGCGACACCACTGCGGCACCCACGACAATGTCGTTTTATCTGATAATTCGACAACATCTGGCTTTAACTCAAATAACACTTTCTCAAGTTTTTGTCGTGTAATTATTGCTCTATACCCACCGCTAAATGGAACTGGCACGCCGGGCACCTCGACGCAATTTCGCATGCCATCATTTGAAACTTCGTATCGTGCGCCAGGGATTACAAGCGTGCACGAATGTCCTTGCGTAATATATTCTTTGGCAAGAGTATTTAGTGCAACGCGCTGACCACCTGAAGTTGGTGTGACGAAATTTGCGACTTGAACAATATGCATTACACAAAACTCATTGTGTCGTTTAACCCTGTTGGCATTTTGTTTCGCTTGCGCTTGCTAGTTACAAATTGGTCATAAGTAACTGACTGATATCCATTCACGACTGCTCGACTTATGATTTTAAGAATTAGTTTTCGAAGTTTTGCATCGTGAAGATCTTCTGGATGAACCGCAATCCGAAGCGGCAAGCGCAGAGCCATTAAAATTTCTGCCAGCAAGGTTGTCATCAACATCACAAGCCGAGTTGTCGGGGCGTTCGGTCGTTGGCAAACGACTGGTGCAAAGTGGCGCTTTTCAAATAACAGATCGCTAATTAGCAAATGTGAAGTTGTGTAAGAAAAGCCAAGATCGCTAATTGCTTGAGTTGTGCCAGCCGATGCCAGCCAACCTGGGGCGATAAAACCAGACGGCTTATAGCCAAGTGACGATAATTTATTTAATCCATCGCTAACTAGCGCTTTGGCGTCAGCTTTACTAAGCGCCCAAAACTCTTGACATCCTCTGGCAAATAATTGACCGCTAATTAATTTCAATGAACTAGTACTAGGTTCTTCGATCATCTGATGATTTAAACCATGCAGAACGACTTCGTGTGAACTGCTGCTGACTTGTGCAAGCCATTTTTGAAATTGTTCATCGGTAAGTAGCTCAGTGCCATTCCATAACCCGGGAATCACCAGCAGCGATACCGCAAGATTGCGCTCATCAAAAAGTTCCATCCATCGACGCGACGTCTCTGCAGACCCCGGGGCAACATCATGTAGTGAGACGATTAGTGATTTCATTTTGAAGCCCCGCTGTAGGCCAATGAAAGACCATTTGCTACAGCGCGATAGTGACCAACAAGTTCTGCCATCACTGAATCCCAAGTTCTGTGTTCAACTGATGCACGAGCATTTGATGCACAAAACTTGAGGCTCTCGCCATTTGTGACTAATTCATTTACACCCTCAACAAATGTGTGACGCTTTGCTGGGTTCCACAAATAACCATTGTGTCCATGCTGAACTAAATCAAGTGGTCCACCGGACGCAGGTGCAACAACAGGAACTCCTGAGGCGAGTGCTTCTTGAATCGCCTGACAGAAAGTTTCGTCGACTCCAGTGTGAGCAAACACATCGAATGATGCATACATTTGAGATAATTCGAGACCGCTTGCAAAGCCCGTGAACAATGCCGATGGAATCATTTTTTCGAGTTTGTCTTTGCATGGGCCATCGCCGACGATTACGAGTGATACTCCTGGCAATGCTGCGACTTCGACCAGTCGGTCAACTTGTTTTTCACGCGCAAGGCGACCAACAAACCCAACGATTGTGTTGCCACGCGAACTAAAGCGATGGCGAAGCTCAGCATTGCGATGCTCAGGGTTGAAACGCTTGGCGTCTACACCACGCATCCACCGAACAACATTTTCAACTCCGTGACTTCGTAAATCCCAAACGGCTGCTGATGACGGTGCAAGAGTGATGTCGGCTCGATTATGAATAGCGGCGATGTATCGCCATAGGGCTGGCGACGTTGCGCCGAGTCGATATTGTCGAGCGAAACCAGCTAAATCAGTTTGATAAATCGCGACCGACGGAATCTCAAGTTTGCGAGCAATGTGAAGAGCCCATGCCCCGAGTACTGCAGGCGCGGCAACATGAATTACGTCGGGCTGAAAATTTCTGATTTCGCTTTCTAATGCACGGCGCGGCACTGCTATTCGTAAATCAACATAACCCGGGAACCCAAAAGATCCCATGCGAATTACCGGCACGCCGTTGACTGATGACTCGCCAGGGCCAGGTGCAAATACGGCAACTTCGTGTCCGCGTGCACGCAGAAATTCGAGGGTTCGCAGAACAGAATTAGTTACGCCATTAACTTGTGGAAGAAAACTCTCGGTAACGATTGCTACGCGCAGTTTTGAATCACCTTCTGTTAACGAAGTTTGCGACGTCAGGGTCGTAGACGCGGCATCTAAGTTTGAAAACTTATTCACTGGCAAGAAACTATGAGACTCAGATTACAAGAGCGAAAATTTGAGTAGTTAATTCGATGTAATCCAAGTTAATGATAAGTAAACAACCGGATTCAAAATTGATGTCAGATACGAATAAAAAAGTTCAGATTCTGTTCACGTCTAGTGCCCACATGTGAACTTTTAATTAGCAACAATAGAAATGTGTTCAAACTTCGTCGAGTGTCAAGTGCTATTCATGTCCGCCGACGCGACTTATTTAAATATAGAGATTTTCGCTTGGCAATTGGCGGCCAATTCATCTCTCAAAGCTCTGACGCACTTTCTTCACTTACTCTCGCACAAATAATGTTGTTTACTTTCACCGATGCGCCATCAATTACCGCGTTGACAACAGCACTCATTGTTTCGGCGGTTCCATTGTTGCTGATTGGCCCACTCGCAGGACACCTCGCAGATAGGTTCGAACGAAAGAAAATACTGTCTCGCGGAAATGTGCTTCGCGGTGCAATTACATTTTGCGGACTCATTGCACTGTCATCCGAAACTCGATGGGTCGGTTATTTAGTTATGGCTTTACTAGTCTCGCTCACGAGAATTTTGTACACCGCACGTGCGACGGCTTTAGCGCAACTCGTAAGACGCCATGAACTTGTTGCAGCCGATTCAGTGAGTTTGATCCTCAGTGTTATTGCAGGCGCAATTGGTGCAGGAGTAGGAACTCTTATTTCGTCAAGTTCGCCAGCTCTTGCTCTTGGTCTGAGCGCAATCGGGCAACTGAGCGCCGCAGCACTTTTCAACAAAGTATCTGTTCCGCTTGGCGGAGGCACAAGAACGAAATCAAATACTGACCGATTTGATTTTCGAATGCTGGGTGCACAGTTCATGGCTCGAAAAACCCGATTCGCAATGTTGGCTACGGCGATTCATCGCCTACTCTTTGGTGTTTGCATTGCGAGTATTGCGCTGATGGTTGACCGTGCATACAATCTGCAAACAACTGGTTACGTAACTGTGCTCGGTTCATGCGCGTGCGGTTCGTTCATCGGATCAAACACCGCTGAGTGGATTTCAGAAAGATACCCACGCCGATCAATCACCGTTATGTCATTTTTGATTGCAGGTGTCGCCATTGGCATTGCGGCAAGTTCTTCAAACCCAAGAGTTGGAATCGTGGCAATTGCAGCATGTGCACTGGCGTTTCAGAATCTACGCATCAGATCAGACGCGACAATTCAAGCAAACTCGTCAAAAGAAAATCTTGGCCGAATTTTTGCGACATACGATATGTTCTACAATTTCGCATTTATCGGCGGATGCTCAATTGGAATAATCGCCAGCGGACTTGCCGACTACGGTCAGGTATTGGGTGCAGTTGCAATTAGCTACACATGTGTCTCGGGTCTATTTATGAAAATTAGTGATGGTAAAGAGTCTGATGCCGAAAAATCACATCACACGAATTATCAACCTGCACCGGTTGAACGGCCAGTTATACAGGTTGTTCACTAACAAGTCTTTTTTGATTAATAGATACTCGTCATAGATATCATTCTCAGTTATAAAACTGTTTTTCACCTCAATTGTATTTAGTGCGCTTGCTTTAATAGTGCCGGCTAGTTCAACTAGTTCGTCTGTGGCGGTGACAAAATTTCAGGCGAAAATAGTTGTCGAAGTAGACCATCCAGTTGCTCTTGTTGAACGTCAGTTGAGTGACAACGGCGCATACATTGTTTCACAACAAGGCCGCATATTTTTCTGGAAGTACAACTCACCGGTACTGATAAAAGTTTTAGATATAACTTCACTCACTTCTGCTAAAGGCGAACGCGGTTTGCTAGGACTCACTTTTCGCAAAGGCTTTGCTTACTTGAACTACACCAATAAAGCGGGTGACACGGTTATCGCCGAATATGCGCTGACAAAGACTGGCGAATTTGACGCAAAGAGTCGTCGTGAACTTCTTGTGATCAAACAGCCTTATTCAAATCACAACGGTGGCGCAATCATCACCGGACAAGACAACATGCTCTACATCGGCACCGGTGATGGCGGCTCGAGTGGCGACCCTGATCGCACGGCACAAAATCTTAAGTCAATGCTCGGCAAAATTTTGCGAATCGACCCGACAGCGACATCGCATAAGCCATACCAAATACCAAAAGATAATCCTTATGTTGGCGTGAGTGTAGCCCTGCCCGAGATCTGGTCGATTGGATTGCGAAACCCTTGGCGCATCTCGTTTGATGAACTGAACAATTTATGGATTGCTGATGTTGGTCAAAATAAATGGGAAGAAATAAATGTCGCAACTGCG
>JBILAG010000139.1:0-3476 GCA_044354345.1 Ilumatobacteraceae bacterium | reverse complement strand
TCAAAATTAACGCTGACTTTCACTGATGTGAGACTAGTTGAGAAATGCTTAAAGAATTTAACGCCCCAAGTTCTCTTGACGTTCAAACGCACTTAACACAGCACGTAATGACGCGGTGATTGTGCTCGGGTCGGTGCCAACACCCCAACGCAAGTCGCCCTGGTCATTTGCGCCTTCGATGTATGCAACAGCCACGGCCTCGGAGCCCTGACTCAGCGCGTGCTCAACGTAATCCTTGACATCAAAGACGACTTTGAACTCAGTTCGTAGTGCATTAACAAATGCGTCAATCGGACCATTGCCTTGCCCAGTCAAAGTTCGTGGAGCATCATGAACCAGCACCTGCGCGCTAATTGTCGTCGTGCCTTTTGAGTCGCTGCGCATCTCGTGGCTTTCAAGTTTGAACATTGACTCGATAGACAAATATTCGCTCTCAAACGCACCCCACATGATCTCGGGCGAGATCTCTGTACCTGAGTCTTCTGTTATGTGTTGAATTGCTTTTGAAAACTCAACTTGCAATCGTCGTGGCAACGCAAAACCATATTCGGTTTGCATCACGTATGCAACGCCGCCCTTGCCTGACTGACTGTTCACACGAATCACTGCCTCATAGGTGCGACCAACATGTTTTGGATCAATCGGCAAATATGGTACGGCCCACTGGTCGTAATCTTTCGGCAGCGCATCAAGACCTTTTTTGATGGCGTCTTGGTGACTTCCAGAAAACGCTGTGTAGACGAGATCGCCCGCATATGGTTGACGCTCAGGCACTGCTAGACGATTGCAATATTCAGCATCTCGACGCAAGGCGTCAATATCTGTGATGTCTAATTGCGGATCAACACCGTTCGTAAACAAATTCATCGCTAATGTAATGATGTCAACGTTGCCGGTGCGCTCACCATTGCCGAATAAAGTTCCTTCTACACGATCAGCGCCAGCCATGACGCCGAACTCTGCAGCCGCAACCGCACAACCGCGATCGTTATGTGGGTGCAGCGACAACACGAGTTTGTCTCGTCGGGGCACATTGCGGCCGAACCATTCGATCACATCACCATAAACATTTGGCGAGTAGCACTCGACAGTAGCCGGCAAGTTCAGAACAATCTTGCGTTCAACAGTTGGTTCAATGACTTGCATCACTGCTTCGCAAATCTCAATGGCAAACTCTGGCTCTGTCAAAGTAAAACTCTCAGGCGAATATTCGTAGCGCAAATTAGTGCCTGTTAATTTTATTTCAAGTTCACGACAAATTTTCGCCGCGCTCGTCGCGATCTCAATAACGCCAGGTTTATCAAGACCAAACACGACACGACGTTGTAAAGGGTTCACCGAGTTGTAAAAGTGCATAATCGCGCGTGGTGCGCCAGCGATGCATTCATAGGTTCGCTCAAGCAGCTCGCGTCGACACTGCACAAGCACCTGAATCGTCACGTCTTCAGGAATCAGATCTTGCTCAATCAACAATCGCACAAAGTCATAATCGGGTTGGCTGGCTGACGGAAACCCAACTTCAATTTCTTTGAAGCCCATCTTCACAAGTGTCTTAAACATCCGCAATTTTCGTTCGGGATCCATCGGGTCGATCAAAGCCTGATTGCCGTCGCGCAAGTCAACAGAACACCAAAGCGGAGCCTTGTCAATGATTCGGTTCGGCCAAGTGCGATCAGCAAGTACCAGTGGCACCGAACTCGAGTATTTTTCAAATTGCATCTTGCGGGGCTGGACTGGTTTTGGTGGCATTTCGTGTCTCGTTTCGTGTGTTGATTTTGGTAAAAAGAAAACCCCCTGGGCCTTTTGGCTCAGAGGGTGCGGCTGCAGTGATATGAGACTGCGCCGTTACGTAAGTAGTAGTCCGTTTCCGTTAATCATGATGTTTCAGTGTGCCTGCAAATTACGACAACACCAACTAGCAAGCCGATTAGCCCGTTTTAATCAACTAGGCGTTGGAGTAAGAAAGTTTCTGAATTGCCAAGGGTCTGTCAGATCAAGACGGCTTGTATTGCCGTAGCCAGGAAACAAGTCATTGCGGGTCTTTAATGGGTCCCAGTCTGTTGAGGCGCTGTGAATTTCACCAATATATGGTCGTGCGTCAGCGAGAACTGACTTCCATGGCAATTCGTCTGGCACGCGCACACCTTGTGTCGGGCTGGCAATCATCCACTTCAATGCAGCCAAAACTGACCCAGCAACTTGCAAAGTCGTCGCGCTTTGCCCAGTTGTAATTGTGCGTGCTTCATCAATTGACAATCGCGAACCAGTCCACCAGCCGGTGTAGTCGTGACCTAGCAACAACACGCCAAGTTCATCGCGGCCCGAAATAATTTCGTTGTTCATAATCCGCTCTTTTGGTTGCTTATGCCAGTTGCGCATACGCAATTCGAGCACACTATTGATTGCCTCGTTCGACGGACAATACGAATAATGAACAGTGGGACGATAAATCGCTTTACCAGAATCATCGCGAACAGTTAAGTGATTACTCATCGTGTAACTCTCACCGTGACGAATAATCATTCCGAGAATTTCACCACTCGGCACCCAAGAGCGAACCCAAGTTTCCATACCAGGTTGCGCGAGACAAATCTGATTGCATGGTCCGTCATCGGCGTGCACTTGCGCGTTGGCTGGCATCCAACGTTCATGTGTGCCCCAACCCATTTCTGCTGGCGCGACTCCTTCTTCGTAGAAACCTTCAACCGACCAAGTGTTGACAAATTCGTTCACTTGTTTTGGTTGATTTGTGATCTGTGTGTCGCGTTCGCTGATGTGAATTACTCGTGTGCCGGTCAACATCGCTAATCGATCGAACGACTCGCTGGCCAGAGCTGATTCAAGTGCACTTTGACGCGAGCCGGCGCGCCCATCAACAAGAATTTTATTTGAGATTTCAAACAGCGCTTGTTTGACAAAATGAGAAACTAAACCAGGGTTTGCACCGTGTTCAACAACCGCGCTCGGTCCGTTATTTGATCCCCACTTCGCAATCATTTTGCGGATTGCTTGATGGCGCACATAGAGAGTGCGATCAAGTGGGTGAGTCGTCGCCATATTGTCGTATGGGTTCCACAATTCAACTGATGTATTGAGATATCGCACGCCACGCATGCGACACCATTCAAGAATTGCCGTGCAGTCAATGTTCCAAGCGAGGTCCAACAAAATATCGCCAGCTGCAACACGCTCTGTCAAAAAACTGTCAAGATTCTCACGAGTAACTTGGCCGATTTCGTATCTAACACCCATCGCCAAAACATCTGTAACGCGATGTCTATTGTCAACAAAGTCAACTATTAAAATCGACTTCGGATCAAGTTTTAAGTCGCGAACCATCAGCGGGATTACCGCTTGCGCAACAGAACCACAACCGAGAACGAGCACCCGATTTGGGCGCACTTGCGCGGTCACGCGTATCGAGTGGCGGAGTCGTCCTTGCCAGCGTTTAGAAGTGCGTGAAGTGAAGCATCAAA
>JBILAG010000056.1:0-13029 GCA_044354345.1 Ilumatobacteraceae bacterium | reverse complement strand
CGGATATCGAGTCTGGATCATCACGAAACGCAAGTGATTTAGTTATTGACTTGCGACTCAGTATTTATGGCCTAGAAGCAGCATGGGCGAGCGCGAATGAAAAAGTCTGGTCAGGTCAAGGACGTGGGTTGAGCGGAAACGTAATAGAAATGTCATCAATTGTTTTTTTGCGATGGCGTGAAGTTGAACTTCATCACGCTGATCTAAATATCGGGCTTAACTACGACGACATGACTTCGCTATACGTACGACTTGAATTAGATCAACAGGTGATGTTATGGCGGAGTCGTAAGCCAATGGGAATGACCGAGTTGCCCGATATTGCAAAAAAGCTTCAACCGTCACAGCGCTTGGCATGGTTGATGGGCCGAGTCGTCGTTGATGGTCTCGCCAAGCCAGAACCCTTGTGAGGAATTTTCTCAGATTTGGTTTTGTAGCAGCGTTTGTCTTTGGTGCCGGTGTAGTTGGATTCGTAAACCCTGTCGAGGCGCATGCGGGGTTGAAGTCGAGTGAACCAGCTGCTGCATCTATTCTTGAAAAATCACCAGAAGAAATTGTTTTGAAATTCGCCGAGCAAGTTGAAATCTCATTTGGCAGCATCCGATTATTTGATGCAAACTCAAAGTTAATTGTCTTGCCCGTGCCAAATTATGGCATTGCGGATGATGTTGTTGATGCCAAAACTGTGCGTGTCGGTGTGCCCAATCTTGAGCCGGGAAGTTATTTGGTTATCTGGAGAGTTGTATCTGTTGATAGTCATCCAGTGCAAGGCGCATTCGGATTTCAAATTGGTTCACGAGGTACAAACCTCACTGATCTTGGCGTTGAAATTCTTGCAAATAGCAGTGCGCCTGGTTTAGTGCGTGGATTAATGGGAATCGCTCGTTGGTTAAGTTTCTTGGGTGTAATGGTGCTGATTGGCTCGATGTTGCTTGCGACTCAAATTATTGGTCAGTGTCGAATTGAAAATGTCATTAAATCATCTTGGTTTGTAGCGGTAGTCGGTTCAGTAATTGTTCTAGTAATGCAAGCACCATACGCATTAGGCAGTTCGCTTTCAGATTCTGCTTCAGTTACGTCGGTGAGGCAAGTTCTTGAGACACGACTTGGCGCTTGGCTAATAATTCGTTCCGTAATCTTGCTTTTATTTTTGGTGATTATTTGGAAGCGTGATTTGCATCAAAAACCGATTTGGCGAATGGCAACGACAATCTTGAGCATTGTGTTGTTCGCAACATTTTCAATCCCAGGCCACCCTGGGATGCGACAGTTTTCTGCTTTAAGTATTGGCACCGACATCGTTCACTTTTTAAGTGTCGCGGTTTGGATGGGTGGATTAGTAACAATTGTTTTATTAGGTCGAAAGTGGCAAAGCGAGTCACCAAAAGTGATTGCATGGTTCTCATTTAATGCAACTATCGCGATGCCGATCATGGTTGCCACAGGAGTTGCACAAGCCTGGCGAATGATGGAAGGGTTTCAAAATTTATTTTCGACGACTTATGGCACGGTTCTAAGTATCAAAGTTATTCTTGTTGTTATAGCAATTGCCGCAGGCACCAAGGCACGGCAAATATTTAAAGACAAAAAAGTTGATAGTGAAGATTTAAAAAAGATTAAGTTCTCAAAGACGATTGTTGTGGAAAGTTTTATTGGTCTAGTTGTGCTCGCAGTAACAGCAGTACTTGTTTCTGTACCACCGCTTAGTGTCAACACTGCTGCACCTTTTACGGCAACCTTGGTCCAATCAAATGTCATTGCAGATATCACAATCACCCCAGCACGTGTTGGAAATGCCGAGATGCATATTGTGTTCTCGCCGCCAGGCGGAACCCTTGAGTCGATCGAGTCGGTAACGGCACGAATCTCACTCGTGAGTGGTGAGATCCCGCCGATACCAATAGGTCTGAAACGTATTGGAGTGAATCACTTTCAAGCGAATTTGCAGGTACCTCGCGGTGGTGAATGGTTGCTTGAATTAATCGTCAAGCCCGCAACTAATAGAACATTACGTTTCAGTCAAATTGTAAAAATCAAAAACTAGAAATTGATTTTGCGAACAACTAAATGGTGTGGCATCTGAGTAGTGCCTTCAGTGAACCCGTCACCAACAACCGAAAAATCATGTCGTAGATAGAAGTTAAGAGCAGAATCGCGGGCTTTGGCCCAAATATATTTAGCCTCAAGTTTTTTGGCGTGAATAACGCCAGCAGTTAACAACATTGTGCCCAGACCCTCACTCTGTTGATTTTTGGCTACTGCCATCCCCCGAAGCTGAATGGCCTGGGCTGTGCTGTCTTCCTGCCAAGGGTTAATAACCCAGGTTGACGTACCGATCAGATTTTTTTCTTCGTCAAAGATACCGAGGTGCACAGTTCCTGGATTTGAGTCTTCTGCATATTTTGGGTCACTAGTTGGCGTGTTATCGCGCAAGACTGCCGTACGTAGTGCGTAGGTTTCCGAAGTCTGAAGTTCGACTACTTCAAGTTTAGTATTTGACATTAAGCGAGATATTAGTGCGAGTTCAGTGCGACATCAGATTGCGAATATCTAAAACACGGTCAGCTATTGCGCTTGCCTCATCTTGGTCGTGAGTTACATGCAACGTTGTCGTGCCACGTAGCCGAAGCAAAGTGCCAAGATCGGCGAGAAGTCGCGCATGCAACTCTTTGTCAAGGCCATTAAGTGGCTCGTCGAGTAACAAAACTTTAGGTTGTGCCACTAGTGCTCGGGCGACTGCAATACGTTTTGCCTCACCGCCCGAAAGTTTAAATACTTCGCGCTGAGATAGATGGGTTAGCCCCACGAGTTCGAGAACTTCTGCGACTTTTTCATCCATTAATTTCTGTTTAGTCCCTTGAATCATTAGCGAATACGAAATATTTTTTGCGACATTCAAATGGGGAAACAACTGATTGTCTTGAAACACCAAGCCGATTCGACGCAAATGTGCTGGCATTGACGTAATCTCTTCGCCGCTCAAAAGAATCGTGCCAGTATCAACTACTTCAAGACCTGCGATGCATCGCAACAGGGTCGTTTTGCCTGAACCATTTGGGCCGGTCAAGGCGACGATTTCACCAGCACCTATATAAATAGAAAGATTCTGCAGAACTGGCGTTGACTCATAAGTCACCTCAAGGTTTTGACAATCCAACATTTAGATAGCTCGTTGATCAGAGTTTCTCTGTGCCGAGATGATCGACCAGCCCAATAATCGCGACGCAAGCAACAATCAACAAAGTTGCTATTGCATAGGCCTGAGCCTGAATAATTTCTCCGGGACGACCCAGTAGTCGCGAAATTATCAGTGGCAAAGTTTCGTTATTACGTCGCACAAGAAAACTGCTTGCACCGAACTCTCCGAGCGAAACGGCGCATGCGATCGCTGCAGCCGATACTAAAGCAGGTTTGATTAGTCGTAAGTCTATTGTTCGCCACATTTGCCAAGTCGTTGCACCCAATATCTGCGAAGCGTCACGCAATCCATTTGGCAAGTCTCGAATTGTTGGTGAAATTATTCGCATCACAATTGGGATTGCAACCAAGCAGTGCGCAATTGGCATCATCAGCCATGCGCCGCGCCAATCAATTGGGTTGACATCAAACGTAATGATTAGCCCGAGGCCGAGAGTTACCGCCGAGACTACGACTGGCATCGCCGTTAATAAGTTTAAAACTCTGTAGCGCTCTGAGCCATAGATAATTGCGCATGCGCCAAACAAACCAATAGTCGTTGAGACAACAATTGTAAATGCGGCATATTTCAATGAAGTCGTCAATGACTTGAAAATTTCTTCGTCTGTAAAGATGCTCTGCCAAATCGAAAAGTTAACCTCTTGCCCAATAAAAATTGATCGGCGCACCACGCTGACCAACGGCACAATTATGGTAACTGCGGTGGTTAGTGCAACTGATCTGATAAAAATTATCTGACCTGAAGTTTGAGGTTTACGAATTCGTGAAAAAACCATCTGGCTAAGTTCTACTGATTTTGTCGTGCCGAATTGTGTAGTCAATAAAATCAAAACTCCGACAACGACCAGTTGCAAAATTGATAGAACTAGTGCCCCAGAGACATCCCCAAGTTGCATTGCCCGAAAATAAATCTCAGTTTCAATTGTTGATCGAGCAGGGCCACCCAAAATACGAATAACGCCATATGAGGTGAAGCACATCAAAAACACCAATAAGCCTGCCGATTGCAATGATTTCTTCAGCAAGGGCACGGTGACCGTTACGAAGAGCCGTATTCTCGAAGCGCCAAGAGTGCGAGCGACATCATCTAGATGTGGATTAATTTGCTGCCACCGATTCGAGACAATTCGTACTACAAGGCCGAAGTTAAAATATATGTGAGCAATGACTATCGCGAATGCACTTTGGTGAATACTCGTTGGAAGAATCTCAAGAAATGCTACGCCGACTACAACTGCCGGCAAAATAAATGGAACACTGATAAGTGAAAGCAGCGCTCGTCGTCCGAAAAAATCAAAGTTTGCAATCATTGCTGCAATCGGCATTGCGAACAAAAGAACAAGAATTGTGCTGACTATTGCTTGCCACATTGTGAACCAGACCACGCTTCGTGTCGTTTGCGCCGTAAGTATCGCAAACGACTCAAAGTTAAGTGAGATTATTAAAATATTTAGCGCTGGCGCCACAACAAACGTCAGCATCGCCACAACTGGTATGACTGCCAGCCATTTACTTGTTGATCGATATGAAGTGATCATCAGCTCTTAATCATTAAGAATCGTGAATCAACCGTCAATAGTCAGCGCAACACCGTATCCGTGAACGTATCGAGCCACGCCGTTCGTCGTTCGGCAATCAACTTTGGATCAAGCTGCAGAGGCAGTTCTGGGCGTAACGAATATTTGATAAATTCTGTCGGAAGCTTCGCCTTTGTATTCGCGGGGTAGACGAACAGCGTGAGCGGTAAATCCTCTTGAAATTTGACTCCAGTTAAGTAATCAATCAGTAATTGCGCTTCGCGCTCGTGTTTCGTTCCGCGCAGAACTCCGGCGAATTCAACTTGGCGGTAGCAGGTGAGTGCGGCAACTGCAGTCGGTGCCGTGTCGGGCTTTGGGCTCGCGTAGATCATTTCTGCAGGAGGACTCGATCCATAACTAACAACGATCGGTCTGTCTCCTTTGCCAGATGAGCCGGAGAATTCTGTGTAGTAGGCCTCGTTCCATCCGTCTACTACTAATAAACCGTTTTGTTTGAGTTGCTGCCAGTATTCGCCCCATCCATCTTCGCCAAATTCGGCGATAGTCGCGAGCATGAACGCTAAACCTGGCGATGATGTAATTGGACTTGGTACGACCAGCAGGTTCGCATAATTCGCCGAGGTCAATTCGCGCAGAGTCAATGGTGGTGCAATCTTGCGATCAGCAAACCACTTCACGTCGTAGTTAATGCACACATCGCCAGTATCAACTGGCGACACTTCGTCATTTGAGACTAAGTTGCGCGCTGTTTGGTCAAGCTCATTGATATTTTTTGTTTTATACGCCGAGAATATTTCAGCATCAATTGCTCTTGACAGCAGCGTGTTGTCAACTCCCCATAACACATCGCCTTGCGGATTGCCTGCGGTGAGTGAAGCCTTCGTTACTAATTCTCCCGCGTCACCACCAAGTGCGATTTCAACCTTGACGCCAGTTTCAAGTGTGAATGCATCAAAGATATTTTCAGACGGCGTGAACGAGTCATACGCAAGAAGTGTCAACGTGATTGGGTCGGAACTTTCGCTTGGCGACGACGTTTGCGTCTGGTCGGTTGAAGAGTCAGTATTCGTTGAGCTTTTGCCGCAAGCACTCGCAATCGCTGCAAGGACAACTGTGCCCAAAATCAGGTTCTTGAAATATTTTTTGTTGATTGACATGCTCATTTTGTTTTCTCTTTCATTTGATGAATTACAAGAAGTTGGCCTGAGACAAGCGAGACTGTGATTCTCTTTTCTGTCGCCTCGTTACTTACACCTCGGGTTTCGTGGTTTGCGAGTTGCGCATTGTGTAGTTGCCAGCGCAATCCAGTTGTGCTGATACCCATAGCGGAGGTGCTAAAAGCCTGCAAGCCAACGATGTCTTCGACTTCTGCAGAGAATTCACAACTGGTCGGTCCTTGTAATGCAAATATTTCTTCGTTATCCCAAATTGCTTCAACCTGTGTATTTCGAAGTAGAGGATCAAACATTGCAGCGATGACTCCAAGTTGGTGATCAAGGCGCCCACCACCTGCAGTGACAACAGTGATTTTTTCGGTTCCACATTCAACGGCGTATAAAAGTGCCGAATGTAAGTCAGTAAAATTTTTATCACGGTCGTGTTCGATAATTTTTGTACCGCGAGATTTAGCTTCGGCGAGCGCATTTTCATCCACTGAATCCATGTCGCCGATAATCGCATCAACACGAAGACAAAGTTTTTGTGCGGTGTGTAATCCGGAGTCGGCAGCGATCACTAACTCAACTTGCTCAATTTTGCGAACTGCCTGCAGAGTTGAGTCGCTAGGCGCGAGACCCCCGGCAAAAATTAGAGATGTGTTGACCATGATCGCTTCCTCCGCTGGCATTACCCAGATCAGGTGTTCGGGTCGGTGACGGCGGCCACCCTCTCAGCCCACCGAACCAGTGGACTCCCCGTGCGTATTGAAACTCACTATAACAACCAGCAATCATTACCCACGGATAGCCTTGAATTAAATGAGTCAATCAAGCCCTCTCGCTGGCGTTGCGCCGGCTATCAAAGACACGTTAAAAGACAATCTCATTACGATCACTCCGATCGCACATGCACGCTTAATTGAGTTGCGCGATGCCGAAACTGAACGCGAGAGACTTGGTTTGCGCCTTGAAATTCTCTCAGGACCTGGCGAAGATTTTCGTTACGACCTCGTGTTCGACGAATTTGTTAAGGCTGCGTTCACTGACGAAGTACGCACAATTGACGGTTTGAAAATAATTATTGGTGCTAAAGATTTAGATTTACTCCGCGGCGCAGAATTGGACCACGATGACGCTAAAGGTTTGTTAATTCGCAATCCGAATAAGCCACTCAAGGCACATGTCGATGGGCTTGTTTCGGATGATGAGATCTCCGCGCAGATTGAAGCAATTGTGTTCAGCGAAGTCAACCCAGCGCTTTCCGCACATGGTGGTTTTGTAACTTTTTCTGGCCACGACAAAGAAGGAACTGCGTATTTCACGATGGGTGGTGGTTGCCACGGTTGTTCGATGTCGCGCCAGACAATGCTTGAAGGTGTTCAGACCATGCTTGTTGAGCAGGTTCCGGCGATTACTCGAGTGCGAGACATCACTGATCATTCGACTGGTGCTAACCCGTACTACTCGTAATTTAATATGAAGCCGTTTCTGCAATTCTTGAAACGCGCGTATAAGTATTTTCGAAGAACAAAGCGGGTGTGGCGAAAACCGCCACGTGCAAGTTTGTTGATCATTGATCGAGGCACGGCCAGCCCGTTAGACGAGATGTTCGCGCATCACAAACCACACGTATTGGACATTCGTGGTGAAAGTATCAATATGCGTGCGCTATTGCGTGCTGTGCCAAAAATACGCCTTGGCGCTCTCGCATATATCGAAGCGTATATCGACTTTGTTAAGCCAAAACTAATTCTTTCTCGGACTGACAACAACGCAACTATGTGGCAACTCAAGCGCCGCAAGAACGCAACTTACCAAGTTGCCCTCGTGCAAAACGGGTCGCGTGCGGCGGCATTTTTTTTAGCGCCAAATATTTTTGACTCACCCAATATTGAAGCCGAGTCCAAAAATTTTGCGGATAAATACTTTGTCTTCGGCGAATCTGTTAGTCAGATATTAGGAACTCGAGTGAAAACTAAATTTGAATGTTGTGGAAGCTTGATTCTGAACAACTTAGATTTTCGACGGCAGCAAGAAAAAACCACGGTAAATCGGGAATCAGTTTCAGAAGTTGCAATGATTTCAACTTTTCGATCGAAAGAGGCCGAATTGAATGAATCGCACAAATTATTGTATCGGTCGCTGGATAAATTTTTAGCTAACACCGGTTACAGCCTTTTGATTATCGGTAACGGGATATCAACAATTGAAAAAGAATTAGAAAGAAAATTCTTAAGCAGCGTATTTTTGAACTGTAAATTTCGTGTGGAGTTTTTTAGGATGGGCGGTGACTCGTATAGGCACCTTGAATCCAATAAATGGATAGTCACTGGACAAAGCACGCTTGGTTACGAGAGCCTTATTACTTCTGTGCCAGTAGGGTTCTTCCACCCAGAAGCAGCAATTTATAACGGGCGTGACTTTGACGCGACCAGTAATCTTGGCTCGTCTGGTTTGTTTTGGTCACGCAGCGATGATCCGCAAGAGCACAACCGTATTTTTACATATTTAGACACAGTTTCTGATGAACAGTGGGAGCGCGACAGTGGGTGGATTCGTGATCAATTAATGGTTTACGACTATGGCAACACAAAAATTCGAACTTATGTTGAGGGCGTGCTCGCTGATAGTTTAGAAAGTAATTCAGTCAAAAAATAAGGGGATAGATCATGGGTCGCACAGTTCGAGCAGCTTTATTGCAAACCGATTGGACAGGTGACAAAGGCACGATGATCGATAAGCACGAGGCGCAAGCTCGTGAAGCCGCTAAGCAGGGCGCACAAGTTATGTGCTTTCAAGAATTGTTTTACGGCCCGTACTTTTGCCAAGTTCAAGAGCCTGAGTACTACTCGTATACGGAGCCAATTCCTGATGGACCAACGACTAAGCGATTTCAGGCACTTGCAAAAGAACTCGGCATGGTTATGGTTTTGCCGATGTACGAAATTGTTCAAGCAGGCTTGTACTACAACACTGCGGCAATTATAGATGCCGACGGAAAGTATCTGGGCAAATATCGCAAACAACATATTCCTCAGGTCAAAGGCTTCTGGGAGAAGTACTACTTCACACCTGGTACAGGCGGGTATCCAGTGTTCGACACAGCGGTTGGCAAAGTCGGTATTTACATTTGCTACGACCGACACTTTCCTGAAGGTTGGCGCGCGCTCGGTTTGAACGGTGCAGAAATTGTTTTCAATCCATCAGCAACAAGTCGTGGACTCAGCGAATACATCTGGAAAATTGAGCAACCAGCAGCCGCTGTCGCCAACATGTACTACGTAGGCGCGATCAACAGAGTCGGTATTGAGCCACTCGGTGATGACGACTTTTACGGTCAGAGTTATTTCGTTGATCCTGAAGGTAAGTTCGTCGGCAGTCAAGGTGATCCGCACAAACCTGAACTAATTGTCCGCGATCTTGATATGGACAAAATCAAAACTGTGCGTGACCGTTGGGCGTTTTATCGTGACCGTCGCCCAGATGCGTACGACGAACTTGTTGAGCGTTAAAAAAGTCTTAGAAATTAAGCACATCTAAAACCACGGGAGGAATCATGGCACGAACACTCATAAAAAACGGAACAGTCATCAGCCCGACAGGTCGGCACGACTTTGATGTGCTCATCGAAGGCGAAACCATTTTGGCTTTACTTGAACGAGGCAAATCAGATTCACTGAGCATCACTGCCGACAAAGTTATAGATGCCAAAGGTAAATATGTAATACCCGGCGGCATTGATGTGCACACGCACATGGAGCTTCCATTTGGTGGCACTGCTGCAGTTGACACTTTTGAAACCGGCACAATCGCAGCCGCGTGGGGTGGTGTCACAACAATTGTTGACATGGCGCTTCAGCGTTACGGCGAAAACGTTCATGAGGGTTTGGCAGAGTGGCATCGCAAAGCTGGTGGCAACTGCGCCGTCGACTATGCATTTCATCAAATCATCGGTGGTGTTGACGAACAGTCGTTAAAAGATATGACGTATCTGGTTGACCATGAAGGTGTAACGAGCTTCAAATTATTCATGGCTTACCCTGGCGTGTTTTACAGTGATGACGGGCAAATTCTGCGTGCGATGCAAACGGCAAGTGAGAATGGCGCGACAATAATGATGCATGCTGAAAACGGCATTGCGATTGATGTACTGGTTCAGCAACACATAGCGCGTGGCGATACTGACCCCAAATATCACTCTTACTCGCGCCCAAGTTTGCTCGAAGGTGAAGCGACAAACCGAGCAATCGTTTTATCAAAAGTCGCTGGCAATGTGCCTCTCTACATAGTTCACATGTCGGCATCTGAAGCGCTCAATGCGTTAGCCGAGGCGCGCCACGAGGGACTAAATGTGTTCGGTGAGACTTGTCCGCAATACCTATATATGACGCTTGAAGATCATTTGGCTCGACCAGGTTTCGAAGGCGCAAAGTTTGTGTGCTCGCCACCAATTCGTAGCAAGCACGACAAGCATGATCACCATGGCGATTTGTGGAAGGGATTGCGAATGAATGAACTCGCAATCGTCTCAACTGATCATTGTCCGTTTTGTTACAAGGATCAAAAAGAGCTTGGTATCGGCAATTTCTCAAAGATTCCAAATGGCATGGGTGGAGTAGAACACCGCATGGAGCTTATTTACCAGGGCGTCGTGCAGGGCGAACTTTCACTTGAGCGTTGGGTCGAAACTTGCAGCACGACACCTGCACGAATGTTTGGTATGTATCCGCAAAAAGGAGTCATTGCCCCAGGTTCAGATGCAGACATTTTGGTCTGGGATCCGAATAAGAAGACAAAAATCGGCATTAACGACAAGCACCACATGAACATGGACCATTCTTCGTGGGAAGGCACTGTGATTGACGGCAAAGTTGACACGGTTTTATCACGTGGCATGGTTGTGATTGAAAATGATAAATACACTGGTCGCAAAGGTCACGGCAAATTTATTAAGCGTGGTCTGTGTCAGTACCTCAATTAGTGGAAGATCGCGTAAAGTAACGCATAAAATAATTCATAAAATTATTAAGTAATCATCGCAAAACAAACAGGAGAAATCATGAATCGCATTAGTCATTGGGTTAATAACAAAGTTGTCGCGGGCACATCTGGCAAGAGTGGCAAAGTATTTAATCCAGCAACTGGCAAACAAGAGTCAGAGGTTGACTTGGCCAGTATTGCCGATGTTGACGCAGCAGTTGCTTCAGCCAAAGCAGCGTTTCCTGCTTGGCGCGCGACGAACTTATCTCGTCGTGCAGAAATCATGTTTCGGATGCGCGAACTTGTTGATGCAAACCGCAAAGAGATCGCGTCGTTGTTGACTCAAGAGCATGGCAAAGTTCCAAGTGATGCACTTGGTGAAGTCGCACGTGGTCTTGAAAATATTGAATTCGCATGCGGTGTACCTGCAATGCTCAAAGGTGGCTACTCAGAGCAGGCTTCAACGGGTGTAGACGTTTATTCAATTCGTCAGCCTCTCGGTGTAGTCGCCGGTATCACACCATTTAATTTTCCAGCAATGGTGCCGATGTGGATGTTTGCTAATGCAATCATGTGCGGCAACACATTTATTTTGAAGCCAAGCGAAAAAGATCCATCAGCATCAATGTTCATCGCTGACTTATTGCGTCAAGCAGGTCTTCCTGACGGCGTTTACAACGTTGTGCACGGTGACAAAGTTGCAGTTGATCGTTTACTGGATCATCCAGATATTGCTGCGGTGAGTTTCGTCGGTTCAACACCGATTGCAAAATATGTTTACGAAACCGGAACAAAAAATGGCAAGCGCGTGCAAGCTCTTGGCGGTGCAAAGAATCACATGCTGGTCTTACCAGATGCTGATCTTGACATGGCGGCCGATGCAGCAATAAGCGCAGCTTACGGTTCAGCCGGCGAGCGATGCATGGCAGTTTCAGTTGTGCTCGCAGTAGACACAGTTGCCGACGCACTAGTTGAGAAAATTAAAACTCGAGTTCCAAATATTAAAGTTGGTGCCGGTACAGACCCAGCCAGTGAGATGGGTCCATTGATTAGTCGCGAACATCGTGACAAGGTCGCTGGTTATGTAACTGGTGCCGCAAAAGAAGGCGCAACGGTAGTTATTGACGGTACTGATAAAGCCAAAGACGAAGGATTCTTCTTGAATCCAAGCTTGATTGACCATGTCAAACCAGGCATGAAGTGTTATGACGAAGAAATTTTTGGTCCAGTACTTACTGTCATGCGCGTCAAGAGTTACGACGAAGGTCTACAAACCATTAATGACAATCAATTCGGAAACGGCACTGCAATTTTTACACGAGATGGTGGAGTCGCAAGACAGTTTCAGTATGAAGTCAATGTCGGAATGGTCGGCATCAACGTGCCGATTCCAGTTCCGGTTTCTTACTATTCATTTGGCGGTTGGAAGGCAAGTTTGTTTGGCGACCAACATATGTATGGCCCAGAAGGCATCAACTTCTATACGCGCGGAAAAGTCGTAACTTCACGATGGCCAGACCCGCGAACATCGCAAGTTGATCTCGGCTTTCCACACAGTCGGTAATCAAAATGGATATCGGCATTGTTCTGCAGACAACGCCACCTGCAAGTCAGGTGATTGACCTCGCGGTAAAAGCTGATTCCCAAGGTTTCTCGCACGTCTGGACATTCGACAGTCACATTCTGTGGGAAGAACCTTTCGTTATATATAGCCAGATTTTGGCAAAGACAAAAAATGTCATTGTCGGGCCAATGGTTACGAACCCTGCAACTCGAGACTGGACAGTAACCGCAAGTTTATTTGCAACATTAAACGAAATGTATGGCAATCGAACGGTGTGCGGTATCGGTCGTGGCGACTCTGCAGTTCGTGTCACAAACGGTAAACCAACGACGCTTGCAACACTTCGAGAAAGTATTGATGTGATTCGCGAGCTCTCAAACGGCCGCGAAATTGATTACAACGGTTCGAAAATAAAATTTGAGTGGGCATCAAAAAGCAAGTGCGAAGTTTGGGTGGCTGCGTACGGACCTAAAGCGTTGCAATTAACTGGCGAAGTTGGCGATGGTTTTATTTTGCAACTCGCAGACATTGATATCGCGGCGTGGACAATTGAGGCCGTTCGTAAAGCTGCTCGCGACGCAGGTCGTGATCC
>JBILAG010000055.1:0-13036 GCA_044354345.1 Ilumatobacteraceae bacterium | reverse complement strand
CGGTGTAGTCGTCAGCAGGTACATAAACAGCCTGCAACGAAGTAATCGATCGGCCACGTGTCGATGTGATTCGCTCTTGCAACTGACCCATTTCGTCAGCAAGCGTCGGCTGGTAACCCACTGCTGATGGCATACGACCTAGCAATGTTGATACTTCAGAGCCTGCTTGAACGAAACGGAAAATGTTGTCAACGAACAACAACACGTCTTGGTTTTTCACATCGCGGAAGTATTCAGCCATTGTTAGAGCCGAAAGCGCAACGCGCAAACGAACGCCTGGTGGTTCGTCCATTTGACCGAAAACTAGGGCTGCTTTTTCAAATACACCCGACTCTTCCATTTCAAGACGGAGGTCGGTACCTTCACGAGTTCGCTCACCAACGCCGGCAAACACCGACACACCGCCGTGCTTTGAAGCCACGCGGTTGATCATCTCGGTGATCAAAACTGTTTTTCCTACACCTGCACCACCGAACAAACCAATTTTTCCACCAGCCAAATACGGTGTGAGCAAGTCAATAACTTTGATGCCAGTTTCAAACATTCGCTTTGATGGCTCGAGTGTGTCGAATGCTGGCGCCGGACGGTGTATCTCCCAGCGTTCTGCGTCTTTAAAATCATCGTTGTTGCCGTCAAGACAGTCGCCCCACACGTTCCATACGTGGCCAAGAGTTTTGTCGCCCACAGGCACTGTGATTCCACGACCTGTGTCACGCACTGGTGTGCCACGGCGCAAGCCGTCTGTTGGCTTCATGCATACTGCACGAACACGACTGCCACCAAGTTGCTGTGCAACTTCGGCAAGGATCACGTTTTCTTGGCCCTCAACCGTGACGGTGAACTCAAGTGCTTGGTTGAGTTCTGGCAATGAGCCACGTGGAAACTCAACGTCAATAACTGGACCAGCGATTGCTACTACTCGCCCATCTTTACGGTCTGTGGTTGCTGTACTCATATTTTCTCCCTTTTAATTTCGCTTAAAACTTCTTAACTACTAACTAGCTAACTGACTGACATTTCGCGGACAATATCAACATCATCAGAACCGAGTGCCTCGGCACCACTGACGATTTCCATAATTTCGGTTGTAATCGAATCTTGACGTGCACGGTTCATAATGCGTGAGAGATTTTTGATCAATTCTTCGGCGTTGTCAGTTGCTGATTTCATCGCACGCTGACGAAAGGCGTGCTCGCTGGCCGCCGCGTTCAACAGAGCTGCATAAATTCGAGCCTCAACATATCTCGGCAGAAGAGTTTGCAAAATCAAATTAGGATCTGGTTCAAACTCGTAATTACCGCCCGATGCAGACTTGCCATCGCCACCTGCCACTACTTCTTTTTCGAGCGGCACGAGTGGTCGGCGCACAACTTCTTGTCGACCCGATGAGACAAATCGCGTGTAAACAAGTTCAACGCGATCTACTTCTCCACTCAAAAACAAGTCAACAACAAATTGGCCGATCGCTTTTGCGTCTTCATATTTAGGCGCATCAGAAAAACCTGTGAAACTTTTTGAAGTCTTGTAACCGCGGAACCGAAAATAGTTTTCAGCTTTTCGACCAACTGGCACAACAACATAATTTTTTGAAGCCAAGACGTCAGCTTTAACTTCGCCTTCCGTCGCGCGCAATACACCTGCGTTGTAACCTCCGCACAAACCGCGGTCAGCGGTAATCGCGACATAACAAGTAGTACGAATCTCATCACGCACTTTAAGAAATGCCGACGAACTTCCTGCACCACCAGCAGCCAAGTCTTTAACAACTTCGGTTATCCGCTCACTGTATGGCACAGCGGCAGCAACTCGCTGTTGCGCTTTGACAATACGTGATCCAGCAATTAGCTCCATTGCGCGCGTGATCTTCTTGGTTGCCTGAACCGATCTGATCCGACTGCGCAGAATGCGCTCTTGCCCGCCCGCCATTTTTTGTTAGACCTACTCTGTTGCGAGCGTTTTTGCGCTCGCCGCTTCGCCAGTTTCACCGGCATCAGTCTTGGTTGGATCAACAGCACCAGTCTTCTTAGTTGGCACGAATGCATTTTTGAATGCGCCAACGATTGATGCCAAGTCTTTCGGAACATCAGCCTTTGGTTCTTGACGAATGCCCGAAAGCAAACCAGCATGTCGCGAACGCATGTGCTCGAGAAGTTCATTCTCAAAGCGGCGCACATCTGCAACTGGGATTGTGTCTAAGTAGCCCTTGGTGCCGGCGAAAATCGAAACGACCTGCTCTTCAACTGGCATCGGAGAGTTAAGCGGTTGCTTGAGCAATTCAACCAAGCGATAGCCGCGCTCGAGTTGTGCCTTTGAAATCGCGTCAAGTTCGCTACCGAAAGTTGCAAACGCTTCGAGTTCACGAAACTGTGCAAGATCAAGTTTTAAAGTACCCGAGACACTCTTCATCGCTTTGATTTGAGCAGCACCACCTACACGACTAACCGAGATACCTACGTCAACTGCAGGTCGCACGCCAGACTTAAACAAGTTGTCTTGCAAGTAAACCTGGCCGTCGGTGATTGAAATTACGTTGGTCGGAATATATGCCGACACGTCACCAGCCTTTGTTTCAATGACTGGCAAAGCAGTTAACGAACCAGCACCGCGCTCATCGCTGAGTTTCGCAGCTCGTTCAAGCAAACGACTGTGCAGGTAGAAAACGTCTCCTGGGTAAGCTTCGCGACCTGGTGGACGACGCAACAACAACGCAATCTGTCGATAAGCCTCTGCTTGTTTTGACAAATCGTCGTAAACAACAAGTGCGTGCTCACCGTTTTCCATCCATTGTTGGCCGATCGCACAACCTGCGTATGGTGCGAGATATTTGAACGGAGCAGGGTTAGATGCAGGGGCGGCAACAACAACTGTGTATTCAAGTGCACCGAATTGACGTAACACTTCAACTGTTTGCGCAATAGTCGAACCTTTTTGTCCGATCGCCACGTAAATGCACTTCACACCGAGGCCACGCTGATTAAGAATCGTGTCGATTGCAATCGTTGTCTTGCCTGTTTTGCGGTCACCAATGATTAGTTCGCGTTGACCACGACCAATTGGCGTCATCGCATCAATTGCTTTGATACCAGTTTGCAGTGGTTCGTGCACTGGCTTACGGCCCATGATGCCTGGAGCCTGCACTTCAACACGACGCATAATTGCGCCAACAATGTCACCCTTGCCGTCAATCGGTTGACCAAGTGCGTTAACTACTCGACCAAGCATCGCGTCTCCAACTGGCACCGACAAAATGCGACCAGTTGCTTTAACGGTTTGGTTTTCTTCAATTGATTCTGCTTCACCGAGCACAACCACACCGATTGAGTCTTCGTCTAAGTTCAACGCAAGACCGACGGTGCCGTCTTCAAATTCGAGCAACTCATTGACGGCGCAATCTGGCAAACCGCTCACGCGAGCAATACCGTCACCAACTTCTGTGACACGACCAACGGTACGTGCTTCGACCGATGGCTTGTAGCCCTCGAGTCCTTTGGTGATTGCCGCCGCAATGTCATTCGCGGAGAGTGTGAGTTCAGCCATTTTGTATGTGTCCTTTCAGAAATATTTCAGATTCGGGTCTTAAGTTGTTCAAGTCGGGTGCGAACCGTGTCATCAATAACTTCATCGCCAACTGTGGCGACTAATCCACCAAGTATTGATGGATCAACCACAACTTTGAGATTGAGTTTGCGACCAGTTGATTTGCTTAACGCTTCGGCGAGACGCTTCGTCTGATCGTCAGACAATGCAACTGCACTTCGCACTTCTGCGACTTCGCGTTGTTGCTCACTTGATGCACGCTGCACAAGACGATCGACAATTGCCGGAAGTTCACGACCACGGCCAGCACCAATTATTAGTGACACGAGTTGAATTGATGTGTTACTGGCTTTGCCACCAAGTAATTCTTCGACAACTTGTTGACGGCGTGCAACCGGAATAGTTGCATCAGTTAAAGTGCTGCGCAATTTTTCGTTGGCTTCGATTGCGCGAGCCATGCGAAATAGTTCGTCTTCAACGATATTTAAGTTTCCTTCAGCCTGGGCAACTTCAAAAAGTGCTCGGCTGTATGCCTCGATCCGTGCGTCGCTCATTTTGATGCTCCAACACTCTTAATGAAACCTTCAATTAAATCTTGTTGAGCGCGATCGTTAAGGCTCGCTGCAACCGCTGACGAAATTGCTGCACTAGACAAGCGAGCAATTTCTCCACGAAGTTCTTCGCCACTTCGACCACGAGCTGCTGAAAGATCGGCAACTGCTTTGGCTTCAAGTTCGGCTACTTCTTTGACAAGTCGAGCACGACCATCGACGAGAATCGCAGCAGCCTGTGTGTCAGCTTCAGCCAGAATTTTTTTACGCTCTGCTTCAATATCACCCAACGCACGTCGAATATCCGCCGCATCAACTTCAGATTTTGAACGAGCAGACGATGCACCATCAAGTTCATTTTGGATTTTCTCAGTACGCGCTTTCATCGACTTCTTAACCATCGGCCCGGCGAACTTGTAAAGTCCGACGAACACAATTGTCGAAGCAAGACCACCGTAAATAATTTCGGCGGTCTCAGGCAACAACCAGTGGTGTGTCTGAGAAGGATCTTCGACGGCGAATAATGCCGTCACAATTAAATTCACGAGCGATTTCCTTCCATTGCTTGTTGCACCGAGCGCGAAACAATTGCCGCGTCAGGAGACACCCCAACTGCAATTTGTGTCGCTCTCGTTGTCACTGCACCTACGGCTGAGACGATTTGGTCTTGCGCTGCTGCACGAGCAGCGGCAACTTCAGCTTCTGCTGTCGCACGGCGTTGCGCAATCTGCGCATTCACTTGCACAACTTTTTCTTGGCGCTCTTTGTCAAGAGTCTGGCGAGCAGTCTCGAGACGACCCGACGCCTCGGTACGAATCTCGGCAATTGCCGATTCATAACGAGCAACATCTTGTTTTGCGCCATCACGAGTAGCTGACGCATAATCATGGTCTGCTTGGATCAAGTCATATCGACTCGCCATACCATTGCGCACTTTTGGCACAAGAAACAAGCGCATCAGTATCAAGAACACAATGAAAGACCCGGCGCCCCACGCCAACTCTTTCATTTCAGGCGAAATTGGATTCGGTCCAGCGCTAACTGGTGCACCCTCTTCGCTAGTTGCTTGTGGCAACACGTCGCCGAACGTGACGCGTACCTGAGCTGATGTGTTGATGTTGACAAACGCTGTGAGCATGAAAACTCTTATGCGTACTTCAAAAGAATTACAACAACGAAACCAATAAGCGCAAGCGCTTCAGTAAACGCAACACCAAGAAACATCGTGGTGCGAACCATTCCTGCAGCCTCTGGCTGGCGAGCCATTGCTTCAATTGCGCTTCCGAAAATCATTCCGATACCAATTCCGGGTCCGATTGCGGCGAGACCGTAGGCGAAACCTGCGGAACCTGCAGCTGCAATATTCTTCTCATCGCCAGCAGCGGCATCAGCTGCCGCCTTGACGATCTTTGATAGTGCTTCCATTTTTGTGTCTCCTGTCTAGTTTGTTAGTTATTACTTAGTTATTAATTAATGTTCTGGATGTACTGCGCCGGAAATATAAACCGCCGCAAGAATTGTGAAAATGTATGCCTGTAGGAAGGCTACGAGAACTTCAAAGCCGGTCAAGAAAACCAACATGAAAAATGGGAAGATCCCGATTGGAATCAAAATCTTGTCACGAGCTTGGAACAACGCCTCACTTAGAAGTGCGAAAATTACGAGAAGCAAGTGACCTGCCAACATGTTTGCAAAAAGTCGCACTGCAAGCGAGAACGGACGAATGATAAGAGTTGAAATCAACTCAATCGGTGTGATCAAGATGTAAAGCGCTTTCGGCACTCCCGGTGGGAACATCAAGTTTTTAAAGTAACCAATTGGTCCTTGGTGCCTGATGCCTTGCACGTTGAAAACTACCCACACGAGCACTGCCAAGAACATTGGAATCGCCATTCGCGCAGTTGCTGGCATTTGTATGAATGGAATTATTCCTGGCACGTTGCACAGGTAAACAAATAAAAACAGTGTTAATAAAAATGGTGTCCAACCAAGACCATCACGTCCCATTGTTTGCATGATGATGTTGTTCTCGATGAATTCAACGATTACTTCCGCGAGATTGCGAGTTCCCTTTGGTGCAACCTTCGGATCTTTGCGAGCAGCCGAAAGAAAAATCAAACTGCCGATCAATGCTGCTGCGATTGCGATCAAACCGACTTTATTTAAGCCAGGTACGACATCCTTCCAACGAAGCAGTTCGTTGATCGGCGGAAATTCAAACGCGAGAATACTGTTGATGATCATTGGGATGAGCTTTCGGTTTGCTGTGTTTGTTTAGACGATGTTGATTTAGAAGTTTTTGGTTTGAGACCTGGAAATGCAAGCGACAATGAAACATATCGCATTTCCCAAAAAAGCAAACCTAAATGTGACAAAATTATTGTAAATCCCAGAGGCAAGAATTCGACCCAGTCAAGATTCCGCACCGCAAAAACAGCGACAGCGACAAGACCCATACGCAGTAAATAGCCAAACATCATCGAGGCCATCATCAAGGCATATGAGATTCGAGCGGCGAGCGCAACAAGTGCGGCCGCCAAACCGAAATTTCCGAACACAATCGCCAGCGCATAGGCACATGAATATGCGCCATTAACTCCCCAAAAGGCTGCTGAAACCCCTACAAATATTGGTGAAACAATCAGACCGCGTTTAACAATGTCTCGGGCAAGTGCGGCTTCTGGCGCCGGACCAGTGTCGCGCATCGCCAGAATTGAAATCTTCGTATCCGAATCAATCGCCATCATTAACTACTTGTCGCCAACGAAACTTGAATCGTGCATATGGCTCGTCGATAATTTCTGACGTTTAACTTCTTGAAATTGCATGTCGTTGTCATAGACATACCAAAGTCGCGCGAAACTGCCAACTACCGAAAACAAACTGCACAAGATCATGAACAGCGGTCTTGTCTCAAAAGCATTGTCCAACATCAAACCAATCCCAAAGAAAACACCGACGCTCACAGCGATTTCAACACCTCTGCCAAGAGAGTCGTGCGAAGATACTGCTACGCGCGCGACTGGCTTACGTGTTGGCAATAATTTCAACGCTGACCCTTAAAGTGAATTGCAATAGGCGAATGTGCCTAGCGCTTGTGAATAAAGATTCAAACTATCTTTAAATTGGGGTCGCTTGCAAACTGACCAAAGTTTAAATTTCGGGTCGTGATTCGGACTGTACTTCGGGCGCTACTGCAGGCTCGGCGTCAGGCTCAGCTAGCTGAGCTTTTGACTTGAACAATCCGCTCGCCCAAAATCGCTCGTTAAACCGAGTAAACCAACCCAGCAAAGCTACTAAAAACAAAAAAGGCCAAAGGCTTGCTGATCGCTCCGAGAGCGCAGGGTAAAGCACGAAAGCTGAGAGCAGGGCTGTCCACAGCCAAAGAATTACAACTGCTCGACGAGGCCCGTGACCCAATTTAATAAGTCTGTGGTGCAAGTGCCCCGTGTCGGCTGTAGCGAAACCGACTCCGCTGCGAGTTCGACGGATGATCGCAAAAAGCACATCAATGATCGGTACACCAAGTACAAGTAGCGGGATTAACAGCGGCGCCAAAAAGAAATATGTCTGACCACCATCTGATTTCACATCGGGGCTAGCGCGACCACCGACAACACTTGTAGAAACTGCAAACAATAAGCCGAGTAACAACGCACCGCTGTCACCCATAAAAATTTTCGCAGGGTTGAAGTTATACGGCAAGAACCCCAGACAGATACCGACGGTGATGATCGCGACTAACGGGCCAATGTTCGGTTCGCTGAGCAAACCGTTCGTTCCCAGGTGGCGACTGTATATAAAAAATGCGGTGGCGGCAATCGCCACGATCCCGGCGGCGAGCCCATCAAGCCCGTCAATCAGATTTATTGCTTGCGTCATACCGAGCAGCCACAAAACGGTAAACAGTGGTATCCAATCTCTTGATAGTACGAACACATCTACGAACGGCGCGCGAAAGTAGATCATCGTCACACCAAACCAAACGAGAGCAATGGCGGCGACAACAACACCAGTAACTTTCATCGGAGCAGAAACTTCGTGAATGTCATCAACAAACCCGAGCACGAAAATAATCAGACCAGCAATAATTACGCCGATCAGTTCAGAGTTGTTACGAAACAGAGGGTCAAATCGATCCATCTGCCACGCGACGGCGATTGCAACAACAAGTGCAATAAAAAATGCAATGCCGCCTACGTCGGGCGTTGGCTCAGGGTGACTACGGCGTTCGTCGGGGGTCGCCATCCAGCCGTATTGACGGGCAAATTTAGCTACTAACGGTGTTGTGATTGCGGTTACTGCGGCTGCGACACCGCCGACAAATAGATATCCAAACAGGTCACTCATCTTTTACTTTGGCGCTATTGCTAAATGTTTGCATAAACAGGAAACTTCGCACACAGTTGAGCGACTTTGCCACGAACTTCTGCAATCTTCGCCGTGTCTTTGCGATTTCGCAATGTCGTTGCAATATATTCTGCGATCAGTGGCATCTCTGCTTCGCGCATACCTTGTGTTGTCACCGATGGCGTACCGATGCGCACACCACTCGTGACAAACGGGCTGCGTGGATCATTCGGGATCGCGTTTTTATTTAATGTGATTCCTGCAGAATCTAAAACGAGTTGTGCTTCTTTGCCGGTTAACTCGGCATCAAAAGGTTGCAGGTCGACAACCATCATGTGCGTATCTGTACCGCCAGAAACAAGCCTGAACCCATGACTTGCAAGCGCGCTGGCCAACGCCGATGCATTTTTAACTATTTGATGGGCGTACTGACTGAAACTAGGTTGCATTGCTTCGTGAAATGCAACAGCCTTAGCTGCAATCGCATGCTCTAACGGGCCTCCTTGACTTCCGGGGAAAACCGCTTTGTCGATAATCGGCGCAAGTTCGGCGCGACACAAAATGCAACCGCCACGAGGACCACGCAAAGTTTTGTGTGTTGTGAAAGTTACAACATCCGCAAAAGGCACTGGGTTTGGATGTGCGCCGCCGGCGACAAGCCCAGCAATATGCGCGATGTCAAACATCATGTAGGCGCCAACTTCGTCAGCGATTTTCTTAAACGGTTCTGGCTCAAGTCTCCGGGGATAAGAAGTCGTACCTGCAACAATCAGCTTCGGCTTGTGTTCAATCGCAAGTTCGCGAATTTCATCGAAGTTCAGCCGCTCATCGGTTGCGCCGACTTTAAACGAATGAAACTTGTACAAAATTCCACTGGCGTTGACTGGTGAACCATGCGTCAAGTGCCCGCCGTGATCAAGGCTTAAACCTAAAACTGTGTCCCCTGGTTTAAGTAGACCGAGATACACAGCCATGTTTGCGCTCGCGCCGGAGTGAGGTTGAACATTGGCGTGGTCTGCACCAAACAGTTTTTTGACTCTTTCAATTGCAAGTGCCTCGACATCATCGACAACTGAGTTACCGCCGTAATAACGCTTTGTCGGATAGCCCTCACTGTATTTATTAGTTAACACCGAACCAGTTGCGGCCATTACATCCGGTGAAGTGAAATTCTCGCTAGCTATCAATTGCAAGCCGGTTGCTTGTCTAACTCGTTCAGCTTCTAAAAGATCAAAAATTGTATTGTCACGGTTGGTTTCAGATGGCCAAGGCATTATTTGCTTCTTTCGTTTAGAGATAGTTTGATTTCGGCAAGTTCAATTTCGTGAAGCTGTGCAACTCTCGGCGCATGTCTTCCGCCTTCAAATTGCGTAATGAGAAACTTATCAACGATTTGTTCTGCGAGTTCGGGCGAAACAACTCGTGCACCCATTGAAAGAATATTTGCGTTGTTGTGCGATCGTGCCATTTCGGCTAAATAAAGATCGTTACACAGTGCAGCGCGTATGCCGATTACTTTGTTGGCCGCAATTTGCTCACCCTGACCGCTACCGCCGAGCACGATGCCCATGTCTGCTTTTTTATCGCGCACTGATCGAGCAACATTGGCACAAATTTCGGGGTAGTCGACACTCTGTGTTGAGTTGGTGCCGTGGTCGTTAACAGTTAGCCCTTTAGCGGCTAGATACGAAATTAAATGTTGCTTGAGTTCAAAACCAGCATGATCTGACCCAATCGCAATACGGTTCATGCCAACGCTCATACACTCATCGTAGTTAGCAAGAAATCACCCGAGTGATGCTTGCATTTTCCTTGAAATTGCTTCAGAAAGTAACTTGCTTCCAAGAACATTCAGGTGAGTCGCGTCGTAATAAATGAGTTCTCCGTCACCAAACGGACTACAGATGTCGGATTCACAAAGTATGGAACTCGGGTCAAAACTAAAGACTGAACTTTTTGACGCAATTCGAGACTCGACAGCTCTTATTACATTTGTGCGCGTTGTTTGACTAGAAAGTTTGCGTGAACCGATTTCAATTTTTGGTTTGAGCAGTGAAACAAGTGAATCAATAAACACCGACGGGGGCTCGTAGACGTTCAATACAGGAACCCCAAGTTCAGTTATCTCGTTTATCTTCATATTTAAGGCATTGCTATAGGAAGAAATTCGCTGATCTAAAACGAACGGCAGGCGGCCATCCTCAAATGGAATTCGCAATCCGTCTTCCGCATAGCGAGTTTGAGAATTTGCAATGATTACTAATTTTGGGTACTCGCCGATTTCTCCCTCACACCAATTAGCAGCTTTTGACAAAACTTCTTCATAAACACAACCTTGAACCAATTCGCTCAATCGATGTTGAATGTCTTCACACCAACTAACCCCGAGCGGTGCTCGACTCAACATTGGACAACCCGCCGTAGCCAGAACTGCTACGTCATAGCCGAGTGCATTGCCGGCTTTTATCACTCCATCTGCGTAAGCACGGGCTTGGGAGTCTCCAAATAAAAATATCTTGCCCTGTGAGTTGGCAACAGTAAATGTGCAAGCCGTCTGAGGCCATGTATCTTGATCGGCGGTGAACCCACAATTTTCTGCTGCACCAGCCATCGGAGCGACATCAGGTTCTTCAAGTCCAAGACCCGTGCGCGCTAAAGCGTCGGTGGCGATACTGAAACTGATCGGCACGATTATGCAGATTGCAGCAAGTCCAAGCGCGCGGATTCCGATGATTCGAGAATTTTTTCGAATTGGTTGCTCAACTATTTGATAAGTGAGCACCGTGGGTATTAGTGCCAAAACACTTGCTAAAAATGCATAGGTCGTGTTTTCGGGCCAAAGAGTTAAAGAAAAAACAATCAATGGCCAATGCCATAGGTACCACCCATAGGACACGTTGCCTAAAGCAACCAATGGATACCATCCCAAAATTCGCTGAGTAAACTTTGAGTTTTCACCTGCGACAATCAAAATGCCTGTTCCGATGACAGGGACTAAGGCAACAACCCCAGGAAACGGTACAGATATCTCAAGTTTGAATGCAGACCAAATAAGCGCGCATATCCCAACTGCAAACAAACCCGAGGATACTTTTATTAAAAATTTATTTCGTCTCGGTACGAAAACCAACAACACGCCGATACCAAACTCCCAAACACGTGACGGGGTTCCAAAAAATGCAAAACGCTCAGGAAATGGCGTTATCCGGTTACCAAATGAAAGAAGTGCGCCAAAGACAAAAGAGGCTGAACTTATCATCACAAGTCCGATAACGAGTGTTACTCGCTGCAACCGTTTACTCAAACGCGAAGTAAGTTTCCAGCCAATGTATAGCGCTAAGGGCAGGATCAAATAAAACTGCTCTTCAACCGCCAATGACCACATGTGACGAAATGGGTTCGTCTTCAAAGAAAAATAGGTATCTTGCAGAAAGAGATACGCGTTTGCCATAAACAATGTCGTTGCCTGCGCTGTTTGAGCGACTTCTTGCTGGCCGGCGAAAGGTGAAATAACAAAAACCGAAATCCCGAGTGTTGCAACGGTGACTAGACCAAGTGCCGGCAACAATCGCCGAGCTCGCCGAGCATAAAAGTTACGGAAGCTAACCGCACCACTTTGTTCAAGTTCGCGAACCAATAATTGTGTGATTACAAAACCCGAAATGACAAAAAACATGTCGACACCAATAAAACCACCGGGCAATCCGATACCAGTGTGGTAGATGACAACAAGTAAAACCGCAACTCCGCGTAAGCCCTGAATGTCGTTACGAAACTGTGGTTCATCAATGAGCGTCACTTGCAACAGCCTAGAACTTTGAAGAACTTCCTAGTTGCAACAGGACCAATGGCGTATTGTGAATGACTGTGTCAATTAACCCAAGAACTCCTGTGCTTGTTGGACAAGGGCAAATTGTTAACCATGCGGCGACTTTGGCAGACGCACGCGAGCCCGTGCAACTAATTGCAGAAGCGATTCGAAGTGCCACAACTGATGCTGGCTTGAGCAATGTGCCAGATGTTGATGCGCTAAATATCGTGCGAATGTTGTCGTGGAGATATGCAAATCCTGCGCACACTGTTGCCAAACTTCTTGGGATCAACACCCGCGCTGATGGCATAACCCCTCACGGTGGCAACATGCCGCAGTTGATTGTCAACAAACTTGCGCATGAAATTCAAAATGGAGAGTTGGATATCGCAATAATTGCTGGCGGTGAATCAAGCTATTCGAGATCGCGAGCGCAAAAAGAAAACGTAACTCTGAACTGGACACCAGAAGCGCAGGGCACCCCAGCACCGCTTCAAATTATAGATGATGCCGCATTGAGCAGCCCAGAAGAAATCGCCCGAAAGATTTTTCTGCCGGTGCAGATTTATCCAATGTTTGAAACTGCAATTCGCGCCAAAGCAAAACGAAGCATCGCCGAACACGATCAACTGATTAGTGAACTTTGGTCAAGATTCAGTGGCGTGGCTGCGACAAATACGAACGCGTGGAGTCAAACTGCGCTCAGTGCAGAACAGATCAAAACCGTCACACCTAAAAATAGGATGATCGGCTCGCCATATCGCAAAGTAATGAATTCAAATAATCA
>JBILAG010000054.1:0-13059 GCA_044354345.1 Ilumatobacteraceae bacterium | reverse complement strand
ATGAGTTTGATCGGTTCTTGCGATACGACGAAATGGTGGCGTGGCTAAATGCAATAGCAGCGAAGTATCCGAAACTTGTCAGCGTTGAGTCGTATGGCAAGTCACATCTCGGCCGCGATCTATTGCTTGCCACAATCACCGACACGACAACTGGCGCACACAATACAAAACCCGCTCATTGGATCGACGCCAATATTCACGCCACAGAAGTCACGGGCGGCGCAGCGGCACTATTCGTAATTCAAGATCTCGTTGAAAAATTTGATGCTCGCGACGAAACAATTATCGAAGCACTACGCACGCGAACTTTTTATATTGCGCCTCGCGTCAACCCCGACGGTGTTGAAGATGCGCTCGCTGATAAGCCGCTGTATCACCGCTCAAGTGTGCGAGCTTGGCCGTGGCGCGATGGTCATTTGTGGCCGGGTCTTCATCCGCAAGATATCGACGGCGACGGAAAAATTTTAACAATGCGAATTGCAGACCCTGATGGTGGATGGATTGAACACGAGCAAGAATCTCGAGTGATGGTTGCCGTTGGGCCACTCGGAGCGCCCAAAGGCAAGACACGATACAGATTGATCCAAGAAGGCTTGATTAATAATTACGACGGCTTCACGATTGATCAACCGCGCGACCCGGCTGGTCTTGACTTGAACAGAAACTTCCCGGCAGGTTGGGGCGTGAACGTGCTCGGCTCGGGTGATCATCCGCTCTCAGAACCAGAAGTTGATTCACTCGTGCGCGCAGTGAAGGCGCGACCAAATGTTTGCGGCTACAACGCGTTTCATACTGCGGGTGGTTTTATGTTGCGACCAAGTAGTAGCAAGAGTGATTCAAAATTGCCACCGGTTGATTTGTTTTTCTTCAAAGAGTTTGGCAAACATTCGACACCACTAACGACTTATCCAGTGCATTCGGTTTTTGAAGATCTGACATGGGATAAATCTTCGGTGATGGGTGGCGCCGGCGATGACTGGGCTTACGACCATCTCGGCGTTTATTCATGGACAACAGAATTTTGGGATGCCGTGTTTCACGCAACTGGTGAGCACTCAAGCACGGATGTTTGGTATGTCGGGCCAACCGTTGAACAAGATCTCGCCGTGTGCAAATGGTCAGACACTCATGCACCTAATAGTTATGTCAACTGGTACAAATTTGATCACCCTCAACTAGGCCAAGTTGAACTTGGTGGTGCAGATGCATTTCGAATTTGGTCAAACGCGCCGTCGTCAAAGTTGCGTGCCGAAATTGCAAACCACGCCGAAGTTGCCGTGTATCAAGCAATGGCATCGCCACGACTTGAGATCAAACATACAAAAGCCGAGTCGTTAGGCGATGACGTTTGGCGTGTTGAACTCGGCGTTGCTAACATCGGCTGGCTCGGTACCGAAGTTACGAGACTCGCTCGCGATCATAAATTGGTTTTGCCGATCACGGTCGAGATTTCTGGCGCAACAACAATTGGTTGTGATGCGCGTGCGAAGGTTGGCCAGTTGTCGGGACGATCAATGTTTTTGTTGAACGGCGGCGCAATGTCCGATGGCACGCCTGATCGGCTGATGCACTCTTGGATAGTGCGCGCAAGTCGCGGCGACGATGTCACACTTACTGTTCGCCACCCACGTTGCGGCGAAGTCTCGACGACTCTAAAACTTAATTAGTTTTTAAGTTAAGTTCGTCAGGGACGGTGAATTTTTCGTGTGATTTTGCGGCTCGAACCCAAATATAAAGAGCGCCTGACATGCCAATAATGTTGGGCAATGCGACAAACCAATCACCGATCATTGCGCCATAAGTGAACCAACCGATGCAGCATGCAAATAACAAAGCGTTCATGGTTGTTGAAACACCGTAAAGATGCTCGGTGCGATACACGCGTACGACTTGAGGAATTATCGCCGGAGTACCAATCGCAATAGTCACCCAACCCATAACTGCGAGTGAGTAATTAATCGCAATCAAACCAATAATCAAAGTTGCACCGATAGCAAGAATTGGCACCCAAAGCGCAATTTTTTTTGTTTCACACACATAAACAAAATCAATACAATCGCAATCACAACATTGGCATTTGCAAAAGTAAGTTGTGGATCTGGTTTGCTGAGTCCGTAAATCGTCCACAGCAGTGAACCACAACAACCTTGCAAAAACGAACCCGGCGATAATCCTTCGGTCGAGTTCTTAATGAACACGCGAAACACTTGCGGCCAAATGAACGAGACCGACAACATTGTCGCAAGAATTCCGACGATTCTGCTACTAGTCACCCATTTAGAGTAGTCCGCGAGCCAATCAGTCATTTACCTATTGCTAGCGTTCAAGGTGTGATCACGACGTATGGTTTCTCAATCGCGACGCCAAACAAAGATTTGCGTCAGACAGCGATTGACGCCGTGTTTCGTTGGCTCGATGAAGTGCATCCGCATGAAAAACGTACCCACTCGACACCTGTCAATATTCGCCACAGCCCAAATGACGCAATTTTTCGTGTTGATGTTCTCGAGCAAGACAGTAAGCAAGCCGCAGCTCGTGGCACGACAGTTACTCTGATTACCTCAAAAGATGAGTTGTACTTTGATCTTCGTCGCACCTTGCGCCCAACAAAATCCGCACTTTTGCCACGACGCACGATCGACCGACCAGAACCACGACTCAATAAATTAACCCTTGAAATAGTCAAATTATTTAAGGTTCGCGATGCTGAAAAAATAATTGACGCAGAAATTACTATCGCTAACGATCAATTGAGCGGACAATCACTCGCTGCGTTTGCCGAAGCACCAAGCCGACGATTGCCAATTTTGATTGAAGTGATCGTAGGTAAACCTGCAGCGATCACCAGTTCTGTAACAGCTAAGCAACTCGCGGGCATTGCCCACCTCGCCCATGTTTCGTCACATGTGGCTGATGAAGCGTTCAATAACTTATACGGCGCAAAAGCTATCGGCTCGGGTTGGATAACTGTTATTTGGCCACGAGGCGCAGCACCTGAGAAATTTCATCAGCAAGACGATGACGAAGTTGTAAATCAATTGATTGCTGCTTCGGTCGGCTCACTTGCAACTCTTGTTTTATCGCAGTCGCGCAAAGTTATGCAAGCGGAGAAACCTAAACAAGAACCCAAGACAGAATTATCGTCGCCACAGTCGGGGCTACAGCAAGAAAATATTGAACTGAGCAATACTGTTAAAGAATTACTTGAAGAGAATGCAAGTCTTCTTGAAAATGCAACTCTGACAGACATGCTCAGCGCACAAAAAACCGAAGAGCGAGACCGTGCTTATTCGCAATTAGCAACTTTCTTGATGATGGAAGACGACAAGAGTTATCTTGATCGTGTTTCAGATGCAGTTGCGTTTGCCCAAAAAAACTTACCGAACATTATTTTTCATCAACGTGCAATTTCAGCAGCAAATGATTCTCATCTGATGAACGGCCGACGAATCTACTCAAACTTAGTAGAACTTAATAATCTTGCAGCGAGATTGCAACGCGGTGATTTTGCTCCAAATGTTTTCAATATTTATTGCAATCAACAACTCAGTAATTTTGCCGCATCGATTAGCGACGAAGCCGAACACCGATACGCACAAGATTATGCAATTGAGTGGAAGGGCGAAAATGTCTTGGCCAAACCACATATTCGCTGTGGCGATGCACGAATTCACTTTTATCACGACACAAAGACGAACGAAATCGTCATCGCCTATATCGGTCGCCACTTACGTGACAAATCAACTAACTAGTTGCGTTTAGTCGAGCTTTGCCAAATTGCTTGCGCGACTCTTGAGCCAAGAAACGGTCTGGCCAAACGATAAACGAGACCCGGCACGACAACGCTTTTGTTTTTGCGCAGACCGTTTAGTGCGGCGCTCACAACATCATGAGAATTAATCCACAACCACTTCGGCACTCGTGCGCGCAAATGTGCGAGTCCAGCGTGCTGATGCAATTCGGTTCGCACATATCCAGGGCAGATAACACAAACTCGCACTCCTGAACCACGAACTTCTAAGTTCAAACTGCGACCGTAAGACATGACATAAGTTTTAGCCGCAGCGTAAAGCGCCGATTTCGGCATCGGGGTGAACGCGGCAATGCTCGAAACGATTACGACATCTCCAGTCTTGCGTTGCACCATTTTGGGCACGATTGCTTCACAGACTTCGACGACACCAGTTGCCAGCAGCGTGTTCAACTTTGCGATTTCATTTTTCGGTGTTGTGCCTACTCGCGCCGCACGCGTGATGCCAGCGTTCAATACCAAAAAATCAGCGTTAATCGCGGCATCAATCACACTTTGCACACCAGCACCCGTGCTCAAATCGGCAACAATAAGTTGGGTCTGCGCGTCAAACTTTTGAAGTTCGCTCGCAAGAGACTCAAGAAGTTCACGGCGGCGCGCAACTGCAACGATGTCGTATCCATTTTGTGCCAACACCAGCGCAAATTGTCGACCGATGCCTGAAGAAGCACCAGTGACTAGTGCAATTTTACGGGTTGCCACACGTTGAGCATTACATGAAAACTGTCTAAGGTAAAGTCATGACTAAATCGAAAACGAACGCAGATCTTTCGCCCGTTTATCAACTTTCAGATCAGTACATTGAGCAACTTGCCGCAACTGACCCAGGTCTTGCAACAGCATTAGGAATCTCCGGTCATGACCATGAGATGACCGACTTCAGCCCTCGCGGTCATGCTGAGCGAAACGAAGTCACGCGGTCGACTCTTGCAACTCTGAACACACTTGACACAACGGCTAATCGCGACCGGTTGGCTGCAGGCGTATTGCGAAACTCGCTCGAGATGTCGACTCTTGAATACGAGGCGGGCGAACATTTGCGATCAATTCGTGTGATCGCTGGTGATGTTGATTCTGCTCGCGGCATCTTTGATCTCATGCCGACAGCAACAGCAGAAAACTGGCAAACAATTGCCGAACGCATGAGTGCAGTGCCGCAAGCGTTTGCTGGCATGCGCGAAAGTTGGAACCTTGGCGTTTCACGAAACACTGTGGCCCCACGCCGCCAAGCACTAGTCGTAGCCGAACAACTTGAAACTTGGGCGGGCACGACAAATGCTCCCGGCTTCTTCACGCAATTTGCCGAAAGCGCAGCAGCTGTTAACGGCGCGCCCCTTGAGAAGTTACGTCAAGCAGCTGTTGCCGCGTCAGAGTCAATGGCTCAAACGGCAAATTATTTGCGTGAGACATATGCATCAGCTGCCGACCCTCGCAACGGTGTTGGCGAAGAACGCCACGCACTTGCCCGTCGCAGATTTATGGGGATGAACGTCGACGCCCGCGAAGCATATGAGTGGGGTTTTGCCGAAGTATCTCGGCTTGACGCAGAACTTATAAAAACTGCGAAAGAGATTAATCCGAATGCGACGCTCAACGAGGTTCGTGAATTTCTTGATACAGACCCAAGTCACAGCATTGAAGGCGAAGAGAATCTGCGCGAATGGTTGCAAGGAATAATGGATGACGCAATGTCGTTTTTGATTCGTGAAAATCATTTTGATATTCCAAAAGAAATTTATCGCGTTGAAGCAATGATCTCTCCGCCGGGCGGTGCAGCTGCGATGTATTACACATCGCCGAGCGAAGACTTAACACGTCCTGGTCGCACGTGGTATCCAGCGAATGGGCGAACCAAGTTTCCGTTATGGAGTGAACCCACAACCGCTTATCACGAGGGCGTACCGGGTCATCATTTACAAATTGGCATGGCAACGGTTAACTCAGAAAAGCTTTCACGGTTTCAACGCAACGAATTCGTCAGCGGACACGGCGAAGGTTGGGCGCTTTACGCAGAACGCTTGATGGATGAACTCGGCTTCTTAGGCAAACCCGAATACCGCCTTGGCTATTTGTACGCTCAAGCATTTCGAGCGGCGCGAATTGTCATTGACATCGGCATGCACTGCGATTTCAATATTCCAAAAGAATCTAAGTGGCACGGCGGTGAAGCCTGGACACCAGAATTGGCACTTGAATTTCTTTCTGCCCGCTCATCAAGTGATGATGCGTTTAATAAATCCGAAATCAACCGATATCTTGGCTGGCCAGCACAAGCGATTTCATACAAACTTGGTGAACGCGTCTGGGTTTCGCTGCGCGATGATGCCAAACGCAAACACGGTGCAAACTTTGATTTACGTGCGTGGCACGCATACGCACTTGATCTCGGCAACCTTGGGCTTGACTTACTTAAAACCGAACTCGCCCGCTTCTAAAAATTAAATCCAAAACTGGCTGAGGTTTGTCCCAAATTTCAATAGGTGACTTACATTTATTTAGAAATAAGTTGTCGCTTTTGTAAATTCTCAAAAAGATACTGGCCGATTATTCGATTGCCGGTCGAGTTAACGTGGCCCCAATCAAGAAAAGGTGAAACCAACTCATCGTCGAAAATATGCGTGGCGACAATAACGTTTGGGTTATCTTCAAATTGCGTCTTCAATACTTTGTATCCCGCGAGAACAGTATTTCCCCAATGTCTTGGATATTTAACTATGAGCATCTTCTCATAATCATTGTGAAACTTCTTTGTAAATAAGTTCGGTTGCAAAACAAACAACATCGCTATATCAATTTTCTTCAAATAGTTGGCCAGCTCAGTAAATGTGTCCAAAACTCGGCTTAAGACTTCTGGATTAGATTCAATGTCAGTGTAAATAAGTTCGGTTGTTTTCAAAAACAGTAATTCGGCTAGCGCCGAATGACGCTTAATTACTTTGAGCGTCACTCCCCAAAATGGAATTTGACCGAATATCCCCTTTCCTTGAATTTTTTTAGTTGTGTTGACCCCCACATCGTTTCCACCAAAAACGAATATCGCAATATCTCCGTGAAATAGATCGATTGTTTTAAGCCTCCGAAAACAATCCTGAATTGTTGCGCCACCCACACCATGATTTTCTACTTTGTAGTTATAGGAACTTTCATTCATAAGTCTTTGAAGCCAAGCAGCAGGCGTTCTTGAATCAGGTACTTCATAAGAAAAGACCCCTGAGGCTCCGAAGATTAAGCATTTCGAAGAATCCGATTTTGGGTTCCCTGGGGTGTTCCTAATTCCATCGACAACATTCAGATTTTTTCCTGATACGTCAGCATTACCGATGATTACTTGGTTTTTATCTCGCTTGAACATTCCACTAGCGCGGTAACTCATTAACTCAGCCCAGAACTCTTCTGTGATTGTTGGATCATTCACAACAGCTTCGAGATTTTTTACTTCTTCGAAGGCACTGTAGAAAGCAGCAGCTTTAACTTGAGAATCATCTTCGCTTGGTTTTTGAGGTTGGTTACTCTTTTTTTCCAGTTGGAGAAGAAACTTCAGAAGACTCTCAATTACTCCCAATAAAATCAGGATGACTAAAGTAAAAACGCCAAGCAAAAACCTGTAGCCGGATGCTTTTAAAAAACTTAACAGAACAAGTATTATTAAAACAATCGCAACAGCGATAAAACTTGCAAGTAATCTAATTTTCAGTCGTGCTTTATTTCTTAGCACTAGAAAAGTGCACGAGAAAATTGTAATTACTGTTAGTGCTACTACGACCTTGAGAATCAAGGGACAACAACAACCTTGGTGCCGAGTTTTGCAAAGTTGTAGATAAGTTTTGCATCTTCAGACGCCATTCGAATACAACCACTGCCCTGAAAAGTTCCGAGTTGATCTTCGGTCTGAAGTGGCTTGCCGTATTTTGTCGGAATCTCATGAAATCCAACATTGCCACCGTTAGGTCCGAGCGCGAATCGAGTCATGTTATTAAACCACACGTCTTTAAGGTCAAGACTGTAGCTTCGCAATGACTGGCTATTGACTTCGTAGGTTCCTAGATTCGGCACACCCCTAAGTCCAGAAACCGGCATGGCTCTCACTACTTCATTCTTCCCGTCAATGACCCACACCCATTGCAAATTATTTTGATAGACAACGCGACGACCTACACCAGAATTTTTCGGAACTGCTGGCGGATTGGCCCTTGTATACGGTGGAAACCTAAGCGACCTCGCTGGATAAAGCAATGAAGTTTCAGCGGCGGTTGCCACATGTGTAATCGATGAGTTGCCAGTAGTACTTGTTGTAGCAATAGTTGTAGTACTGATCGACGCACTAGTGCTTGCTGTCGCGACTGTGGTTGAAGTTGAACTAGTGGTCGACGACTCACCAGCGGCAAAGGCAACTACCGACGATGACGCCGTGGCGATAAACGCCAGCGCTAAAACCAATTTAGAGAACAACTTCATTTGCGTTTTTTAGTTTTCGCTTTTTGCAAACTCGGAATGTAAACAAGTGGACTGTCGACAATTTCGTATCGATTGCCCCAATCGCTGACAAATCCTTGCACCATCGCCGCGAAAGGCAGCGCCAAAACCGCACCAATCGGCCCAAGCACCGCACCGCCAGCAATGGCAGCACCAAACGCAACCGCGGCGTGCAACTCGAGTGTGCGCGCAGTTACTCGCGGTGCGAGTACGAAGTTTTCTAATTGCTGATACACGGCTATAAAAATAATCACAATCAAAGCCTTTATTGGTGAGTCCAAGAACGCTAACAAAATCGGCAAGACCCCTGCGAGATATGTTCCGACAACTGGCAAGAACTGCGAAACTAATCCGACCCAGATTGCCAGTGCAATCGGTGCAGGCGTGCCGATTGCTTGAAACACAACCCAATGAAATATCGCAGAAACTACAGCCAACAGTGCACGCGAATATATATAACCACCGGTTTTTGCAATTGCGAGATCAAAAACCGTCAACACAACGCGTTGTTGTTTAACTGGCAATCGGCTGCATAACGCTCGTCGCAATCTTGGTCCATCTGAAATTAGATAAAACGTAAACAATGTGACTGACAAAATTTGCAGTAACCCGCTCAATGCACCTAGCGACAGACTTACGACACGGTCTTGTTGATTTGTAAAAAAGCTATTTAGCGAACCATTCGGGTCACTGAGTGCATTTATCCACGATTGCGGATTAATTGACGAACCGAATGTGTCGTTGATGAAAACAACAGTGTCGGTCACATATTGATCACGATTATTGATCAAATCTTGAATCTGTGTTGCAACTAATGTTCCGATTGCCGCACCAAAAGAAATAACAGCAACAAATACGCTAAATAACATCAGGCCCGTGGCGGCACCGCGTTTCCATCCGCGCGCCGCAAGTCGATTAACGGCTGGCTCAATTGCGAGCGCCAAAAATAATGAAATAACGAGCAGAACCAAAAAATCAGATAACTGATGAAATAATTCGCGCACCGCGAGCATTGCAATAGCACCGACCCAAAACAATCCGATTGCTCGGGGTACCCACTTGGGCATTTTCTCTTGAGAAGTTTTTTTGTTCGCCTTAGAAGCCTTAATTTGCACAGATTTATCATCCGCCTTATGACTCATGGCATCTATTCTACTTGCCGTTGATATATGCAAACAGCACAATTCGGTGCCACGATAGAAGCAGCGATATGAAAAAACTTGACATTAATTCGGCAATCACCACTGTTCGTGATCAAATCGGCGAGGCGATTCGTGCGCGCGTTATTGGCCCGAACGCCGACCAAAGAACGCAAGAAATAATTGATGCTCCAGGCGAACGTCTCTTCACCGAAGACCGACCAATTATTCGTGTTCACTCAGACGCATCAATGTTTATCGGCGGCCTTCGCGCATTGTTATTGCAATCGCTTCACCCACTTGCAATGGCAGGTGTTGCACAACATTCTGATTATCGCAACGACCCGTGGGGACGCTTGCAGCGCACCGCAGATTTTTTGGCGACAACAACATTTGGGCCAGTTAACGAAGTTGAAAAAATTATTGCAAGAATCAAAATGGTTCACACACGTGTGACTGGCTTTGCGAGCGACGGTCGCCCGTACTCAGCGAATGATCCGCATCTCTTGCGTTGGGTTCATGTTGCCGAAGTTGATTCGTTTCTGGCGGCGCATCAGAGATATGGCGCGTATCCTCTCGATCAACAAGGACGCGATGGCTACGTGCAAGATGTCGCAGTAATTGCGCGCCTACTCGGCGTGCCGAACCCACCAGAATCAGAAAAAGAACTCAAACAACAACTTCACGACTACCGCCCAGAACTTGCGAGCACCGACGAGTCGCGAGACGCAGCAAAATATTTAATTTTCGAACCACCACTGCCAGTGACTGCACGCGTTGCATATTCGGCGCTCGTCGCGGCAACAATCGCGACTTTGCCAAGTTGGACACGAAAGCCACTTCGCTTGCCGCTTCTTCCGATCACAGAAAAATTCGCACTTCGACCTTTAGGCGACGCAGTAACTCGCGCAATTCGCTGGGCGACTGTGCCGACATCGCCTTATCTACGCGACAAAGATAATCTCGCTCGCTGAACAAACGCGTTATATAAATTTTGTTGCAGCGGGTCTGCGGCGGCCGTGTCTTCTGGGTGCCACTGCATACCGAGCAACCACTTCGTGCGATGTTCAACTGCTTCAAGAATTCCGTCTGGGGCATGGCCAACAGCGACCAGATCGTCGGCGAGTTTTAAAATCCCCTGGTGATGAAATGACGCACCGTTAATTTTTGTCGCACCGATTGCATCAGCCATTCGACTTCCGTTTTTTATATTCACTTCGTGCAAAGCAAACTCTTCACCAACCGGAAACTGCTTCGGCGCGTGCGCAAGCAGTTCATTCGCATTTGCAAGTTCGCCAAGATGTTGCACAAGCGAACCGCCGAGCACGACATTAACTAACTGCATTCCGCGACACACCGCCAACACCGGCACATCAAAATTGAGTGAAGCGTTCAACAGCGCGGTTTCGAATGCATCTTGTTCGGGCTGCACGCCATAAACATGAACACCGGCAACTTGCCCATAAAGAGTCGGGTTGACATCTGCGCCACCCATCAACACCAGACCGTCGAACCGTCGCATCATCGCCTCGGCATCATTGGTTTTTAACGGTTGTGGAGAAATCACGACTGGTTCGCCGCCTGCCCGCAGAATCGCATCAAGATACCGTCGCCCCGCAAACGCAACTGCATCTCGCGACACTCGACTCGGTGCGCCGTATCGTCCAGCAAGTGCGATCAACGGCGACATCTACAAAACTCTACCGACCGTCAAATCGCGTTTAAATCTCAGCCAGTCATCACTATGTTGGACTTGTCAATAACCGTGTTATTGGGGGCATCAAGGTAGCTGTTAGAGGAGCGAGCGATAGCAACTAGCTTGCCACCGCCATACCCAATAACATTCCAATTTTGGTCAGTGTCTGCCGAATATTGTGCTGTCCAATTAATTGCATCGGACGAAGTCATTACATCGGTAAAGTTAGAAGAAATTGCGACCCACCCACCGTTTCCGTAAACGATGCCAGTCCAAGCGCGGTCGGTGCTGGTTAATGTTGAGCGTGCTGTCCAGTTGACCCCATCAGGCGAAGTAACTATTCGGTTCTGCGTAGTTTCATTTTCATACAAAGATTGTGTGGCCACCCACAAACCATTGCCATACGCCACGTCGGTCCATCTGCCGGTTGGTACCGTTTGCGTAGTCCAATCAGTACCATTAGTAGAAGTCATCACCCGATCTTCAGCGACTGCTACAAACAATCCAGCACCAGAATTAGCAGCAGCGTCGTAAACTACGCTTTTCCACTCAGCAGCAGTTGACGAAGATCGCGTCGTCCAAGTAACACCATTGGGCGAAGTCGTAACTTGTTGAGTTGTAGTTCCCGCTATTTCATCTGAAACTGCTACAAACAGCCCATTACCGAAAGTCAAAGAAGACCAATTCTTACCCACTGTTGTGCCCAATTGGTCAGTCCAAGTAGTTCCATTAGTCGAATACATCACCCTGCCCTGGTCGTAAGACCTCTCCCCGACGGCGACCCACGTGTTATTACCGTAAGCAATTCCTTTCCAACTGTGATTTATTGTCGTTACTGCATTCCAAGTAATGGCATCAGTTGAAGTCATGTGACTCGAATTGCTGCCGACAGCCATCCACCTGCCGTTGCCATATGCAAGAGCATTCCATACACCAGAATTAGTAGCCGTGCGCAATGTCCATATCGATCCAGTTCCTGCTGCGGCGACTGCAGTTGCAGCAGAATAAGGTGTTGTCGGGTATGTTGCACTTGATGCTGTAGATGTGCCCGCTACGTTTGTTGCTGTAGCACTAAACGTGTAAGCGACACCATTGGTTAGACCAGTCACGATGCAACTACCAGAAGCACCAGTCACCGTGCAAGTTCTGGTCACTCCTGAAACTTGTGGTGAGGCGCTTACGGTATACGAAGATGGTGTTCCGCCAGTGCCTGCAGCAACTGTCACGGTGACTTGAGTATCACCATAAACACGTCTTGTTATGCTTGCTGTGCCCGGCGTTGCTGCAGTGACTGTAAGTGTAAATAATGCTGTACTTGTATAACCCGCTGCGCTCCTTGCTGTGATCGTATATGCCGTTGCGCTTTGCACTGCTGTTGGCGCACCCGACAATAACCCTGTTGAAGTATCAAATGATGTGCCAGTAGGTGCGGACGGACTGATTGCATAACTCGCAATTGTGGCACCAGTTGACGTGATCGTATAACCAGTCATATCCACACTTTGCACCACTGACTCAGAACTTGATGACAAAGTGAAAGCCGGTGTGGCTGCCGCAATCGCGGCCACACCATTGACATTGCTGGCTGTTCCGCCTGGTGCGACATCACGCCAGGTTGCATAAAACTGTGACGGTGCAATAATTAAACCATCAACCGTTGGTGAGCCTGTTGATTGTTCTTTAGCTTTGCAAAAAGTTTTAATTGAAGCAAGATTATTTGTGTTGTTACCATCAGCGGCACTGGTTTGTGGTTTCAACACACCAAACGCAGTACCGTTCACTGGTAACGCCGTCCAAGTCGTAATTGCCTTATTAGAAGTATTTGTTTGTTGCGCTACAACAACCGGCGACACACTGCTAGACCGCAAAAATTTGCCTTCGACAATAAGCCGAGCAGCCCAACAACTACCACTAGAAGACAACGCCACAGCATAAAAACC
>JBILAG010000138.1:0-3602 GCA_044354345.1 Ilumatobacteraceae bacterium | reverse complement strand
AACGTATTGTTTTGCGGGGTGACATATCAAGTTCTGCTGGATCCCACCTTGGTTGCCAATTCGCAAACCGTTGCCCTGTTGGCGCCGATGACGAGCGTTGCAAAACCGAGTCTCCAATACTGCAAAACATGTCGGCACAGCACCAAGCTTCTTGCCATTACCCAGCGAAATAACTCAGTGACATCTCCAGAAGCTTCGAATTCAGTTCAGCATTTACCACGCTCTGGCATTCGCCGAGTGTTTGACGAGGCGAGCAAATATCCCGACTGCATTCGTCTTGAAGTTGGAGAGCCAAGTTTTACAACACCACAACACATAAAAGATGCGGCGCAAGCAGCACTAAATGACAATTTTACAAAGTACACGCCGAATGCTGGCATCGCCGAACTACGTGAAGGACTATCGCAAAAGCTTCGCGACCGCAACAAAATTTTGGTGGCGCCAGAACAAATAGTTGTAACGCCGGGTGGAGTTGCATCAGTATTTAGTTCGTTGACCGCGCTTCTAAACAGGGGCGACGAGGTATTGCTCGCTGACCCAAGTTGGCCAAATTATCTTCAGATGACAATTCTGCTTGGCGCGGTTCCGGTTTTTTATCCGCTTCGTATTGAGAATGATTTAGTACCGACAGCCGCAGATATCGAATCAAAAATTACCTCTAAGACCAAGGTGTTGCTTCTAAATTCGCCGGGTAACCCAAGTGGTGCAATAATCCCTGAAAGTGAACTTGTGGCAATTCTGCAGATAGCTAAGAAACATAACCTCTGGGTGATTTCAGACGAAGTTTATGATGAGATTTATTTTGATAAGCCGCCAGCTTCATTACAACCCCTTGACGAAGAAGGTCGAGTTATCAGCGTTTTTAGTTTCTCAAAAACTTATGCGATGACTGGATGGCGCGTTGGATACTTGACTGGCCCAACTTCTATCATCAGCCATATTCTGCGTGCTCAAGAGCCGATCACGTCATGTGTCAACTCTGTCGCTCAAAAAGCTGCATTCGCTGCAGTCACAGGAGACCAAAGTTGCGTATCCGAAATGCGAAATGCTTACGGGAAGCGTGCCGCTCTTGTTACAAAGACTTTGACTGAAAAGGGCGTCAAGTTCGCGCAACCAACCGGAGCTTTCTACACAATGGTTGACATAACTGCGTCGGGGATGTCTGACTTAGATTTTGTCTCGCGGATGATTACCGAAAAGCGAGTTGCTGTTGTTCCCGGTTCTGCTTTCGGGCCAGATTCTGGAAACTTCGTACGAGTATCGCTTGCGTCAAGCGAGTCTGATCTCGAACAAGGTGCAAGCCGCCTAGCAGCAGCAATTAAAGAATGGGCTTAATTAAAAGCTAAACAATGTAAGTGCTGTTAGTCCTCTGACTGAATCTCTTTCGTCAGAAGTCAAATTTGGTAGCAGTACATCTACAAGATCTAAAACTTTTGCGTAACCAGGCTCAAACTCGATCCATGGCCAGTCTGAAGCCATCAGCATTCTTTTCGCTCCAAATGAGCTGTGCAGCCGTTGTGCAATTTCGGTGAAATCAGAATACGGGTATTCGTTATGAGTGAACGCATACTGACCCGAAAAATGAACATATAAGTTCGAGTACTCACTCGCCATCTGCTCTACGACTGGCAAGTCAACTGGTGGAAGTTGCACATCAAAATGCGGTCGACGATACTTATCGATCTGCATTTCTGCATGCATATTTGGCAAGAACCCGCAGTGGTTAAGTACAACTTTGAGCTTTGGTAAAAGTGTCATAACTTTTTTTAACGCTGCGAGTTGCACCAAGTCTCCATAAAACCAAACCACCATTCCAGATTGAGACATAAGTTCAAGAACTGGGTAGCAACTCAGCTTTGTTACATCACAATCAACTGTTGCTTCTAATCCAAAAAATCGAAGTCCTTGGAGGCGCGTTTTAGTGAGCCTCTTTTCAATTCCTTTAACATCGTCAAGATTTGAGTGGTCAAATACGCCAACCCCAGCGAATTTGCCTGAAAATTTGGTGAGTACTTCTTGCAGATATTCATCATCACTTGAAAGTGGCACCACGATCGCGTGATCTACCCCAGCATTATCCATCTCGACCAACAACTTCTCTGCAAGTTCTTCGCGATCGGCTTCGGCCATGATTGGATATTCAGTTCTAGGAAACTTCTCGCTCACCGCCCTAAATAGATGGAGATGTGCATCAACTACTTTGCTCATAACGCCCTTTCGATTGTTGGTTTTACTGGTCTTGTTTCGGGTTTCTGACTCAAATAGCGATGAAGAAAGAGCTCTACATGGTTATAAATATGACTCAACTCACTTAGTTGCAATAGCCCAAGTTGCGAATCTAATGACGAGATCATCATTTTCTCGCCAAGTAGGTACGAAAAGAACTTCTTAGTTTTGGTTGCTGCAATATTTGGATCGTCGCCGTGAATAATTAAACGAATTGACTGGGCGCGATCTTCTTGATTCATGATTGTCTCATCAAGTTCCGGGTTCACAAATATTTGTGCCGCAACTTTGTCAGCTACTCCAATATGTGCACCGACGGTTGCTAATTGACCTGACATCACGAGACCAATCGAATCTCCGTCTTCAACAAGCTGCTTGATTAGACACAGAAGATCCTCGCGAATACGTGTCAAATTGCTCAATCCATCAGATATCCCATGACCGATTAGGTCAATGGCAATAGGTTCGTATCCACGAGCATGTAATTTTTCTGGGAACGATCCGAATTCGTCAAGATCTGCACCGAGCGAGTGCACTAATAGAACTCGACTCGCACCATCATTCGTAAGTTTTATACCTCTAATAACATCAGAAGTAGACGACGAAAACTCAATTGCAATTCGCTTCGACATCAAATACTGATCTGTTATTCAAACGGATTAAAACAACGAACATCTACCGCGCCCTGCGAAACCAATTCAGGACGTTGAGCAGAACACTTTTCAACCGCCCTGCCGCATCGATCTACGAAGGTACAACCACTTGGTAAATTATCCGGCTGCGGAACACGACCTACAATTGGAATCAATTCAGCAGAGCCACTGCCTAATCGTGGTACCGCTCCAAGTAATCCATTTGTGTATGGGTGTTGGGGTTTACCAAATACATTCTCAACTGAGCCAATCTCAACAATTTCGCCTGTGTACATCACAGCCATTCGATCTGCGATTGACGCAACTACGCCCAAGTTGTGAGTAATCAACATGATGCTCATGCCACGCTCTTTCTTGAGATCTTTTAGTCTCTCAAGAATTTGTGCTTGAACTGTCACGTCTAACGCAGTAGTTGGCTCATCAGCAATGATGATCTTCGGGTTATTAACTAACGCCAATGCAATCATCACACGTTGTGAAACACCACCAGAAAGTTGAAATGGGTATTCTGCTAATCGTCGCCTAGGGTCTTCGATCCCGGCATCAGCAAGGGATTCAAGTGAGATCTTTTCGGCAGTTGCATCATCAACTTTTTTGTGCGCTCGAATTGCCGATTTAAGTAAAGTACCAACGGTAAACATAGGGTCAAGTGCACTCATCGGATCTTGAAATATCATTGCAATTTCTGCGCCACGGACACTACGTAGCTCTTCTTGCGAAAGT
>JBILAG010000053.1:0-13294 GCA_044354345.1 Ilumatobacteraceae bacterium | reverse complement strand
TCAGCAGTGGGTTACCAGCCGACGCTTGCTGACGAAATGGGTCAGTTGCAAGAGCGAATCACATCGACACGTGGCCGATCGATTACTTCGTTGCAGGCTGTTTATGTACCTGCTGACGACTACACCGACCCAGCGCCGTTTACAACTTTTGCTTTCTTGGATGCAACAACCGAGTTGTCGCGACAGATCGCATCGTTGGGTATTTATCCAGCAGTAGACCCACTGGCTTCAACATCAACAATTTTGACACCAGAAACTGTCGGCGATCGTCACTACGGTGTCGCGCGTCGCGTGCAAGAAATTTTGCAACGCTACAAAGAGTTGCAAGACATTATCGCAATTCTTGGTCTCGATGAACTCTCAGAAGAAGACCGCATGACTGTTTCGCGAGCCCGCAAGGTGCAGCGTTTCTTGTCTCAGCCGTTTTATGTTGCTGAAGTTTTCACCGGTGTCAAGGGTGAGTACGTGCCAACCGCACAAACAGTTGAAAGTTTCGAAGCGATCATTAAGGGCGACCTTGATGATGTGCCAGAGCAGGCTTTCTTGAACGTCGGTGGCGTTGATCAAGTTTTGGCTAAGGCTAAGACACTTCAAGATTCGGCTGCTTAGGTTTCAATAAACATGTCAGAGTCAAGTTCACTCAGAGTTGAGGTAGTTTCACCAGAACGCGTTTTGTTTTCTGGTGAGGCACGACAAGTAATTACGCGCACGTTAGAAGGTGGCGAAATTGCGTTCTTGCCTGGTCACACGACATTCTTGGGTGCGCTCGTTGAAAACCACACTCGCATATATATGACAGACGGCAAAGTGCAAGATGTTGCGGTGCACGGTGGTTTCGTTGATGTTGCCCCTGATCACGTAACAATCTTGTCTGACAGTGCTGAACTTGCTGAAAGCATTGATGTTGCACGGGCGAGAGCGGCACAAGAACGTGCGCAAGAAGCGATGCGTGGCGAACACGATGCAACGGTTGAGGCAGATCTACGGCGCGCACATGCTCGTTTGGCTGCAACTGGTGGATTACCAAATTTAAACAGTTCGGCCGGTTCGTCTCACTAACGAGCGCTAATCATGGCTAAGTACCCGTTCACCTGTGCGTTGGTGACAGGCGCATCTAGCGGTATCGGTCAAGAAATTGCTGTTCAACTTGGCATGTCTGGTGTGCCATTAGTTTTGGTCGCGCGTCGCGCAGATCGACTTGAAGCATTGGCAGCGCGATTTAAAGATATTGAAGTCATTGTTGCCGATCTTTCAACTACTGACGGTGTTGCACAAGTTGAAGCGCGTATCACCGACTCGTCAAAAACACCGATTGATTTAGTTGTGAACAACGCTGGTTTTGGTTCTTCAGGTTTGATGCACGAAATTGATGTCGACCGGCTGTCGCGAGAGATAGGCGTAAATGTATTGGCGCTAACTCGTTTGTCGCACGCTGCGATTAAAGCGATGGTGCCAAATGGTCGTGGCTATTTATTGAATGTTTCAAGCGTTGCAAGTTTTCAACCAGGGCCGAGGGCATCTGTTTATTCCGCGACCAAGGCTTATGTCACGAGTTTCACCGAAGCGCTACACGAAGAACTGCGTGGCACAGGTATTCGAGTCACTGCATTGTGTCCGGGGTTCACGCGCACTGAGTTCTCTGAAGTTTCTGGCACCAACAGTATTTCTAGCCAAGTACCAAATTTTGCGTGGCTCGAAGCCACCGATGTTGCACGTGAAGGCTTGCGCGCAGTGATGCGTGGCAAAGCTCTTAGCATCCCCGGTGCTCTCTACAAAGGCGTCTCAGCGTTTTCGAATTCGTCCCCACGCAGCCTTGTGCGCCGCATCACTTCACTACCCTCCCGCCGCAACTAAAGCTGGGCAATTTTCCGAGTTAACGGAATTCGACTGAAGAATACTGGCCAATGCGGTCAACGCGGTGTTGCGTGTCAATCACACGCACTGTACCACTTCGACTACGCATAACTAAACTTTGTGATCGAGCTCCGTACGAGTCATATCGCACGCCGCGAAGTAGTTCGCCATCGGTGACGCCAGTTGCAGCAAAGAAAACATCCTCGCCACTGCAAAGATCGTTAACAGTAAGAACTTTTGACAAGTCATAGCCAGCATCTCTTGCAATTTTTGCCTCTGCATCGTTCTTGACCCACAACCTTCCCAAAATCTGACCGCCCAAACTCTTGAGTGCAGCCGCAGCCGTAACTCCTTCGGGTGTACCGCCGATGCCCATTAATACATCCACACCAACTTGTGGCGACGCAGCAGCAATTGCGCCAGCGATGTCACCATCGCTAATTAAGTGAATACGACAGCCGCACGAGCGAACCTCGGCAATTAGTTCATCGTGTCGTGGGCGCTCCAAAATCACAACGACAAGATCGTTCAGTGACTTTTTTGTCGCCTTGGCAATCTCTTTAAGATTTTTTGTTGGCGAAACCGTGATGTCGATTGCGTTTGCTGCAGCCGCCGACACTGCAATCTTCTCCATGTAAACACACGGACCAGGATTAAACATCGTGCCACGTTCAGCAACTGCGAGCACCGAGAGTGCGTTGTTTCGTCCCAGCGATGTCAATGTCGTGCCATCAATCGGGTCGACAGCCACATCGGTCAACGGCTTTGAGCCATTGCCGACGCGTTCGCCATTGAACAACATCGGTGCTTCGTCTTTTTCACCTTCACCAATTACGACGATGCCGTCCATATTTACTGTGTCAAGCAAGTTGCGCATCGCATCGACTGCCGCGCCGTCAGCCGCATTTTTATCGCCACGACCGACCCATTTGGATGCAGCCAGAGCAGCCGATTCTGTAACACGCACAAGTTCAAGGGCTAGGTTACGGTCGGGGCGTTGTTCTAATGGCACAACGAGATAATAGCGCAATGCCTCAGTGCACCGATAAGCAACTAGCGTTTCGCTCGTGAGTGAACTTGATTTAAATTCGCCAATTACCGAATGGGAGTTGGATGAATGGACGCCAGATGCTCGCGCCGAATTGACGACTTTGCTTATTGAATCCGGCATCGCCCATAAGTGGGAAGAAACTGTATTACTTGCGGCATCAGTAGTTGAAAATGAAGTCGAAGAAATGCTGGATGAAATTGAAAACAATAATGGGATCAGCGATGACAGTGGTGACAGTGATGATGACGATGATGGCGGCGATGATAGTAACGATGTCGCAGATTCAAAAGTTCTTGGACAATTATCTGCACTTGCGCAGAGAATTTCGCGTAATCCATCGGATACGAATGCGATACGCACATTAGAGAGACTGCTTGAAGAAATTGACGGAGCCAATGCGCCCCGCGAAATTAGCGACTCAGTGTGGCGTCAGGTAAAAGATCTAGCAAACCAAATTGAAGAATCACTTGTTGGTAGCTCACAACCTGATGAGTCAACGGCAATGGATCTCGCCGGTCGACTGTTTGCAATTTTGCGTTCAAATGTCTGAAACCCAAACAGTTTTAGCCGAACTTGAGATTTGGCATTCAAGGCCATTCACGCCGACGCGCCGATTGTCGCTCGGTAATCTTGTTCTTCCGACAGATCATTCACCGGGGTTAGGAGGAATTCTGCTGGGAGGAGTTGTCGCTGCGAACTTCAGCGAGATTGATGAAGATCTTGTCCCAGACATACATCGACTGACTGCGCAGATTGAGCGTGGTGAACGAGTTGTGCAACCACGATTGCGACATCGATTACAAGTAGATCGACATGGACTCACAAAAAGTTTGCATCAATTAGTTGGAGACCAAGAAAAACTTCAGTTTAAGTTTGATGCAAGCGGTAGCGCGTTGGCTCAAGTTCTCGGCGCAATCTACGCGATTGAAAGACTTGATGATCCGTCTCGAAAATCTTTAGCGACTGTGATCAACCGGTCAATGAGATGGCGAGGACCACTCGATGCTTCATTTATTTCGTACCTTGCCGGGAGTTCTGCAACGAATATCTCAGCACTGGCAGACCCACGAGCATGGGCACTCGAGATTCTTGGGTTTCCAGAAGGAACGATTAAGCCGTCCAAGCGTCAAGTTCAAGAGCGGTATCGCACTGTATTGCGAAGTGTGCACCCCGATCACGGCGGCGCAATCGCAACTGCTGGCAAATCAATAGAAGATCTAGGAGAAGCGCGCCGAGTGCTACTGCACTCGTGAAGACGCGTGTGCTTTTGCGTTCGTGAAAACGCGCGCACTAGTAGATTTGTGATTTCTGGGGTTATTTTATTTCCGGGTGCTGGCACAAACGCAAACCACCAATCACTTGTCTCCATTGAAAATCATCTAAAACAATCTCAGCCAACTCTGAGTGTCCGTCGAGTTGACTTTGCTTATCGAATCGCCGGCAAACGCTTTCCTGACCGCGCGCCAGTGCTAATTGAAACTGTCCGAAATGCAGTGCTCAAGGCAGCCGAGGATTGGAGTTGCGCGACGAATCAGATCGTTATCGGTGGTCGTTCAATGGGCGGGCGAATGTGCAGCATGGCGGTGGCAGAGACCGAACGAAAACTTGATGTTGCTGCGCTCGTGTGCATTTGCTACCCGTTACATCCACCAAAACAACCAGAAAAACTCCGCACTGATCATTTACCGCGAATCAATGTTGAAACTTTATTTGTCAGCGGCACGCGTGATGAGTTTGGCACAGTTGACGAACTAGAAAATGCAACAGCAACTATCAGTAATTCAGTAACTCACAAATGGATTCAAGATGCTCGCCATGACCTAAAAAATCGTGATGACGAAGTCGCCGAATTAGTTGCTCACTGGATTAAGGCTCTGACGTCGTGACGTCTTGAGGGTTTAGTTCTTCAAGCTCGCGATGCGCTGATTCGGGGAAAGTCGCATAAATCAAAACTCCGGCAACGACTGGCCCGAGTGAAAGCCAACTCATCACGGTGCCATAACTGATGTCGCGATTCAGAAAATATCCTGCGCCAACTAGACCGACGCTGCCACCGATCAGTGACGAGGTCATGATCACCCCCGAGGCGAATGAGCGATGCAATGTCGGAAACATTTCGCCGCGGTACACAGCCATGGCGGGGTAGGCGAGACCCAGACATATGCCGCCAATCAAGGAGGCTAGCCACATTGGTTTGCCGCTAATACTGAATGCGACAGTTAAAAAAATTGCGCCAAGTGGAAAAGTAATCGCTGATAAAAGTCGCCGTCCGCGTGAGTCGGCGACGCGACCACCGACAAGCAAACCGATTGATGCTGGAGTGCCCGTAATCAAGGTGAATGCGGTGATCATAACTGCAGAGTATTCGCGCGTATCGCGCAAATAGCGAATCTGAAACACAGATGATGCGGCAATGAAAATATTACCGAAAATTGCAACGAGACTTTGCGTGAATAGTCTCGATCTGTCGATGTGAGTTGCTGACCTGAGATGTTTTTCGTGATGTTCAATGAACCGTCTTGTTTCTGGCATTCGACGCTGCAAAATGATCGCCAAGAATATCCATACCAGCGAAATTGCATAAATAATGCGCCACGAGCCTGCAGCTAAATCGGCGATTGGTAGTGCGCCGAGTGCGATGCCTGCGCCAAGGCCGGCGGCAAGAGCGAGAACACTTATTGCCCACGCGCGCGAATCACGCGACATTTCTTCAGTAGCGACAATGCCGATCAAAATAGTCAGCACGAGTGCAAGTGGTCGCCCGACAGTTTGTGTTGCAACAAGAATTGCGAACGAAGGCGCGAGTCCTCCGAGTGCAGTAACAATTGGTGCACCAAATGCGCACCAAATAATTAAGCGTCGGCGCCCGATGCGATCAGCGAGTGCCGTGAGTGGAAGCGCGATTAATACTCCCCATCGAATTATTGCGGCTCCGATTCCTTGTCCTTGTTCTGAGACACCAAAATCTTGTGCGGCATAAGCAACTGTTTGTGTAAACAGAGTGTTTGCATAAGTTGCGGGCAAGCAGGCCAAGGCGAGAAGCCACAGAATCGTGCGTTGTCGAGGTGTCATGGCTCGTGTTTGGCGTTTTCTGCTCACTGCGGGAGCATACTGAAATGTCATGAATAATGAGTCGCCACGAATAATTGTTCGCCGTTCGGGGCCACTTTCAGGAAATGTGCAGGTTCCCGGCGCCAAAAACTCGGTGCTTAAGTTGATGGCGGCGACTTTGTTGGCTGAAGGCGAATATGTGCTAACTAATGTGCCGGCGATTGCTGATGTTGACACGATGTCAGATTTGTTAACGGCGTTAGGTGTTTTAACTAAGTGGCTTGGACCACATGAACTTTCGCTGACGAACACGGGCACGATCTCGACTGAAGCTCCATTTGAGAATGTTGACAAGATTCGCGCCAGCATCAATGTGCTGGGCCCGCTACTAACGCATTACGGTCGAGCAATCATTAACTGGCCAGGCGGCGATGACTTCGGTGGTAGGCCGATTGATTTGCACATTAGCGGTCTAGAAAAAATGGGCGCAACAATTGAGCAGAACCTTCTAAACATAAGTGCTTACGCCGATCAACTAAACGGCGCAGAAATTGAGCTTTCGTTTGCCAGCGTTGGCGCTACCGAAAATATATTAACGGCTGCGATTTATGCCAAAGGCACAACAGTGATAGACAACGCGGCGCGCGAACCCGAGATCGGAGATTTGTGCAACATGCTCGTAGCGATGGGTGCGCAAATTGAGGGCATTGGTACTTCGCGTCTGATAATTCATGGTTCAAAAAAAGGCTCATTGCAGGGTGTGCGACACTCGGTGATTAATGATCGTGTGCAAGCTGCAACGTACATCGCTGCAGTTGCGATTGCTGGAGGCGATGTACAGATTCGTGGAGCGAGATCAGAGCAAATGGAAATGGTGATAAATAAATATGCACAGATGGGTGTCTCAATTATTCCGAGTCGCGACGGCCTGCGAGTTACTGCTCCTGATCGATTAAATGCAATAGATTTTGCAACTTTGCCATATCCCGGTATTGCAACCGACTACAAACCGTTACTCGTAGCGATGAATTCTGTTGCTAGTGGCGTCGGCATCGTGACAGAAAATTTGTTTCCTGGTCGATTTAGATATATCGAAGAGCTTTGCAAACTTGGCGCCGATATTCGAATTGATGGACATCATGCGGTTGTCAAAGGTGTTGATCACCTAATTGGCGCCGATGTTATAGCGCCAGATATTCGTGCTGGCGCGGCACTTGTTGTGGCGGGTTTGGCTGCGCACGGCGAAACAGTGATCAGCGAAATTCATCACATTGATCGCGGCTACGACGACCTCGTGGGTCGACTCAGTGGTCTTGGTGCTGACGTGACTCGCGTTTAACGCGACGTGTTGCCTGCCATAACACCGCGATTATAACGATAATTGGTCCAGCAACTAAGAGAATTTCATCCCAACCACCTTGGTGAGCAAGCACCCTCGTATCGTAGAGGGTTCATCAAATAAACATCAATCAAATTCAAAAGTCTTCAAATTAGGCAGGATGGTTAAGTGTCAATTCGTACACAAGTCGAAGAAACAATTGAAGTTATTCGCCCTGCACTTCAGGCCGACGGCGGCGATATTATTTTGCGCGAAGTTGACGAAGCAACTGGGATCGTAAGTGTCACGCTGACAGGTGCATGCGGTACTTGCCCGGCTTCAGATCAAACTCTTAAAGCAGGGATTGAACGCATCATGCGCGATCGAATCGATGGTATAACCGAGGTCGTAGCAGTATAGAAAGTAGTTTTTAAGTATGGAAAGTCGCTCGCCAGAAATTGCAGCATTATTCAGTGAGGCATGCAACGGTGAGCGTTCGGCACTTGCACGCTTGTTGTCGCTGATTGAGCGTGGCGGTGACGACGCTCGAACTGTTGGGCGGTTGGTTTATCCCAAAACTGGAAACGGCTACATTGTCGGAATAACTGGTGCGCCAGGTGCCGGAAAGAGCACGCTAACTTCTTCGTTGATCTCGCACATTCGATCTCTTGAACAAACAGTTTCGGTTTTGGCAATTGACCCTTCGTCACCATTTACGGGTGGCGCAATTTTGGGTGACCGAGTGCGAATGCAAAATCATGCAACTGATCCTGGAGTTTTTATTCGCAGTATGGCAACACGTGGACACCTTGGTGGGTTATCGCTTGCAACGAGCGAGGCAGTGAGATTGCTCGACGCAGTTGGTTCGCCGTGCACATTGGTAGAGACAGTCGGTGTCGGACAAGTTGAAGTTGAGATCGCACGAAATGCCGACACGATTGTCGTGGTTGTTAACCCAGGTTGGGGTGATTCGGTGCAAGCCAATAAGGCCGGTCTGCTCGAGATCGCCGATATTTTTGTGATCAACAAAGCAGACAGACCAGGTGTTGATCAAACTCGCCGTGATCTAGAACAGATGCTTGAACTATCTGATTTTGCTAAAGACGCGTGGCAGCCGACAATCGTTACAACTGTAGGCACAACTGGCGAAGGAGCCGATGGGTTGTGGCACGCTATTGACGAGCATCGTCAACATGCAACGGCTAACGGGTCGCTTGCCAAGCGTCGCGACCAAAGATTACGTAATGAACTGCGAGCAATTATTGTGCGACGCCTTGAGCACCGCGCGCAAGAAATTTGTACTGGTGGCCGTTGGGAAGAAATACAAAATGAAATGCTGTCGCGTTCGCGCGACCCTTGGTCAAGTGCAGATGAAATGTTGCACGGAATTCTTTAGTGAGCTTGTTTTTGCGTGAAGCGATTTTTTGCATCATTAGCTGAGCCCGCAGTAAGGCGGGTAGTTATTGCAAGTTTGACTCTGGGCGGAGCAGTTGGCGTTTTTGCATTGTCATTTGGCGTCGCCTCGGTTAGTGCGGGTGCGAGCGTTTGGCAGACCTGTGCGTTGTCACTTTTTGTATTCACTGGTGCATCACAGTTCTCGGCGATGAGTGTTGTCGGTGCGGGCGGCTCTCTCGCAGCAGCTTTTGGCGGTGCTGCACTTTTGGCAGCGCGCAACTTTGTTTATGGTCTCGCGCTTTCGTCGTCGGCGAAATCAATGGCGGGTAGTCTGCCTCGCCGAATCTTCGCGGCGCATTTCGTGATTGATGAAACGACCGCACTGGCACTTGCTCAAGAGTCACCTCGACTTCGGAAAATCGCCTTCTGGACAACTGGGATAGGTCTGTTTAGTTTTTGGAATCTCGGCACACTGATCGGTGCTCTGGCGGGAAGCGCAATTGATCCACAGAAGTTTGGTTTAGATATTGCGTTTCCTGCTGCGTTCATCGTGATGCTACTGCCACATCTTCGGTCGAAACTCGGTCGCCAAGCAGCCGCACTCGGCGGTGTGCTGTGCTTAATTTCGATTTCGTTTTTGCCAATCGGTATCCCAATTTTGATTGCCGCATGTGCCGTGTTGGTTGGTTTGCGCAAATGATTAATCAGGCACCAGCACATTTGTGGTTAATGATCATTGCGCTTGCCGTAACAGCGTATTTATTCAAAATCTTTGGATTAGTTATTTTGGGGTCGCGACAGTTACCAAAGGTCATTGACCGATGTCTTGGTTTGATACCTGCTGCGTTGCTATCTGCGTTGGTCGCAAAAGATACATTTTCAATCGGTCAAAATCTCGTGATTGATGCGAGAGTTGCAGGGTTTGCCGTAGCGGTAATCGCGGCATGGCGTCGCGCACCACTTATCGTTGTCGTTGTTCTTGCGGCTGGTGCAACAGCACTTGTGCGCGCAATCTAGTTTAATTACTAGTAAATTTTCTAGTTATTGCTCGCAGAGTTTTGCTAGGTCGCGCAAATTTCGCTTCCAGATTTGTTTCAACACAATTTTTCCGCCAATAAATGCACCGATTTGAGCGCCGAGATACCACGGGAAGACTAATTCTTCCTCCCATTTAAAAAGTGTCCGTGAGCCATTTGCCAGTGGCTCGAGCGTGAACACACCAGTACCAGTCACGATGCCAATATGTTTTACGCCCATTGCCGAGCCTGGCACCCATTGAGTGATTTCCATTTTGTCGGTCAGCTTTATTGGCCCAACTTTTGTGTCGCATAAAAATGCCGTGCCGACGCCGCGAGTCTGCTCGGACACAAACCTGATTGCTACGGCATCGTGCATCCAATCAACATGGCGTTCAATAGGCTCAACGATTTGCCAGACTCGTTCAGGGCTGGCATTGATTTCAATCTTGACAGTGATGTGGCTCATAGACCTGTGAGTGTAGTTAGCCTGTAACACTGTGGATACACGAAGCAAAAAAATATTGTGCAAAGATAATTTGCCTGATTTTGTGTATCTAGACCATGCCGCAAGCACGCCAATGCGTGAGCAGTCGGTCGCGGCAATGGCGCCATATATGAGTGGCATGTATGCAAACCCTTCTGGTTCGCATCGTTTTGCAAGGATTGCCCGCAAGGCGATTGACGAAGCTCGCGATGACGTCGCTGAAGCAATTGGTTGCAAAGCAGGCGAAATAATTTTCACAAGCGGAGGAACCGAAGGCGATAACGCAGCTATTTTCGGCGCGGCGCGGCGTAACGGCGGCGTCGCCGTGTGTTCTGCTGCCGAGCATCACGCCGTACTACATTGCGTTGAAAATCTAAAGGGTCAAGTTGTTGCAGTTGACTCAACCGGTGCGATTGATGTCGCCAAACTTGAGAAAGTCCTGCAAGATCCTCAAAACGCTGGCCGAGTGAGTGTTGTTTCAGTGATGGCCGTTAACAATGAAGTCGGGAGTATCTCGCCGCTACGCCAAGTTGCAAAAGTTGTTCGAGCCAATTCACCAGGTGCGATATTGCATACCGATGCAGTGCAGGCGACATGTTGGCAAGACTTGCGTGAAATTTCGAAACTGGTTGACGTGTTGACTGTGTCTGCGCATAAATTTGGTGGCCCAAAAGGCATGGGAGTCACAATGCAGCGAATCGGTCTTGAAATTGATCCACTGATTGTTGGCGGCGGACAAGAACGGGATCGTCGAAGTGGAACTCACAATGTTGGTGGAATCATGGCGACTGCGGCAGCGTTGCGCGAAACAGATTCAACTCGCGACGCTGAAATCTTACGAGTCACAAAATTGCGCGACGCCCTTGTAGACGCCGTGATCAGCGAACTCGACGATGTAATTGAAACCGTCGCTCGCGACAAGCGAGTTCCAGGCATCGCGCATTTATGTATTGCTGGTTGCGAAAGTGAGTCAATCTTATTTCTTTTGGATGAAGCAATGATTTGTGCGTCTGCCGCGAGCGCTTGTGCCAGTGGAGCAATGGAGCCGTCGCATGTTTTGTTGGCGATGGGTGTTGATGCGAAATATTCAGTTGGTGCGTTGCGTATGAGTCTTGGTCATACAACAACCGAGCAAGAAATCGATCGTGCTTCATCTGCACTAATTGCAGCCGTTAATCAGTTGCGACGAAACAAAACAGCGCCCCGAGTATCGGCAAGCAAATGAAAGTTTTAGTCGCAATGTCTGGTGGGGTTGACTCGTCGGTGGCTGCAGCAGAACTAATTGATCAAGGTCACCAAGTAGTTGGTGTCACAATGCGCCTTTGGGGCGGCGAGAGTGACACCGGCTGTTGTTCGGTGTCAGATGTTGATGACGCCCGTCGCGTTGCCCAACAACTCGGTATTGATCACTTGGTATTTAATTTCTCTGAAGATTTCAACAAGCATGTTGTTGCGCCGTATGTGCAGGCACATGTCGATGGCATCACACCAAACCCGTGTATTGAGTGCAACAGACACTTAAAATTTGATCGGCTTAGCGAACGAGCGCGAATTCTCGGATTCGATGCCGTTGCAACGGGTCATCATGCGCAGATCACTCGAGACGCGGAGAACGTTTACCACTTGACTCGCGGGCATGATGAATTAAAGGATCAAAGTTATGTCGTTTATATGCTCGACCAAACAGAATTGGCATACACCATGTTTCCGGTGGGTCATTTAACTAAGGCTCAAGTTCGTGATCGAGCGGTTGCGCTAGGTCTGCGCAGTGCAACCAAACCAGATAGCCAAGATGTTTGTTTCATTTCGCGAACTGGTGGGCGCGAAACATTTTTAGGTCATCGAATTGAATTTCGCAAGGCAACAGTTGTTACTTCAGATGGTGTGCTCGCTGGCGCAGTTGATGCGCTAGAACTTGTGACTATTGGTCAACGCAAAGGTTTGGGTTTGCCCGGCGGTGGGCCAAAACAGTTTGTTGTTGATGTTGACACGCCAAATGCTCGTGTTGTAATTGGTAGCGAAGATCAGTTACTTCGTTCGGGTCTTGCGGTGAAAAATGTGATGTGGGCCGACCAGGCGCCAGCTATCGGAAGCACGGTGCTTGTTCAGTGCAGCGCCCATGGGGCAGCACTTCCAGCACTCGTACAAAGTCTTAGCCCACTTATTTTAGAATTTGAAGTCGCGCAGCGCCGAATCGCGCCAGGTCAAAGTGTCGTATGTTACGACGTGACAAATTCATTCGTTATCGGCGGCGGTATCGCCGATGCGTCTAACCCAGCAAATGGAGCTTGTTTATGATGACTGAGCTAACGCCCGAAGTGATCAATTATATAAAAGACCATAAATTAGATTTATTGCTGAACTCTGATGTCACGCCAGTTAAAAAAAGCATCTATGAATCTGTAGATCCGAAAGTGGTTGCGCCAAAGTCTCCGGAATGGGACGACCTAGTAAGACTTCACAAACTCATTCGTTCTCGAAAGGTGACTACCGTCCTTGAATTTGGTTGCGGTTATTCAACCGTCATTTTTGCAGATGCGATAGAAAAGAATAAGCAGGAGTTTGGAGACTTTGTTACTTCTAATTTGCGACGAAGCAATCCATTTGAAGTCCACTCTGTTGATGACATGGCAAAATATATAAAAATCGCAAAAAGTAGATTGCCAAAAAACCTAAAGTCGTGTGTAAAGTTCACTAAGTCAGAAGTAATGATGACCACATTTGCCGGCCGGATATGTACCGAATATTCAAATCTCCCAAATATTTGTCCCGACTTTATTTATCTTGATGCACCTTCTCAAGACAGTGCAAAAGGTGAAATATCAGGGATCTCGACCAGACATCCAGATCGCCTGCCGATGTCGTGTGACTTACTCAAAATTGAGCATTTTCTACTACCCGGAACAATTGTTTTAGTTGATGGTCGCACCGCTAACGCTCGATTTCTGCGCACAAATTTTCAAAGAAATTGGCTTTATCAGCATGATGTGTTAAACGACGCACATGTTTTTGAACTTGTGGAGTCTCCGTTAGGCCGTTACAACAAAGCGCAGATTGAGTTTTGTTTAGGAAATAACTGGTTTGAAATGGTGAAAACAAATTAGTTAGTTTTGGTGCTGTAA
>JBILAG010000137.1:0-3702 GCA_044354345.1 Ilumatobacteraceae bacterium | reverse complement strand
TTTCTCTTTCTTCAATTGAACCGACAACCGAAAGCGCAAGCAATCTGTCTGGGCGCAAACTTTCGGCATATTTCACGGCTTGCAGAACGCCCTTATTTACTGAACCAACAAGCACAAGAACAGTGTGGGTACGTCGTGGTGCAACGTAACCCTCTTCAATCTCCAAAAATGAGCGCACCTTTTTGTAGTGACGATTGACAGCCAAGAAAAACGCCATCATCGATGGGATTACTACTGCCGGTATCCATGCTCCGTCGGTGAACTTGACCACAACGACAATGCCTGCCACTGACAGTGTTGTAAGAGAGCCAACACCCGAGAAAAACGCCCTAACTTGCCAGCCGGGTTCTTTTAGTTTTCGGTGGCGCACCAGCATTCCGAATTGACTAAGTGTGAAACCGGTGAAAACTCCAACGGCATAAAGAGGTATCAAAGCATTGACAATGCCCCCAAAAGAAATCACCAGCACACTTGCCGCAATGCCGAGAAAAATAATTCCATTCGAAAAAACAAGCCGGTCGCCACGATTCATCAACTGCCGCGGCAAAAAATTGTCTCTTGCAATAATCGACGACAATCTCGGAAAATCGGCATACGCAGTGTTCGCCGCCAAGATCAAAATTCCGAAAGTTGCAAACTGCGTTATGTAGAAAAATATGTTTCTGCCGCCATAGACCTGCTCGGCCATTTGTGCCAACGCCGTTATTTTGATTTCTCCTTCGTGATCTTTAATTGGCTGAATCTTCTGGGCTAACACGCTCAAACCGAGGAATGAAGTTCCGAGGATTACGGCCATCCACATCAAAGTTTTCGATGCATTTTTTGGCTCGGGCTTCTCGAATGCTGGCACGCCGTCGGCAACCGCCTCGATGCCAGTTAGAGCAACAGCGCCTGAAGAAAATGCTTTGAGAAAGAAAAAGAGTGTGAGCGTTTTTTGACCAGACAGCAATTCTTGCGCGTATGCATCTGAGTGGTCTATTGGTCCGAGATCTTGAAAGTAAACTTTATATAGGCCAACGATGATCAGTGATGCAAGACTCACTACATATAGATAGGTCGGTGGTGCAAAAAGCGCCCCTGACTCTTTGATGCCTCGCAGGTTTGCGAGTGTCACCAAGAAGATGAATCCAACGCAAAGCTCGACGCGATATGGCGCCAAATTTTGAAATGCTGAGACAATGGCCGCTACACCAGCGCTCACTGATACGGCAACTGTCAAGATGTAGTCGACGAGCATTGACGCACCAGCCACAAGAGAAGGTGAGCGCCCTAGATTTTCTCGCGAAACCACATAGCTGCCGCCACCATTCGGATAGGCATAAATGGTTTGTCGATAGCTGCTGACGACAATCGCCAACAACAAAATTACGAGAATTGAAATCGGTACCAAGTTGTCGAACGCAGTCATACCGACTGCTGCGAGCGATAAAAAAACGATCAGAATTTCTTCAGTCGCGTATGCAGTGCTTGAAATCGCATCGCTCGCAAAAACTGGCAGCGCAATCTTTTTCGAGAGTCGGTGATGAGCGTCTTCAGAACTAGCAATTGGCTTGCCGATGAAGAATCGTTTTAATGATGAGGGTGAAAGTGCCATTTCGGTTTTCTATTCTTGCACAACTGACAGTATTTGACACAGTCATTGACGTAGGCTGACACTCGTGCATGTAGTAATTGTTGGTTGTGGGCGCGTGGGTTCGACGCTTGCATTGAACCTTGTTTCATCGGGCCACAGCGTTGCAGTCGTCGATCGCAAATCAGACGCATTTTTTAGACTTCGTGACAATTTTGTAGGTCAAACTATTACCGGCATCGGCTTTGACCGAGATGTACTTGAACAGGCAGGCATCAAACAAGCCAGCGCAGTTGCTGCAGTAACGAATGGTGACAACTCAAATATTTTGGTCGCCAGAGTTGCACGCGAAAGTTTTGGCATTGAAAAAGTTGTTGCTCGAATCTCAGACCCGAAGCGCGCCGAAATCTACGAGCGCCTTGGTATCGCCACCGTCGCCACCGTTAAATGGACGTCAGATCGAATTCTGCGCCGAATTTTGCCCGATCTACCAGCGGTCGAATGGACAGACCCGAGTTCGTCTGTTGTACTCATTGAGCGCGCATTTCCTGACAATCTTGTCGGCGAGAAAGTTCTTGAGCTTGAAATTAAAGGTGCTCGCATTTCGGCGTTGCGTCGTTTGAGCTCAGCGGTTATTCCTGACAATAAAACCTTGATTCAGCAAGGTGACATTGGTTATTTTGCGGTTGAAAAAGACTCTGTTGTCTCACTTGACGAGTTCTTAAAAAAGGGCACGTCATGAAAATTATCGTCGCGGGTGGTGGCAGCGTCGGTCGTTTTACGGCTGAGCAACTTGTCGCTGCGGGTCACGATGTTGTCGTTGTCGAAAACGATCGCGCGGTCGTGCGCAACTATGGCAAAGAAGAAGAAGCCAAAGGTGTTCGCTGGTATCTCGGCGACGCATGTGATGTTGAAGTGCTTCGCCTAGCTGGCGCCGCCGATGCAGAAGTTGTGGCTGCCGTAACTGGTGATGATGAAGACAACTTGGTTGTTTCGCTATTGGCAAAACAAGAGTTTGGTGCGCCAAGAGTTATCGCTCGTGTGAATAATCCAAAAAATCATTGGATGTTCAATGAGATGTGGGGCATTGACATTGCCGTGTCAACACCTCACTTGATTACAAGTCTTGTTCAAGAGGCAGTTTCGGTCGGCAACTTTGTGAAACTCATGGATTTCAAAGGCGGCAAAGCTGAGCTCGCTGAAGTTACTTTGGCCGTCGCGTCACCCGCATGTGATAAGACGCTAAAAGAATTAAAGTTTCCGAGAAGTTCGACTGTTGTCGCGATCGTGCGTGATCAAGTTGTGCTCGTGCCCGAAAGCGACACAATTTTGCGCGCAGGTGACGAAGTGATGGTTTTGATTACCGAAGACGCCGAAGACGCAATTCAAAAAATCTTGATTGGCTAAAAGTTTTCTACCCGAGCAGGGTGTAAGCCGGGTTCAAAATTACAGTGCGACCTCCGTCGCGATGCGGCACGCCATCAACCATGATGCACTTGCCATGATCGACACCGGGAATGCTTCGTCGACCGCTGAAGATAACTGTGGCTTCACCCGTGCCATCGTTGATCACGAGTTCTACGGCTGGCACACCACTGCGTGGCTTAATGCGCATGCGTTTGATTTCACCCGCAAGTTTTGTGCGAGTGCGACTCTGAGAGTCTGAGATACTTACGAAGTCATACTCTTTGAACCGTTCACAAAGGCGCTCTGAATCAATTTCAAGATTGTCGGCCGATAATCGCTTGCCGTATTCGCGAATACCCATTAGTAGCTTGCCAATCTGCTTAATTCTTCTTCTAATTCTGAATCTGAAAGCACTCCAATTTTTGTTGTGATCGTGCCGTCTTTTGCGACAAACGCCCAGCCTGGTTGATACGGAACATTGAACCGCGCAAAAACTTCGCCGCTTGAGTCGTTGATGTTCGTAAATGAAAGACCGTTTTCGTTGACAAAATCTTGCATGTCTCCGCCGCTGCCGTTCCATGCGACGCCAGTGACTTGAACTTTGCCCTTAAAAGTTTTATATGCAGCCTCGACCGAGGAAGACTCTGATTTGCATGCCCGTCAACCAGGTGCCCAAAACCAGAGCGCAAGAGGTTGCGAATCTAAAACTTTTGCGCTGTCAAATA
>JBILAG010000136.1:0-3714 GCA_044354345.1 Ilumatobacteraceae bacterium | reverse complement strand
TTTATTTGATCAATCAGTGCTTGGCGAATATTTAGTTGATCAAGAGCTGCTGCGAGTTGACCAAAATGACCGACACCAGGCAGCACAATTTTGGTAGCGGCGCGAATGGCTGCCTCGTCATTTACTAACTTATATTCAGCGCCCAGTACATCTAATACATTTGTTACCGAACGCAAGTTTCCAGCACCGTAATCAACGACACAAATCACAACAAACCTTTTGTACTTGGCAACTGATCTTTAAGTCGCGTATCAGTTGAGCAGGCGTAACGCATTGCCCGCGCAAAGCACTTAAAAATCGCTTCAACTTTGTGATGCGTTGATCGACCATAAAGCACCTTGGCATGCAAGTTTGCGCCGGCATTATTGACGAACCCACCAAAGAAGTCGTGGATTAGTTCTGTCTGCAAGTCTCCAACGAGACGAGCACGAATCAAATCACTGTAAATCAACGCCGGTCTTCCGCTCAGATCTACTGCGACAACCGCCAAAGTTTCATCCATCGGTAAGACGAAATAACCAGCACGATTAATACCAACTTTTTTACCCAATGCTTTGGCAAAAGCCTGACCAATCGCGATTCCCACGTCTTCGACCGTGTGGTGCTGGTCAATATCAAGATCGCCCTTTGCAGTAACTTTTAGATCAAAACCTCCGTGCTTTGCGAACAACTCGAGCATGTGATCAAAAAATCTAATGCCTGTCGAGATCTCGTATCGTCCCTTACCTTCGATGGTCAGTTGCACAGAGATATTTGTCTCTTTGGTGACACGCTTAATTGCTGCTTTTCTCATAACACCCTCTCTAACTCTTGAATAAACACTGACATTTGTTTTTTAGTTCCTATCGTCACACGCAAGCATCCCGAAATTTCATAGCTGCGATCACGAATTAACACTCGACTCAATGCGAGTTGATCTCGAATCTCTTTTGCTCTACTACCGACATCAAATAACAAAAAATTGCCACTGCTCTTAAAATATTTGATACCGAGACGATCAAACTCTGCTTCGACAAAGCTTCGACACTCTCGCACTTCGGTTACATAATTCGCTAAATACTCGCTGTCATCTACCGCAGCACATGCCGCCACTACAGCCACCGCATTAACACTGTACGGCGATTGAGCTTTTCGCACCCACGCAATGTTTTCAGATTTTGAAAACATACAACCGAACCGAATGCCAGCCATACCGTAAGCCTTAGAAAATGTACGACTTACGACAAGATTTGAGTATTCACTGATCAGATCAAGAACCGAGACATCGGCAAACTCAACATATGCCTCATCAATCAACACGACTGCATTCGGCGCAGTCTTCAGAATTTTAATAATTTCATCTCGTGAAATCGCAGTTCCAGTGGGATTATTTGGATTGGCCAAAAATATTGCTGCAGTATTCTGATTTATGGTCGCCAAGAGTTTTTTTAGGTCAAAAACCAACTTTTGTTTTGCGTCATAGTCAACTTCAATTATTTTTGCACTTCCCAGCTCTCCATAAAAGCGGTACATCGCATAAGACGGGTGCATAACTATCAACTCGCCACCTGGCTCAATAAATGTATTCACCAATAATGAAATTGCTTCATCGGTGCCATTGGTAAAAACCATCTGTTCAGTGTTGACACCAAAATGTTTTGCAATCTTGTTTTGTGCTTGCGAGTATTCGGGATACATGCTGATCATGTTTGAATCAGTCAGTCTGCGAATCGCATCAATAACTTGAGGCGAACATCCAACTGTATTTTCGTTGAAATCTAAACGCATTTTGTCTGCCCGACCTTGCGAAGGTGGCGAATACGGCCGCATATTTTGTACAGCCGAATTTGGTTGCAATCCGGTTGCATCAGTCAAAGCTGCGATTCCACTTTCAGACTTCAAACGAACTTCGATAGATCGAGCGTGTGCTTCGAGCCCCTCCGCGCGAGCCAACGTAATCACGCTCGGCGCCAAATTTTTAAATGCTTGAGATGAAAGTTGTTGTACAGAGATTACTTTTACAAAATCTGCGGATGACAAACCGCCACGCAGCGATGCGAGACCAGAAGTCGGCAAAATATGGTTCGGCCCAGAGGCGTAGTCTCCGGCTGCTTCGGTGCTGTAAGAGCCGACAAAAATTGACCCAGCATTTTGCACCTGATCTAGCCAAGAAGCATTTTCGATTGATAAATGCTCGGGTGCCAACGAATTAACAAATCTAAAGGCCGTTTCAATATCTGGACAAACAACTGCCGCGCTGTTCACACTGATTGACTTTTCGGCAATTTGCTTGGTCGAAAGACTCTTAAGTTGCTCATTAACTTCAAGTTGAACTTGCTCGGCAAGTGTTTTTGACGTCGTTAACAAAATTGCCGAAGCATTTACATCGTGCTCACATTGAGCCAACATGTCCGCAGCAATCCACTTTGCGTTGTGCTTATCGGCCACGATCACTATTTCTGACGGTCCAGCAATAAAGTCAATCGCCGTGTCAACTGAAACTAATTTTTTCGCGGCAGCGACAAATGCATTTCCTGGCCCCACTATTCTCGTGACCCGAGATATCGACTCGGTGCCATATGCCAATGCGGCAATTGCCTGTGCCCCACCAATTTGCATGATGTGCTCAATCCCGAGCCACGCAGCCAACGCCAACATCTCACTGCTTGGTTTCGGACAAACTACGGTGATCGATTTAACTCCCGCAACCTGTGCAGGAATCACTGCCATCATCAGTGTTGAAATCAGTGGATAACTGCCTGCGGGTACGTACACGCCAACCGAATCAATCGCTCGTACCACTTGACCCACTGACCGACCATCTGGTGATGTGAAGTAATTGTCTTTCGGAAGTTGTGAATGAGAGAAAGCTCGAATATTTGTTGCTGCAACTTCAACTGCGCTCAATAACTCTGGCGAAAGTTCGCCACCTGTTTTGACTGCAAAACTAGAGCCATCAAAATCGTCGAACTTTTTGGCATATTCAAATAACGCAACATCACCCCGAAGCCGAACATCGTCAATTATCGGCTTCACTGTTTCAATTGCCGAGTCAAGTCGTGAGTTATTTCGAGACAACAACTCGCCTGCTTGATCAATGTCAATTATCCGCAACATCAAACAACAATCTTGTTAAGTGGATATTCAACGATGCCATGTGCGCCCGCAGCTTTTAATCGTGGAATAATCGTTCTTACAGTTGTCTCGTCCAAAATCGTATTTAATGCCAACCAGTTCTGATCAGCCAGGTTAGAAATTGTTGGCGTCTTGAGTGCAGGAAGCACACCAAGAATCGCATCAAGATTTTTTCTTTCAACATTGAGCATTAACCCGACTTTGCCCATTGCATTGATCGCGCCTTCTAAAAGCATCTTGATGTCTAACATCTGCTGACGTTTGACTGGATCTGCCCAAGATTTTGTGTTGGCTATAAATTGTGTGTTTGACTCAATCACAGTTTCAACTATCCGCAGATTGTTCGCTCGCAAAGACGAACCTGTCTCGGTAACTTCAACTATCGCATCAGCCAAAATCGGTGGCTTGACTTCAGTAGCTCCCCAACTGAACTCAACTTTTGCCGTGACGTTATTTTTCTGCAAATAACGGAGTGTTGTTTGCACAAGTTCGGTGGCAACAACTTTGCCCTCAAGATCCTTGACCGATTGAATAGTCGATGACTCAGGTACCGCGAGCACCCAACGAACTCGACCAAAGCTCTGTTTGGCATAAACCAGA
>JBILAG010000135.1:0-3731 GCA_044354345.1 Ilumatobacteraceae bacterium | reverse complement strand
CAAGCGAAGTCGTATTTGCAACAACTATCGAACCAACTTCACCCACTGTCAAACCGCTCGGCGATGTCCAAACGCGTGAAGGTGAACCCGAGGGTGCACCTAAAATTACTGATGTCCCCGTTTTATTTTCACTAGTGCGACTAACTATTTGTTCGACCACGACAAATTCGGTAGCTGTGTCGTCATTCGAACTAATGAAGTCGCCAGTAACGCTTGAAACCAGAATGCCATAACGGCCGTTGGCAATCGCAGGCAAACTAGAAGTTGACAGAGTCGTCACTCGCCCAGCAGGCACAGTCAAGATAAGTGGTTCACGCAAAAGTGCTTCAGCCGAGCCTGTCAAAAATGCAATACTTACTGATTGATCTATCTCTGTTGGATTAAATACAACTAATTCTTCATCTACTCCGGCGCCCTTTTCCCCAGAAGCAAACCACCACTGACGACTTGTCGTCGATGCACCTAGTGCAGATGTAAAACCAAGCCGACCACGACCTAAAAAGTGCTGCAACTTTCCTGCTATAAAACGACCTGACGTAGCGCGCACACTCACAGCCAACACAGACTCATTTCGCGCGCCTTGTTCACCCATCGAGATTCCGGTAACGCTTTGTCCCCGCAAGACAATGCCTTTAAGAAGCGCTGGTTGCCGTTTTCCGTCTGTGGTAACAAAAGTCAAATCAACAACGGTCGAATCAGGAAAAGGATTTGTGAGCAAGATATCAAATTCGCTTTCCGCCCCAGTGAAACCATCCGCGAAAAACCAACGATCCGAAGTTTCATTTGCGCACAATGCAACCGAGTCGCCAGCAAGGTGGATGATTCGCTGCTCAACACTGGCTTGCCCACTATCGAGTTCGATGATCGCACTTATGAACTGACTCTTGTGCCCACCAGTTGCATCAAAAACACCACGAGAGAACGGGGCGACGATCAATGTTGAAGAAGTTGCTGGCTCTTCGCTTGAAAGCAAAGTAATTGTGCCAGTTATCGGCGTTTGAGTTGGGTTTGCGATCACGATTTCGCTTTTTACTTTTACATCGCGGGCTGGCACACCTGGACAAAACCAAGTTGAGGATAGTGAATTACCAACAACGCTTGGCATCAAGAATTTAGTTTCTAATTCGGCGATGGGCACGCTCGCGATATCGGATGAGTTGCTCTTGCCGATAAAAATTGTCGCGACGACACTAGTCATGAGCAATAAAACAACCGAAGGTTTTCGAATTTTCTTAAATATATTTGTTGAATTCATTTTGGAAGTCGATCAAGTTTTAATATTTTTTGTGAATCGTCAGCAACTAATCTGACACTTTCGCCGGTTACCGCACGCACTTGACGCCGAAACCGAGAGAAATTTGCAGCCAGAATCAATAGACCAAACCAGATAAATGCTTGCACCAATAAATAGAGATCTCTAAGTTTCGAGGTTCGAAAGCTTAATTTTGCAACGCCCTTAATCGGTGCATCAAATGCTGTCGATGCACCAAACGCAACTCGCGGACTCAGCCGTGCGCTATCAATAGTAAGTTGCCAATTCTTGTTAAACGGCACTGCGAGGTGCACCGTTCCGCCGTCAAATGAATCAGAAACAGTTTTATTCGAAACGCTCTGATCATCTATGAACAGTGGGCGCATCGAGCGAAGCTCGCGAACGATCAGCGCTGATTCGCCTACTTTTTCACTTGCTACTGCAGATTCCTCGTCAAGCAAACTAGCTATCGGTAGCCAAGCCGAGTTCTCAAAAATCACCAAGTCGTTGGCGAAGTACAAGCGACGCAAATCAATTTGATTAGAGAGTGAATCAATCAACAAGCGTGATGACTGGCTCGGCTGATCACCAAGTGGCACAACGATGTACCGAATTGCCAGCGGAGACATCAAACGTCCAATCCGAACAGTTTGACGATTAATTAAGGCAGTTAATGCGTGATCCGCAAGAGCGTTCATCGCTGTGCGTTGTGGCGCCCAATGCGAAACTATATTCACCGGCCCGTCATCAGAAACTCCATATGAAACTTTGTTCGTAACCGCGTTCGTCGATATTGGAAGTAACTCGTTATCACCAACAAATAAAGTTCGATAGTTTCCGTCTGCAGGATTATCGGGCATCTGCGCAAAAAGTTGTGACACAGTTGCCTGTGGTTGATGCCATCTGCCGTCAACCACGCTTAAAAGAGTCGGCAAGATCGCTACCGACATCGCAACGGGAACCAACAATCCAACTGACCGTCGCCAGTCAGAAGTTTTCTTCGCCGAAGTTTCAGAAAATACACTTGCACAAGTCGCACTTGCCAGAGCCAAACCGCAAGCAACCAGTGACAAGATAATTACTGGCTCTGGCATCTGAAACGGTAGTAAACCTTGATCATCTAGGACTGCCAATAGCAGCCCTCCTACAACTAAAAACGACGAACGCAAAGCCCAAACAAAACGCCAACTGTTAGCAACTAAAAGCGAACATGCGACACAAAAATATGATGCAAGTACCAATGTGCCACCAGTGATGTTTCCAAAATCTAAACCGGCTAGCGCCACAAGCCCTAAGTTTCTATCGCCTATTGATTGATCGCTCGTTAGCAACTGCCACCATTTGCTTGAAACAAAATGCATTGACCAAGGCAAATTAATAAAGAGTGAACCAACGACACCGATTACCCCGACCGACAACATTGTGCCAATACTTCGAACTGATGTTCCACCAAAAACAGATGCAACGCACCACAAAACAACTCCAATAAGCGCAACTACTAAAATTGCCGGTGCAAAAGCAGTTATCAAACCGAGAATCAACACAAGAGCACTAATCAGTTGAGTCAAACGCGAGATGCCGACATCAGTTGACTTTTCTGAATTTGGCAAAAGTGAATTAGTTAAACCATCTATTCGTTCATTGGGTTGTAGCCCACCAGCTCTTCGCAGCAGATCAAACACCCAAGGCAATGCAGCAACGACCAACAACGCCGAGAAACGACCACGTGCGATTGCGTCATAAGAAAGCGGTAAAGCCACATATACAGTTGCTCCAACTAGTCGGGCGCGGGTGTTGTACAACGAGCCACACAGTCGCCACATTCCAAAGAAACCGACAAACAACGATCCGACGATCATCAAAGTTTCGAGTAATGCAAGGTTTCCAAAAACAAAAAACCCGCCAAGCGCGAGTATCCCAATACCAGTTGGGTTTGCTGCTGCTTCACCAAAACCACTCGACCACCAACCCGATCGAAACATTTTCATCAATGAACCTGCGGTATTCGCACCGCCTTCAAATGGTAAAAATTCACCGACGGTTCGGCTTCCGTTGAGAATGATTCCGCGACTTCCAATGATGATTAATGAAAATATTACGAGCAGAGCAAATCCGGCTTCTCTAGTTGAGCTTTGTCGCCAGAGTTTTTGTGATTTCGCCGCCGATGCTATAGAAGATGACTCGAGAGCGCGCCGATGTCGAATAAATTTTGTAATTCTCGCCGAACCCCTAACCTGCATTTTGCTGATATCGCTTGCTGGTACTCGCCGAACTTTTCGAACTTCGCGGCGGCGACTCCAAACGTATGCAAAGTCGACGAACACCGAAACGGTTGCGCGTAAGTTGGCCAACGAGCTTCTCGAGTTACCACTGAAGACTCCGAAAATTGTTTCAATAACTGAAGTAACAAGCATCTGCAGCCATACGAGCGGAAGTTCAAGTCTCCATGTCAATGTTGTAACTGTTCGCACCCGGTGGC
>JBILAG010000134.1:0-3768 GCA_044354345.1 Ilumatobacteraceae bacterium | reverse complement strand
ACGGGCAAACCTGTTTACGAGTTACTTGGCGGCCAAGTTCACGACCGGTTGCGTTGCTACACGTATCTATATCCATCACATGAGTTTGATGCGCACTCTGATCATCCGCTTTACAGCGACCCAGACCTTGCGGCCGAGGCTGCGGTGCGTGAAGTTGAGCGCGGTTTTACTGCCGTAAAGCTTGACCCAGCTGGGCCGTATTCGGTTTACGACGGACGTCAACCGTCGCTTGCGACAATCGATCGCAGTGTGCGAATGGTTGCAGCGATTCGCAAAGCAGTTGGCAATCGTGCTGACATTTTGTTTGGTACTCACGGTCAGTTCACGGCATCTGGTGCAATTCGTTTAGCAAAACAACTTGAGCCTTATGACCCGATGTGGTTCGAAGAGCCGATTCCGCCTGATGCGCCAGAAGAAATGGCCAAAGTCGCAGCGCATACAAGTATTCCGATTGCAACTGGTGAGCGACTTACTTCAAAATATGAATTCGCCCATTTGTTGCGCGTCGGTGGAGCATCGATTATTCAGTTGGCAACTGGTCGTTGCGGTGGAATTCTTGAGGGCAAAAAAATTGCGTCAATCGCTGAGACTTATCATGCACAAATTGCACCGCATCTTTATTGTGGACCGATTGAAGGTGCGGCGAATATTCAGTTGAGCACTTGCACACCGAACTTCTTGATTCTTGAGAGTATTCAAGACTGGGGTGGTTTTCACGCCAAGATTTTGAAGAAACCAATTCAGTTTGAAAACGGTTATGTAATACCTTCTAAAGAACCAGGTCTTGGTGTTGAGTTGAATGAAGAAGTCGCACTCGCGCATCCTTACACGGGCACCGACTTGCATCTCAACGAGCGTCAAACACCAGCCGACCTAACTTAAGTTCGGTTTTTAAATTTATATAACTTTTAAAGTTCTGGTGTGATAACCGGTCGCACCGTCTGGATCTGGTCGACTGACTTCTTCGGTTTGAGTCTCACCAGTTTTATCTGTAGCGCGAACTTGAACTCTGTATTCACCGGGCTTGGCATCAAATTCATATTTCCATTGGCGCCAAGTGTCGTCACTGAAATCAAGTGCAAGAGTGGCGATATTCCACGCGCCTGAGTCGATTCGAACTTCAACTTTTTCGACACCCCGTTGTTGGGCCCAGGCCACACCAGCGATTGCAATTTTGCCAGCAGAAACTTTTTCGTCTCGACGCGGCACATCAATTCGTGACTGAGTCTTTATCGGTGCTTCGCGCGACCAACCAAGCGGCACCCAATATCCTTCGGCTTGATTCCACGTTGTCAATTCAAGGCTCTGTACCCACTTCGTCGCACTGACGTATCCATAAAGTCCAGGAATAATTATTCGAGCAGGGTAACCATGCTCGAGTGAAATCGGCTCACCGTTCATGCCAAGTGCAATCATCGCGTCGCGCCCGTCAAATGCTGCACCAACTGGAAATCCGCATGTCCAACCATCAACACTCGTTCCGAAAATTTGTTCTGCGCGCGAGTCGACTCCTGCTTCGGTAAGCAAATCGGCGAGAAGCACACCTTGCCAAACTGCATTACCTATATACGGCCCACCGACTTCATTAGAAACACAACAGATTGTGATCGTGCGCTCAACCATTGGGCGTGCAAGTAAGTCTTGATATGAAAGCGTCAGCGGGGTCGTAACCATGCCACCAATGTCTAATTTCCAAGTTTTGATGTTGATGCGTGGCAGCGAGAGCGCAGTATCAATTCGATAAAAATCTTTATTTGGCGTGATGAACGGTGTCTCATTGAATATTTGCGCACCAGATGGAGTTTTTGTCGATTTTAAATCGTTGCCTTGACTAATTTTTGGCAGGGACTCTGGTGTCGAATTGCGAATATCTGAAATCTTGTTGTTTTCTAGCCTGTTCGCGACCGCGCTGAATATCGCAGATATCAATACGGTTTTACTTGTAGCCGAGATAAACCGACGGCGGTCCCATGCAAGGGGCGCGCGTGACTCGCCAGGTGTTTCAATCGGTCGATCGTGTTGAGAAATAAAAGTAGAGAATTTTGAAAGTGCCCAACATCCAATCGCTGTACCAAATAGTGATGGGATAAAAGCGATAACAGATTGTGAAGGTCGATTTGAAGAAACTGCACCACCCAACAAACCAAACACGGCAATTATTGCGAGACCGCGGTTTCGATTGCGGCGTGCAATAGCCCCACTTATGAGAGCGAGACCAGCAATAGTTGAGATCATGCCGACTTTAAGTACAACTTTGTCGCTTGTCCCGAATAGTTGAATAGCTAAAATTTTCAGCCACTTTGGAGTGTGGTCAATGAACTCTGAACCCACAGCATTAATTGGCGTGTCAACATTGAGCAGAACAGCGATAAATGTGGCAGCCGAAACTGCTATCCCAGCTGACAGTAATCCCGAAATAGGACCAACCCAATGCGGTGCCTCAGCCCGTTCTTTATGTGGGGCCGATGGATCAGTCTCGGGATTTAAGAACTGATTGTGGTTATTTGTTGACTTATTGAAAATACTTATGGAGCGAAGCCTAGTTAGTTGGGGATTGATTAGCCCAGAGGGTATGGTGCAGGCAGTGAATAACTTTGCAATGGTCGCCCATCACAATCATCATCACGTGCATCACGTGACACGACGGGCTCAGTTGTAACGCTTCAAATTTAATTTTCGAAGTTCAGCCCGTCGGTTCATCCGGCGGGTTTTTTATTTGTACCCAAAACTATTGAGGAGAGATCAGTGAGTATAGAAAAACAAAAAGAAATAGATTTTGAGAAGCTAGATGGATTAGTACCGGTAGTAATTCAAGACTCTAAGACTCTGCAAGTTCTGATGCTCGGGTTCATGAACGATCAGGCACTTGAGATGACACGCGAGACAGGCTATGTCGTGTTTTTTAGTCGGTCGCGAAATCGTATATGGCTAAAAGGTGAGTCATCAGGGCACAAATTAAATGTTGTATCAATTTCGACAGATTGTGATCTAGACACGCTATTGATATTGGTTGACCCGGTTGGGCCTGGTGTCTGCCACGAAGGTTATGAAAGTTGCTTCTTTCTCACCTGGCAAGAATCCGACTGGACAGTTAATTCAGAAAAAGTATTCTCACCCGAGAACGTATATGGAGGAAAATCATGAGCAATACTCAACCGCAAAAACCGGTATTAAAACTGGGCATTCCTAAGGGAAGTTTGGAGTCCGCAACGATCGATTTGTTTCGCAGAGCGGGGTTTCAGATCACCGTGAATAGCCGTTCGTATTTTCCGGCGATTGACGACCCAAACATCGAATGCATGTTGATTCGCGCTCAAGAGATGGCTCGTTACGTGGAAGATGGAGTTCTTGACGCAGGCTTAACGGGGCAAGACTGGATTGCTGAAAGCAACGCAAAAGTAGAGTCTGTCGCGGATCTGGTTTATGCCAAACAGAGCTTTGGTCGAGTTCGTTGGGTGCTCGCGGTACCTGAGTCATCGACTATTCAATCGGTCAAGGATCTTGAGGGCAAAGTTGTTGCCACCGAACTTGTGCAAACAACGCTCCGTTATTTGCAGAAAAATAACGTCACGGCAAAAGTTGAGTTCAGTTGGGGAGCTACTGAAGTCAAGCCACCGATTTTGGCTGATGCGATAGTTGAAGTTACTGAGACAGGTTCGTCTTTGCGAGCAAACAATCTGCGCATAGTCGAAACTGTGATTGAGTCAAACACACAATTTATAGCAAACACAAAATCTTGGGCAGATCCAGTCAAACGTCAGCAGATGT
>JBILAG010000052.1:0-14123 GCA_044354345.1 Ilumatobacteraceae bacterium | reverse complement strand
GACCCCAAGTAAGGGTCATACAATCTCTCACTCCCATATTCGTACAAAGCGTTGGTGGAGAGTCAATTCACACAAACGCCGTTTCTGGTTGCCATCTGAGCGTCGTTGGGTGACACTCACGGTAAGCACCAAGGGTGTTCGAACTATTGATAAGCGTGGGATCGAATCAGTCGTCGCCGAAATGCGTCGCGCCGGAAAGAAAGTTTGAGCAACAGTCATGGCAGCAAAAAGTAAAGACAAGCGTCCAATCATTAAACTTCGTAGCACAGCAGACACAGGTTTCACATATGTCACGCGCAAGAACAAAGTCAATTCGCGCGAGCGTTTAGAACTTAAAAAGTATGATCCAGTCGTGCGTAAACACGTGATCTTCAAAGAAGAGCGTTAACAGTTTTTTAAAGCGTTTTCAAGATCGTTTTTAATGTCGATCACTGACTCAAGACCAACTGAAATTCGCAGAAGCGAATCTTTCAAACCTGTTTTAGTTTTAGTGTCAATGTCGACACTGTTATGCGTGCTCGACGCCGAATGAGATATCAGTGTTTCGGGGCCGCCAAGAGTTACGGCAGGTCGCACGAGGCTAAGCGAGCTCAATAGTTTTGATGCCCCAGGCTTTCCGCCGGCGATCTCAAACGAAAGCACCGAACCAAAGTAACGCATCTGTTTGACCGCCAATTCGTGTTGGGGATGAGACTTTAAGCCAGGGTAGTGCACGGCTGTAACAATTTTTTGAGTTGACAGCCATAACGCGAGCTCTAGTGCAGTCCCACTTTGCCGTGAGAGCCGCACATCGAGTGTTCGAATTCCGCGAAGGCCGTTCATCGCATCAAACGGCGAAGCAGTGGCACCGTGCAAAACTGAATAAGTCCAAATGTCGTTGATCAAATCCAAATCAGCGGCGATGACGCCGAGTGTTGCGTCGTTGTGTCCGGCAATGCCTTTTGTCGCTGAATGCAAAACAATTGATACGCCGTGATCGTGTGGCCGTTGCGCCAAAGGCGTTGCAAGTGTTGAGTCGACAATCGTGAATGGTCCTTTAATTTTGCCAAGTTCTGTGAGGTCAACTAAATCAAGAAGCGGATTAGACGGCGTTTCAGCCATCACCAACATCGTTTTACCTGGTCGCACTGCAGAGGCGAACTCGTGCGCGTTACGTCCATCAACAAACGTCACGTCAATTCCGAGTCGCGCGCATGGTCCATTAAGGAACGCAAGTGTTCCCGCATAGCTATTACGTTGTGCAACGATGTGGTCGCCAGTTGAACACAATGCCAAGACCACACTAGAAATTGCCCCCATGCCAGATGCGAATGCAAGTGCCGATTCTGTATTTTCTAATTCGGCGATGGCATGCTCAAAAGCTTCAACTGTTGGGTTGGCATAGCGTGAATAGTTTCCTGTTTGATGCAACGCATTGGCTTGGCGATTACTTTCTTCAAGTCCCGAAGTTGACCAAGTACTCGAAGTCGACAGTGATGGCGCGAGTGCATTTGATCCATTGCGGCCCGAAGTTATTGCTGTAGTTGCGACCTGCATCGGCTGATTATCTGTCACATAAATAGGCTAACGAATAGTGGCTATGGCAGACGAAGAATCAATGCCATGGTTTATACAGCTGTTTTAACTAATCTCGTGTGATGAGAAAAAACAAATTACTCACTGTCTTATTAACTCTCGGTTTAACTGTCTCTGGTCTCGCCGGCATCAGTGGCTCTGTAAACGCAGCCGCTGGCGACAGCCCGCTGTCGGGCCTACCAGGTGGTGAAGGTCGTCCAGTAGTAATGGTCAAATATGGCAACTCGAGGCCTGACCGTCCGCACTACAGTCTCAATCAGGCTGATCTTTTCTACGTCGAAGAAGTTGAATGGGGTCTAACCCGAGTTGCAGCGATGTTTAACTCAAAGTTCCCAGAAGTTGTCGGACCAACTCGAAGCGCCCGAATTTCTGATCTTGAAATTTTAGAGCAATTCACTAAGCCTGGTATTGCGTTCAGTGGCGCCAATGATGTCTTGCTCAAGATCATTCGTAAATCGCAGTCGGTTTCACTTTCGCCGAGCGATCGTTCGACTTATTACTTCCGAAGTTCAAAGAAGTCGGCACCACACAATCAGTTATTGAAGCTCGCCGCAATGATGGCTAAAGAGACAAAGGTTGGCGCAGTAAAAGATGTTGGTTTGACGTTTAACGCTGCGCCAGCTGTCGGCGGAGTTGCCGCTAAGACATTCGCCGCATCATGGGCTTCTGCAAAAGTAGCCGGAACATGGAACGGATCTAGTTGGACTGTTGCGTTTGATGGAACTACTCACAAAGACGCAGCGACTGGAAAATTGCTAACGCCTAAGACTGTTGTATTGCAATTTGTTGATCGCAAGACAACTAAGTTTGGTGACAAATTCGGTGGCAAAACTCCGTTACTTAAATCAGTAGGTTCGGGTCGTGCAATCATCTTGCGAAATGGTCAATACTTTGAATCAACTTGGTCTAGACCCACAGAAACTTCAGGAACGAAGTTCAGTTTTAATGGTGCCCAGTTTCCATTTGACGTCGGTCAAGTGATGATTGTGTTCGTGGATGGAACTGTGAAGAAAGCACCAATCAGTCTTAAGTAGTAGTTAAAAAATTGACTTGCTCGCTCTTCTATTCAGGTAGAGTGAGCAAGTCAAATTAAGTTTGGCGACGTGGCCGACTGGCTTAGGCACGGGCCTGCAAAGCCCTTTAACCGAGTTCGATTCTCGGCGTCGCCTCTAGAAGTTCTGTTGTTCTGGCGCCTTCAGTTTTTGGGAGTTAAGCGGGTCGCATGGCTGTTTTTGCGGTCTGATATGCGCCATGCAATTCTGAGCTGCTACTAATCTAATAAGTGTCTTTCTGTTTTCGGTCTTGTCGCTCTCGGTGGTCGCATCGGGTTGTTCGTAGTGATGCCGGGTTTACGTTGACTGAGTTGGTTATTGCGATGGTGGTGTTGGGTGTTATTGCCAGTATTGCGATACCGAGTTTTTTGGGTTCTCGTAACAATTCTTATGACAAAGAAGCGCAGTCGTCTATCGACAATGTATTGAAGGCTGCAAAGTTTCATTATCAAAGTCAGGGTGATTTTTCTGATGCTTCATCGGCTCAGTGCGGTGACTCAACTAAGTTAGCGGCTGATTTGCAGAAGCTTGAACCAAATGTTGATGTTGTTGCGAGTTCTGTTTCGTCAACTAATTCGCAGATAGTTAGTGTTCAGGCTGTTCAAACTTGGGATTCAACTGGTGGGTTGTTGGGCTGTCAAGGTTTTTATGCGGTTGCTTTTTCGTCTAGTGGTAGTTGTTGGGCGGCAAGAATAATCCTTGAAGGCAAATTTTTGGCGTCTGGCAGTGTCTCGCCAGTTGTTGTTAATGCACAGTTAAATACTTCGAATAGCGCGATTGCGACTTGGTCAGCGCTGGCGGTTAACGGTAATGCATTTGGTGTGTTGAAGCCGCAGACAAGCGCGGCTGATGGCGACAACACAAACGGTCTTGTCGCGATAAAAACTGCGTGCAAAGCTAAAACACATTCAACAGGGTTAGCAACTACTAGTAGTAATTACATTGCACCTTCACAGTTCTACACCTCTTGGCGCGACATCGTCTCGGGCGGCACCGCAAGCGCCTCGAGCTCTTCAAGTTCTTCGAGTTCTGCATGTACAACAGGTGGCACATGCATTGTTGGCGACACAGGCCCAGGTGGCGGAGTTGTGTTCTATGTTCAATCATCTGGAGGTACTTTCACTTCAACAGGTTCAGCATGCACGCCAAATTGCAAGTATCTCGAAGCGGCGCCGGTCAGTTGGGGCAATGGCATAACTGTTGCTGGGGGTGAAACCTCGGGTACCGCAACGAGGGATCCGGTTTTGAAATGGTGTAGCGATACCACCACTCAACTTAATGCAACTGGTACAGTAATTGGTACAGGTCTTGCTAATACAAACTTGATGAATGGGTGTACTTCTGGTGCGGGATTTCACTCCCGTGCTTATCGTGGTGGTGGTTTAAGTGACTGGTATTTGCCATCGAAAAATGAAATGCTACAAATGTTTAGATACAACTATCGACAGACACCGCCAGTGTCGCTTTCGATGACCGACTTGGATAATTACTGGTCATCCACCGAATCGGGTTCTTGGGCCATCCGTACTGATGTGAACCCTGCATGTGGCGATAACGGTTGCCAGTATTCACAAAATAAAACTCAGCCGCATTCGGTTAGACCAGTGCGGGCCTTTGGCTAGCTAGCGCATATCGATTTAGAAAATTATTGCAAATTTAAACTTGCGCGTTCCACCATGTGAATGCCCAAACAATGCACCAAAAAAAGCAAAACCACGCCCACGTGAATGTCGCTAAATTAAACACGAATCCGCTGATAGCAAAAGCAACAAACAAATAGAAAAGCACGAACAAACAATAGGCGATAGGTCTCGTCGTATGCCACGATCTGGTTTCTTGGAAAGTCTCTATTTAGTTGATTGAATATCACAACAATCCTTAAGAATCATCGGAAACTTCGTCACTGTAGATAATCGCGCAAAAGTGCTGGTCGTAATCCAGCCTGTTTCATTTTCGTTAGCAAGATTTTCAGATCGCCTTCAAGACTCGGCGTGTAATGCAACAGAACTATGTCTCCCGGGCTAAGTGATTTTCGACCTGACATCGACATAGATCCTCTATAAATTTGCACATTCCACAGCAGCATGTATTTGATCCCACTACGACCCACAGACTCGCGAACCTCTTCGTTCCAACTTCCACCCGGCGGTCGAAAGAAGACCGGGCGCTCGCCAGTTGCATTTTTAATCACTTGTGATGCCCGACAAATCTCATAGATTTGTTGTTCTGGTTTGATCAGAGTCATGTGAGCGTGTGTATTTGTGTGATTTTCGAATGTCATGTTTGTACGTTGCGTAAACCAATCGCGATTTCGCCAAAGTTCGCCAGCCAATGCAAAAGTTGTTATTGGCAGTTGCTGTTGATCGATGAATTTGGCTAGCCCATCAGAAACTGTGACTCCGTCGTCGATAGTTATAAAAACGACTCTGTCTTTAGTATGAATTTTACTTAAAACTTTGACTTCATTAGCCGAATAAACGGGATGCTTTATCTTTTTGTGTTGTGAATCAAGACAGAAATTCGGCTTTGAACTGCCTGCAGAGCCGAGCATTAATCCTGAGACTGCCAACCTAATGAGTTTGGCTGCAACAGACATCGTAGGTACTCTAGCGATACAAGGTTTTATGACAAATCTGAATCTTTCAAATCAAAAGTTGCGTGGAGCAAGTTTTAATTCAGCGAACTTAGCAGGTTCAAACTTTAAAGGGTCTGATCTGCGTGAAGCTGATTTCTCAAATGCAAATTTACGGGACGCTGATATCTCGAACGCCCGATTGAATAATGCCAAAATTGTCAGAGCGAATCTAAGTCGGGCCGATTTGGTGCGGTCAAACTTGACTGGTGCTGATCTGAGTAACGCAGTTATGAAAGATTCTGATTTGCGTGAAGCAATTTTAATCGATTGTGATCTTTTCAGAGTCGATGCGCGCGGCGCTTCATTTCCTGGCGCGAATATATTGAACGCTAATTTGTCTGATGCAGATCTTTCAGGAGCAGACCTTAGTTATGCAAATCTTTCAGATAGTGATTTGTCTTTTGCTCGTTTGGTTTTGACGAATCTTTCAGGAGCAGACCTACTTGACACGAATTTGTCCGATGCTGATTTGTCAGGTGCAAATCTTCGAGATGCTGATTTGACGAGATCGAATTTAAGTTATGCGAATTTACAGAATGCAAATCTCAGTGGGGCAGTAATTAAAAGAGCCAACTTAACTGGCGCCCTCTTGCAGGGGGCAATCATGCCAGATGGATCAATTTATTCTTAGTCACGGCGCGACAGTGCATCTTGTGGTGGGATAGCAAATCCCCAAAACTCAACTGTTTCTGCTCTATTCTCTAATTGGGTTGTTTTCTATACCAGCGATAGAGGTTAAATGTATTCATTTAGGCAGTCTTTGAAATCTGTAGTGATGTTAAGTGTTGCATCAGTCATTGGTGTGACTTTGTCATTTGCAACGAGCGTGTCGGCAATAGATATTTCGGGGTGTGCTAATAAAAAGACTGGCATTTTGAGGGTTTCGAAAGTTTGTAAGCGAAGTGAGTATTCGATCGTTTGGAGCCAAGATGGGGTAGGCGCCAAGGGTGCGACTGGTCCGGCTGGTCCGACGGGGGCAACTGGCCCCATCGGGCTGACTGGTGCAACGGGCGCTACGGGTGCGACTGGCCCGGCAGGTGCTACATCGACAGTAAAGGGTGATACGGGTGCGACTGGCGCGAAGGGCGCAACCGGTGATACTGGGGCAACAGGCACAGTCGGCAAATATGCGATCGTTGCATTGACAGACAATGCCGCAACATTGACTGCAGCTCAATTAGTGAACAACACGCTTTTTAATATCATCACGATGGGTACGGCAAGAGCTTTAACAATGGATACTGGGCCAAACATTGCGTCGGCCTACACCGGAGAAGTCTTGGGTTCCTCCTTTGAATTCGCAATTTGGAACAGGGGAGCTGCTACTGCCACTCTGACCGCCAGTGCAACCACTACTTTGACTGGAACGGGAGATGTTGGCGCAGGAAAAATAGTCAAGTTTTTGTGTATGTTTACCGTGATCACCGCAGGCGCCGAAGTTGTTGCTTGTCAATCATTCAACGTCTGATAAACGAATGAGACTGATCGTGTCGACTGTGCGCATCAAGATAGGGGGTTGATGTTTACGAACAAGATTTTTAAACGTTCAACTTTGTTGACGGCAGTAGCGGGTGTCTTCTTCTCGTTGCTAGTTAATGTTGGTGCAGTAAGTGCTGCAGATATTGGCGCGTGTGCACACAAAAGAACCGGTGTTATGAGGGTTGCATCGGTTTGCAAAAAAACTGAATATTCAATTGTTTTGAGACAAGAAGGTTTGGGTACTGTCGGTCCGACCGGCGATAGAGGCCCAACCGGGCCAACAGGGGCACGAGGTCCTACTGGGGCAACAGGCGCGACTGGCGCAACTGGCGCAGTTGGAGAAACAACTATTTCAAAAGGCGACACGGGTGCGACTGGCGCGACGGGTGACAAGGGCGCGACTGGTGCGACCGGCTCAGTCGGCAAATATGCTCCGGTAGCTTTGGCTGATGCAGCCGCGACTTTGACCGCCGCGCAGTTAGTCAATAACACACTTTTTAACATGATTACGACGACTGCGACTCGGACCGTGACAATGGATACTGGAGCAAATATTGCTTTGGCTTACACCGGAGAGCTTTTGGGTTCATCTTTTGAATTCATCATTTGGAATCGATCGGGCAACACTGTCACTTTGGCGGGCAATGTAACGGCGATCTTAGATTCAACTGGCGATGTTGCTACAAACAAGATTGTCAAGTTTTTGTGTATGTTCACAACGATCACAGCTGGGTCTGAAATCGTTAACTGTCGATCAATGCATCCGCTTGTGAACTAACACCATATTTACTGGTACCGCTGCTGAGATAATCCTATTTTCCGCCCCAATCAGGGTCAAAACTGGAGCATGGTGATTCGCGAACCCTTCTAGATAAAGTTATTTCATGGGGAAGAGAGTCGTTTTTAGTCTTGCATTTGCCTGTCTATTGGTTGGGTCATCGTCAGTAGTTGAGGCAGTTGGTCTGCAAAGCGCACGGTGCTCTACTGCTGGCAAGGTCATTAATGTTTCTGACGTCAAAATGGTCTGTGGCCGAGTAAATCGAAAACTTACATGGATACTTATATCTAAAGTAGCGACCACTACTCAAGTGGTTGCTCCGGTCACGACCACATCTACGGTTGCGACTGCAACGACCGCGACTACCGTTGCCGTCACAACGACTACGACGTCCACCACAACTACGACAACGGTTTCAACTGCGATCCCAAAGATTGTGTCAGTAGCTTTTCGTCAGCCCGACGCAGATGGCACTTATAACATCGGGCAATTCGTGCGAGTTGCGTTCACATTTTCTATTCCGGTCGTTGTTTCCGGATCCCCGTATGTGATGCTGGATGCCAACACGATCGGCAAAACTCCATTTTTAGATGGAAATGGCACAACGGGCTTAATGTTTTCCTATACCGTTGCGGCGGGAGATGTTGAGTCTGGCGTGGGGCTGATTGCAAACTCAATCGTCTTAAATGGTGGCACAATAAAATCGCTCACAGGGGTCAGCGCCGACTTGACTCATGCCAGAATTTCGCGATCTGGAACCCGTCTGGTTGCACCTTAGTGATCTTCTTTGAGTCGAAATCTCTGCATACTGCTAAATTGCAAATTATGAAGAAAATTGTGGTTGCTTGTATTTTGATCGGCGTATTTGGCATAGTTGCGCAACCGTTAGCAGCTTCAGTAGAAGTCCGAGCTGGCGCAAAGTGCGCAAAAGCAGGAAAAGTTATTGATGTGGGTACAACGAAGTTTGTTTGTGCTAAATCGGGCAAGAAGCTTGTGTGGACAATAGTTTCGGTGGCGACTGCGACTACAACTACGATTGCTGCAACAACAACAATCGCCGTCACTACTACAACCGTTGTCGCGACAACCACAACCTCTTCTACAACTAGCACTACCACTACAACAGTTGCCGCCGATAAACGGGCACCAATTGTGACTCTTCTACGTGGTGCTGGAAGCTCGACCAGTAGTACCTTGACGTTCACAGTTACGGGTGATGAGCCAATTACTTGTTCAACGCTTTCGAAGAATTACGACGAAGATTTCACATGGGATAAAATTTCAATTATCGGGTTGATAGTTCAGACATCGACCACGGTTTGTACGATTACCGCTTATTCAACTGCCGAACGAGACAACGATGATCACATCGCGACTTTAAGGGTTTCGGCTAATTTTTCTATAACTGATACTGCTGGCAATGCCCAAAGAACTCTTTTAGGCTCACCGCAATCAACCACAGTTAGACGAGCCTAGATATCGGCCACCACTGTGGTTTTTTGACTAAGATTTAGGAATGTTCAAAAAGTTCATTGGTTTGTTCTTGGCTTTGTGTCTTCTGGGTGGCTTGCAATCTCAGGCATTTGCTGCCAGCGCGGGTGCGAAATGTAACTCGACCGGCAAGATCGCAGTGGTCGGCGCAGCGAGATTGGTTTGTGCCAAAGTTGGATCCACTAAAGTTTGGGTCGCACTAGACAGTGCAGGGTTTAAAGCGCCGGTCATTACATCGGTCATTATTGTCCCTAGCCAGACTTCTACATACTATTTGCAAGGTCAGATTCTTAACATTCTGGTGATATTCGATTCAGGAGTCGTTGTAACGGGAACTCCGACAATCGGGCTTGACTCTGAGATGAAGGGAAAATTTTCCTACGCAGGTGGTTCAGGAAAGCAAGTTTTGCTATTTTCGTACACGAGTACTTCTGCTGATGTCGACACGATCGGGTTCGGCCTGAAGGCTGACTCAATTGAGTTGAGCGGTGGGTCAATCAAATCGCTGAATGGGACTCCAGCAAATCTTGCGCACGCGGCTGTTGCTAGATCTTCAAATCGAAAGATTGGGGCTACTGCGCCAACCTCTGTTTCAACAGTTACGACGATTGCTACTACTGTCACGACAGTCGCATCAACTTCCACAACTGTTGCTGCAACTACAACAACCGTTGCTTCTGGCGCTGCTCCTAAAATTACTTCTTTAACTTTTAAGGAACCAGGATCAAAGTGGCTCACTGGTCAGAACGTCGTGTTGAAAGTGATATTTGATCAACCTGTCGTCGTAAATACGACTGGTGGCACTCCATATATTTCAGTATTGTCAGATAGCACTCAAAAACTTACGGCCAATGGTGTTATCTATACAGAAGGCACAGGTGGCACAACTTTACTTTTTAGTTACACCGTTGTTACTGGAGATACAGAAAGCACTGGTGTCGGAACTAATGCAAATGCAATCGTATTGAATGGCGGCACAATTAAATCTGCATCAGGTGTCAACGCTGATTTGACGCATGCTGCAATTGCTCGTTCAAGTACGCGCAAAATAAATTAATTTGAACTTCATACTCCATGACTGATCGGTTACCAAGTGGGGTAATAGTCATTACTGGAGCGTCGCAAGGGATCGGTCGAAGGACAGCCGAAGTTTTTGATGCTCTTGGCTGGTCTTTGGTATTAATTGATATTCTACAAATTGACTTGTCGGGCTACAAAAATGCTGTTGCGTTCACTGGCGATATCACTGATGAAAACTTCGTCTCAATTGCTGCGGCCGAAAGTTTTAAAGAGTTTGGGCGAATCGATGCACTAGTTAATAATGCAGGTATTTCGAATATAGAGTCGGCTTTAGAAACATCAGTCGCAACTTATCGAAAGGTCTTAGAAGTAAATTTGGTGGCGCCATTTTTGTTGTGTAAGGCTTTTGGAGAACTCATGCTTAACGCTGGTTCGGGCAGTATTGTAAATATTTCATCTGTCGCGGGTCTGCAAGGCATCGCCGATCGATCCGCTTATAACGCAAGTAAACACGGGCTAATAGGCCTGACTCGAACTCTTGCTGTTGAGTGGGGGGCTCGAGGAGTACGTGTTAACGCCGTGTGTCCTGGTTGGGTGAAGACTGAAATGGATAATAAGGATCAGGCGAGTGGTTCGTACACAGATCTTGATATCACCGATCATGTGCCGATGGCAAGATTTGCCCGCCCAGACGATATTGCACAGGCGATCGTTTGGCTTTGTGATGTTACTAAATCAGGGTTTGTCAACGGGGTTGCGTTGCCAGTTGACGGAGGATGGACAGCAGACGGTTCGTGGCAATCACTGAGACTTGAGCAACGCGACTAATCTTAGATATATGACTGATGAATCTGGATGGTTGAGTAATACCGGTGATCAACTTTCAGAACTTAAAGTGCTCGCTGAATCGAAGACACTTTTGGGTGACTACAAATTTGCTTCGTCGGTCGAACAAAATACTCTCGTCTATGACTGCGAACGTTTGGTGCCGCAGATTTCAAGTCGAGACGGACGACGAGCGGTGATGGCCGAGCTTGGTCGTGCATTGCTCTCTGGTCCGGGCATTGTTGCTTTCAAAGGTATGTATCCAGATACTGCAATTGTTGATCGAGTTTCGAATGTCTACTGGCAGATCATCGAGGAGCAGCATGCACGAGGTGAAGCGAAGGGCGATCATTATGCCAAACCAGGGTCGAACGACCGTGTATGGAATGTACAAGAAAAACTTGCTCTACGTGATCCAGAAGCTTTTGTCGATTATTACGCCAACGACTTTATTTCTTTGATTGCTACTGCATGGCTCGGACCTGCTTATCAAATTACGACTCAAGTTAATGTCGTCAACCCTGGTGGAGATGCACAGCAACCACATCGTGATTATCACTTGGGCTTCTTAACTGATGAACAGGCTTTTGATTACCCAACGCACGTGCATTTGTTGTCGCCTGTGCTCACTTTGCAAGGTGCCGTTGCTCATACGAACATGCCCCGCGAGACCGGCCCGACTATGTATCTGCCGCATTCACAGAAGATGGTTTCTGGTTATGTTGCATGGCGTAATCCAGTGATAAGAAAATACTTCGCAGAGAACTATGCGCAGTTACCTTTACAAAAGGGCGATGGCGCATTTTTTAACCCGGCGGTATTTCATGCCGCGGGTACGAATCAGACTAAAGATATAAAACGGATGGCAAATTTGATGCAAATCGGCTCTGCATTCGGCCGAACTCTTGAAACCGTCAATCGTCAACAGATGTCAAATGCGATCTATCCGACTTTGCAGAAACGAAAAGCTTCTGGTTGGTCGCGCCAGTCGTTGCAAAATAGCATTGCAGCATGTGCCGAGGGCTACGCGTTTCCGACAAACCTTGATCGTGACCCACCTCTTAAAGGATTGGCTCCACAGTCGCAAGCAGATTTTGTGTTGCAAGCACTTGAGAGCAATCAATCTGCGTCTGATCTCGGCTCAACTCTTGAGGCGCTTTCGAATCGCCAACAGACTGACCGTGCGTGAGTCGTGTCACCGACTAATGTTTAAGTAGACAAAGTGTCAATTAAACAGCGAATTACTTTCAACATAGGGAGAAACAGCCATGGCTAATAAAGAGCAAAAAAGTAATCCAAATAATAAAAAAGCAGCGAAACTTTCACTCAAAGAAAAGCGCTTAAAGAAGCAGGAAAAGAAGAAGAGCTGATTTAAAAATTATTTGAAAAACTAGTTTTTACTCGTTGCCTTGGCAGCGAGATATCGTCGAGTTGTCAGCGGTTATCAGAGAAATTGCGTCATCGCAAGTTATTGCGGTGCAGAATTCACCGTGCAGGTTGGCAACCGTCATTGCATGAACTAACTCTGGGTCTCGGTCGGTGCCGTCTGGGCCGACACGGTTTGATGTTGAGCAGCAATCGTCGACTAGATAAGTATCAAAACCGAGATTTCCTGCCATTCGAGTTGTCGTCTCAACGCAGAAGTTTGTGAAGAATCCGACGATTATTAAACGTGAGATTTTTGCACGGCGAAGTTGCACCTCTAATGAGGTACCGATGAACCCACTGTTAACATCTTTTTCAACAACTATGTCTCGTGTATTTGGTTCAAAGCCAGGTTTTTGGGCTCCAGTTGGTAGCGAAAACTTTAATGGTGATGATGCCTCTCGAGAATCGTGACGCGTGAAGGCGACCTGCAGATTCGCTTTGCGCCATGCTGCTAAAAGATTTAACATTTTAACTTCTGCATCGTGGTTGTTTCGTCGGCCAGTCGGCCCACCCCAATGCGAAAGTACATCAACGCCGACCTGCACATCAATTAACAACAGACAAGAGTTTTTGTCAAACTTGGTGATCATTCGAAAAAACTAATCCAAATCAAAAGTAGTTTTGTCAATCAAATGTTCAGGCTGATCTGATTTGACAAGAAAGCAATTACCGACAACCAAAACTTCAATGTCGGTTCGCATAAAGCATCGAAAAGCATCTTCCGGTGTTTCGACTATCGGTTCACCGCGAACATTAAATGAAGTGTTCACGAGAACTGGACATCCAGTTTGTGATTTAAATTCTGTCAACAACGCGTGATAGCGGGGGTTGACATCCTGTGCAACTGTATGTACTCGTGCCGAATTGTCGACATGTGTAACAGCCGGAATAACCGACCGTTGCACCTCAAGCCGAGCTATCCCCGTTTTTTCACCATCGGCAATTGAGGTTGTGGTGAGTTTTGGCGATGCAACACCGGTGACCAGCAACATATAAGGGCTATCGGTTGAAAGGTCAAACCATTCGGAGACATCTTCGCGAAGCACACTCGGCGCAAATGGGCGAAATGATTCACGTTTCTTTACTTGAAGATTTAGTCGCTTTTGTACAGTAGGCGAGCGAGGGTCAGCCAAGATTGAACGCGAACCCAATGCTCGTGGGCCAAACTCCATACGGCCTTGGTGCCATCCAACTGACTTGCCCGCAGCAAGTGCAGTCGCAGTACTAGTTGCAACTTCTTCGTCGGTCAATTCTTTAAAGATTGCTCCAGATGCGTTCAGTCTAGAAACGATTTCGCTCTGTGAATATTCTGGTCCGAGAAATGATCCGCTCATTGCATCTGTGTTTTGCTTTAATACTCGCTCTCGGCCAAGACCGAGGTGATAAACGGCTAGCGCGGCACCAACCGCGCCACCTGAATCTCCTGCGGCAGGTTGTATCCAAATATTGTCAAAGATATTCTCGCGATGTAGAACGCCGTTGGCAACACAATTAAGCGCAACGCCACCAGCTAAGCACAAATTACGCATACCTGTTTCGCTTCGAATAATTCGTGAGATTTTCAGCATCACTTCTTCGACTATTTTCTGTACCGATGCGGCAAGATCCATTTCGCGTTGAGTAAGTTCGTCATCAAAGCCTCGTGCGGGAGCACCAAATAAATCAGCGAATTTCGAATTAGTCATAGTCAAACCAGTGCAATAGTTGAAATACTGCATGTTCAATGAGAACGAACCGTCGTCACTGATGTTGATTAAGTTTTCGCGAATAATGTCAGCGTATTTTGGCTCGCCATAAGGCGCAAGACCCATAACTTTATATTCACCTGAGTTAACTTTAA
>JBILAG010000133.1:0-3850 GCA_044354345.1 Ilumatobacteraceae bacterium | reverse complement strand
CGCACATCACAGCACAGTGCAAGATTCATACCTGCACCAACTGCAGCACCGTTAACCGCCGCAATCGTCGGCAAAGGCGTTCGCGCAATTCGTAAAAATCCTTCATAGATTTTTGTCAGCGATTCGCCATCGGCTTCGGCGAGATTACCCAAGTTCGCCCCGGCACAAAATGCCGGCGCGGCACCAGTGACAATGATTGCGCCGATTGTTTGGTCAGCTTCAATTTCATCCATTGCTTGTTTTATGTCGCTGACTAATTCAGCGGTCATTGTGTTGCGTTCGGCGGGGTTATTTAGTGTGAGGGTTGCAACACCCTCACTACGTTCAAGGATTATCAGGCTCATGAGCATTTAGTTTGGCACATTGTTAGCGTCATAGCCACATGCTTGACCATGTCTTCAGCGACGCAATCGGCGCTTTGCGCGAGGCCTTTACGAACGCATTTCTTGAGCGTCAAGCATTTGATGAACACTTTCAATCAGACATGTTGCTTGGCGACTTGGTCTGGGAGACGAGTTATGGCTTACCAGGCGAGGGTCGACCGCCAAGGGTTGTCGCCCACATCACCCTGACTTGGCCGAGTTGGAGCCAGGCAAACTATCGCGCGTGGTACACCGAAGAAGTTTTTCATGAGTCTCCCGAAATTGAAATGGAAATTGTGTTTCGCGTGCAACGACTCGCAGACCAGCCAGATTCTTCACTTGTTGATGAGATTGCACCACTCAAGAGCCCAAAAATTAGTGCGAGCCAACTTGAGCGAGAAAGTATCACCGTCGAGATCACCCGACCTTCACAACCTGCTGAGCACATTGACTATGCGATTGAAGTTACTTATTCGGGCGACTACGAACTGGCTGAAGAAACCCTGCAAGATGGCACCAGTAAATTACTTGACGAGCACTTCTCGACGCTGGGTGGATGGATCGCTTCGACCCTCGTCAAGCTCGGTGACTTGCAACTTATATTTTTACCAGCCGACGAAACCTAACTAAATACGAACTTTTTCTATTTCAAGTCTTTTGGCAAAATAGTTTTTAGCGCCACAAGCGGTCGTGAGCCCATGTGTGAAATAACTTCTGAAGCCACAATCGACCCAATTCTTCCACAATGTTCAATTGGCTTACCGCGCACGAAACCATACAAAAACCCAGCCGCATACATATCGCCGGCACCTGTGGCGTCAACAACACTGTCAACTGGCTCTGCATCAATGATCACAACTTCGTCACCATCAATCACGACCGAGCCATGCTCGTTGCGAGTCACTGCAGCGAATTCGCAGTCATCGCGCAATTGATGAAGCGCATCATTGATTGACCCAACTTGGTAAAGCGACTTAATCTCGTCTTCGTTTGAAAACAAAATATCAATGTCGTTTTTTACCAGCGATAAAAAATCATCTCTGTGACGGTCAACGCAAAATGAATCAGAAAGTGTGAGTGCAACCTTGCGACCAGCAGCATGTGCATATTCTGCAGCGACACGAAATGCTTCTTTGGCCGCATCACGATCAAATAAATAGCCTTCGAGCATTACTACTGCAGCACTTTGCACTGCCTCACGTGAGATATCTGCAGCATCAAGCAGCGACGCTGCGCCAAGAAAAGTATTCATCGTGCGGTTGCCGTCTGGCGTCACGACGATTAGGCATCTTCCTGTATCTTCGGTCTCACAAGTGACACCAGGAAAAAAACTCACGCCAACATTTGCCAGATCATTAGCAAAAGACTCACCAAGTCTGTCAGCCGAAATTTTGCCGATGAAGCCAGCTTTTCCGCCGAGACTTGCAAGCCCGTAAGCAGTATTGGCAGCGCTACCACCGCTCATTTCGGTTCGTGAATTGACTAACGAATGCAAGTGCTTTGATCGCGCAATATCAACAAGGTTCATCGAACCCTTGACAATCTTCTCGCGAATCAAAAAACCTTCGTCCACAGTTGCTAAAACATCAACGAGAGCATTTCCAATCGTCAGTGAATCTAGACTCACGCCGCTTGAACCTGTGAGGTCTACTGGTGGCACGAGATGAAACACTAGTTGATTCTGAATGAATAATTTAAATTATTGAGCAAGCAACAGCCTTACTTAGATGCCGTTCGATCGGCGCCGTTGTAACTGCATCGCCTTTAGGTTCAGCCACATTCGGCCGCCTGAAGATCAGTAACTACTTGACGCGCGTTTCGGCCGTGAGTTCGCCCTTGGCTAAACGCTGTTGAAGTTCTCGCTTCAAAAATTTGCCTGCCGCGTTTCGTGGCAGAGGCTCGCTCATCACCACAACATGTGCGGGAATCTTGAACGGTGCAATTTTGCCTTCAAGAAAATTCCATAAGTCATGCGGATCAAGAACCACGCCGGCTTTTGGCAAAATCGCGACGCCCACCTCTTCGCCAAGTCGCTCATGTGGCACACCAAAAACTGCCACCTCGTGCACGGCTGGGTGATCATATATTGCGCTCTCAACTTCAGCACCATAAATATTTTCTCCGGCGCGCAGAATCATGTCTTTAACACGGTCTTCTACATAAACAAAACCATCGGCATCAAGACGGCCGACGTCACCCGAACGCAACCAGCCATCGACAATCGTCTCAGCAGTTGCATCTGGACGATTCCAATATCCGCGAATCAACATCGGGCCAAAAAACCAAATCTCGCCTGCTTCACCAGTTGGTACTGGTTTTAGATTTTCGTCTCGAACTTCGACAAGCATCGGCAAAACTGCTCGACCCGTGCTTGTTGGATGAGACAAATAATCAGAACCAGTGATAGCGGGGCCGAAAGCATTTGTCTCGGTCATGCCATAACCAAGTTGCGGGCCACCGTTTTTAACTTTGTCATTGACCTTGCCGACGAGTGAAGTTGGCGTTGGCGCACCGCCGCCGCCTACTGCACGCAAACTTGATGTGTCATATTTGTCGAAGACTGGCGAGTTGACGAGATCCCAACTTTGGGTTGGTACGCCAACGAAGTTTGTGATTTGTTCACGCTCAATCATCTCGAGTGCTTTTTCTGCATCCCACTTGTACATGATCGCTAATTTCAAGCCAATAATAAAACAACTCATCATTACTGGCACGCAACCAGTGACATGAAACAGCGGCACGATCAAAATAAATGAACTCGGAACCTCAGGGCCCGTGACTTCTTTTAGTTTCGTACCCGACAAAGCGAATACAGAATTTCGCGAAGAGAACGCCATCAGCGCAGAAATGATTGCGCGATGCGTCGACACTGCACCTTTAGGGCGACCGGTTGTGCCGGAGGTATAGAGAATGGTCGCATCGTCATCAGGAGCAATATCTACAGAAGGGCACTTAAGACCAGCAGCCAAATGCGGCGCTAAAACTTCTTGCCAAGTGTCAACACCGGTTGGCAGTGGTTTTTCGGCACGAGCAACCAAAACTTTGATGCCAAGTTTGGTGCAGCTTGAAGCCGCGATATCAAAGCGTTGCTGATCGCAGATTAAAACTTTTGCTCCGGAGTCCTGTAGCGCGAAATCCATTTCGTCTTCGACCCACCACGAGTTCATCGAAACAGAAATTGCCCCAACAGAAATAATCGCTGCAAATGACATCACCCACTCCGGGTAGTTGCGCATCGCGATTGCAACGCGGTCACCTTTTTTGATGCCATAGCTATTTACGAGAAGATTCGATAGCGCATCAATCTGATCCATCGTCTTCGCAAACGACCACGTCTCGCCTTCGTAAACGAGAAAAGTCTTTTCTCCATGGTTACGAGAGCCTGCGAAAATTTGACCCAGGTGCGCTGGAGCATTCTTAAACACTTGTGTCTTGACCCCGAAAACTTCAGAGTCAATCAACTCAAAAAGCTGACCGGGTGCCGTGAC
>JBILAG010000132.1:0-3884 GCA_044354345.1 Ilumatobacteraceae bacterium | reverse complement strand
AGCCGAACAGGTAAAACGTTGTCTGAGTTGCGGGCGCCATTTGAGAAGTACGCGGGTAGCGGCGAGATCAATACGCAGGTCAAAGATATTTCGGTAGTTATAGAACGCGTGACCAAGCAATTCGCTTCTTATCCACAAGATCATCTCGATGGGCTGACGGTTGATTGCGGATCATGGTGGTTTAACGTGCGGCCTTCAAACACAGAGCCGTTGTTGCGATTAAATCTTGAGGCTGCGACGCGTGAAGAGTGTGACGAACATGTCGCCGAGTTATTGATGCTGATCACGGCATAAGTGCCGTAAGTGTTATTGTCTTACCCGTGAGTATCAGTGAATTTTCGTTGAATCCTCGGTTGCTTGAGATTCTGGCGTGTCCGAAAGATAAAGGAAGTTTGATCTATTACGAGGATGAACAGTGTCTCTATAATCCGCGATTGCAGATGCGTTACGAAATTGTTAAAGGCATTCCGGTAATGCTGATTGATCAAGCAAAAACTTTAAATCAACTTGAGCATGAGCGACTTGCCGACAAGGCTAAGCAATTTGGTCTTAAGCCAACTTTTTAATTAATAGAAGTTAAAACAACAATAACTAATTACAAAATAAAACAAAATAAAACAAAATAAACTGGAGTAAAAATGTCATCGTCAAGTTTTGCTGAACGAAAAGATTACCGGGTTGCCGACTTATCAATGGCGCTGTTTGGTCGCAAAGAAATTCATCTCGCTGAGCACGAAATGCCCGGCTTGCGCGCATTGCGTAAAGAATTTGGTGTTTCAAAGCCGCTCAAGGGTGCGCGCATTTCTGGCTCGCTACACATGACGATTCAAACTGCTGTTTTGATCGAAACGCTTGTTCATCTCGGCGCAGAAGTGCGTTGGGCAAGTTGCAATATTTTTTCTACACAAGATCATGCAGCTGCGGCAGTTGTAGTTGGCCCAAATGGAACCGTGGAAAACCCTCAAGGCGTGCCTGTTTACGCATGGAAGGGCGAGACACTTGAAGAATATTGGTGGGCGACTGATCAGATGATGACATGGCCCGACGGTGATGGCCCGAACATGATTCTTGATGATGGTGGTGACGCAACAATGTTGCTGCACAAGGGTGTTGAATACGAAAAGGCTGGGGCGGTTCCTGATCCAACAACGGCGTCTAACCCTGAACTTGCAATCGTTCTTGGTTTGCTACAACGTGGTTTAAAAACCAGCCCTTCGCGTTGGACGACGATGTCGAAACTAATCAAAGGTGTTACCGAAGAAACAACAACCGGTGTAAAGCGTCTTTACAAAATGGCGCAAGACAAAGAACTTTTGTTTCCGGCGATCAATGTCAATGACAGCGTCACGAAAAGTAAGTTCGACAATCTTTATGGTTGCCGACACTCGTTGATTGACGCACTTAATCGCGCGACCGACGTGATGATCGCCGGCAAAATGGCAGTTGTTTGTGGATACGGCGATGTCGGCAAAGGATGTGCGCAAAGCCTTCGTGGTCAAGGTGCACGAGTTGTTGTTACCGAGATTGATCCAATTAATGCGTTGCAGGCAGCGATGGAGGGATACATAGTTAACACTCTTGAAAATGTTGTTGGTGTTGCCGATATTTTTGTGACGGCAACTGGAAACGAAGCGATCGTTACCGCAGAGCACATGGCAAAAATGAAGCACAATGCGATCGTTTGCAACATCGGTCACTTCGACAACGAAATTGATATGGCCGGTTTGTCACGCAGTGGCGCAACCCGCGACGAGCTCAAAACTGGCACAGATCTTTGGACATTCGCCGATGGTCACGCTGTAATTGTTCTTGCCGAAGGACGACTTGTAAACCTTGGCTGCGCAACTGGTCACCCAAGTTTTGTGATGAGTTGCTCGTTTACTAATCAAGTGATTGCACAGATCGAGTTGTTCAACAACACTAAGAATTACCCGCTGGGTGTTTATGTGTTGCCAAAACATCTCGACGAGAAAGTTGCCGCGTTGCACTTAGATGCACTTGGCGCAATCTTGACAAAACTTTCAGATGAGCAGTCAGAATATCTTGGCATTGAGCCAAGTGGTCCGTTTAAAACAGAGCGTTACCGCTACTAGTTAACGAGCGTTACCGCTACTAGTTAACGAGCGTTACCGCTATTCAACAGCGTTTTTTCTTACCGCTAAGCGTGGTAAGAAAAAATGCACCAGTGGCCCTACGCCAAATGCAAATGCGAAAGTTGCAACTCCAACTTGACCACCCAATAGCCAGCCTGTAACGAGCACTATAACTTCAACGGCTGTTCGTCCTTTGCGAATTGGAATACCACGCTTTGCCAGCCCGGTCATTAAACCGTCGCGTGGCCCTGGCCCGAGTGCGCTACCGATGTAAAGGCCTGATCCAATTGCGACAACAACGATTCCCGATAATGCCATCAGAATTCGAATCAAGATATTTGACGGTTCAGGAATTATCCCCAATGCGATATCGGCGACTAATCCGATTTCAAGTGCATTGAGTATTGTGCCAAGACCAGGTTTTTGCTTTAGTGGAATCCAAAGTAACAGCAACGAAAAACCGGTTAGCACGATGATTTTGCCAATTGAGATGCCAGTTTGATTGGCGATGCCTTGATGAAACACGTCCCATGGTGGTGCACCAATATTGGCGTTCATCTGCATTGAAATGCCAACGCTAAATAGCGACAGGCCGATTACACAACGAACCAGTCGACGCCCAAGCCGATCGCGAAACTCAAGAGACTCTAAACCTTGCACCGTTGCAGGCTAGTCGCTTACTGGCGCGCGACACCCTGGGGGCATAATTTGACTTTATGGCGATGATCACGACTTCAAGAACTAGCTTCAAAGATTTTGCAGGCAGAGTATTTGGTACGACGTGTCCCGGGTGCCTAAAAGTTTCTTCAACCGTTTGCAAAAATTGCGTAGAACAAATATCGCAAATTGAGAGTTCACTTAGTTCGCCCAAGTTTCATAGTTTTAGCAATGAAGCTAATAATGTGGTTCGTAATAGCGCTCGCCCTAATGCAGGCTCTTATGTCAGCCCCAATGTAATAGTCGCCTTCGGCTACAGCAAAATCGTTCGCCAGATGATACTCAGCATGAAATATCGCAACATGAGATCATCGGTTGCTGTGCTTGGCACAGCGCTCGCAGAACGAATAATTCAAGAGACAACTATCTCAGATCAAAAAATTGACTTGATTTCCTGGGCGCCAACAACTGCCCGCCGAAAGTTAGAGCGCGGGCACGACCACGCTGAAATTCTTGCGCGCTTTGTCGCCAAAGAGTTACAGGTTCAATGTCGGGGGGTATTACGCCGTCTGACTGATCAACCGCAGACTGGCCGAACCCGACAGCAGCGACTAGTTGGGCCCCGGTTTGTATCTCGTCCTTTAAATAACAAATGTGTTGTTGTGATTGACGATGTTGTTACAACTGGTACTACTCTCAAGCGCGCATCTCAAGCGCTTTACGAAGGTGGGGCTGAACTGGTTATCTGCGCTGCGGTAGCATCTACTGTCTTATGGCAATCCTCGATCGAATCCTGCGAGCCGGCGAAGGCAAGAAGGTAAAGGCTCTAGCCGATATCTTGCCTGATATCAATGCCTTGTCGGCGCAAATGTCGGCAATGAGCGAAGCAGAACTACGAGGCAAGACGGGTGAGTTCAAATCTCGGCTTGACCGAGGCGAAACGCTTGAAGATCTGCTGATTGAGTCTTTTGCTGTGGTTCGTGAGGCTGCAACTCGTGTTATTGGGCAGCGACATTACGACGTGCAACTCATGGGTGGTGCCGCGTTACATGCTGGCTGGGTTGCAGAAATGAAAACCGGTGAAGGTAAAACTCTTGTTTCAACTTTGCCTGCTTATCTAAATGGACTTTCGGG
>JBILAG010000131.1:0-3893 GCA_044354345.1 Ilumatobacteraceae bacterium | reverse complement strand
GTGGTTAGGTCGGCGTTCATGTCGGTTTCATTTTACGAAGCCTGTCGCCAGATCTGTGGCGATACCGTCAGCGATATGATCTCTCTCGTTGAAGCGCAAGAAATTGTGATTGGTGGTTGTCAAAAGTCAGACACTGTTCTCGCAGATTGTCAGCAAATGGCTGGTCGAGTCGTCGCTCAAGATGTCGTCGCCACTGAATTTATTCCGCCGTTCGCAAACTCGGCAGTTGATGGTTTTGCCGTGCGAGCACAAGACGTAACCGCAGCTGGTATCGAACTTGAAGTCCTTGGTGTAATCGGTGCTGGCCATATTGCGAACTATGCAATTGGTGCAGGCCAAGCAGCACGAATCATGACGGGTGCGCCAGTGCCACAAGGCGCAGATGCAATTGTGATGATTGAAGATGCAACCGTGATCAGTGAAACTCATGTACGTTGCAATAAACCAGCTCAGATTGGTGACGCAATTCGCGAGATCGGCGAAGATGTGAAAACCAGTGATGTTGTGTTCGCTGCTGGGTCAGTGATCAACCCGGCAGGTGTCGGAGTATTGGCAGCAATTAACGCTCGGCAGGTTTTAACTTATCCAAGACTTCGCGTGGCGATGCTCTCAACTGGTGATGAACTCGTCGTAAATGGTGGAGAACTTAAACCAGGTCAGATTCGCGAAAGTAATTTAACAATGTTGGCAACAATGATCGGCGCTACTGATTGCGAAGTTATCAATCTGGGCATAATCGATGACGACGAAACAAAACTTGAACAAATTTTGCGTGAGGTTGCCTCGCGCTGTGATGCAATTGTCACTAGCGGCGGTGTTGGGCAAGGCGACTTTGATGTTGTCAAGATCGTGTTGTCGCGAATTGCTGAGATGCAATGGATGCAGATGGCGATAAAACCGGCAAAGCCGTTTGCATTCGGCAGACTCAAAACGAGCGACTCGCGGGTAATCCCAGTATTCGGTTTGCCAGGCAACCCAGTTTCGTCAATGATCAGTTTTGAAATGTTGGCTCGCCCGGCTTTACGCAAGATGATGGGGCATACTCAAAATTTGACGCGACCAAAAGTGCTTGCAATAGTTGACAAACAAATGAAGCGTCGTCGCGATGGCAAAATCCACTTGATGCGAGTGTTTGGAACATTTGAAAATGATGGCCGTCTGCACATTCGAGACACAGGCCCGCAGGGTAGCCATCAGCTTGCAGCCACTGCGCTTGCGAACGGGTTAGCTCTTGTGCCAGATGGCGAAGGTCTAGCCGCAGGCTCCGAAGTTGAAGTGATGTTGCTGGGCTAATTACCTCGCAATAGGCTCAGATAATGGAGTTGCGATCGTGGAACTGATTGACCCGTTCGGTAGAACCGTTCGTGATTTGCGGATCTCAATCACCGATCGTTGCAATTTCAGGTGCACTTATTGCATGCCAGAAGAAGGCATGGTGTGGCTTGATCGCAAAGAGATTTTAAGCTTCGAAGAGATTTATCGTTTGGCACAAATTTGTGTCGAGCGATTTGATGTTGACAGCATTCGATTAACTGGCGGCGAGCCAACAGTGCGAGCTCACTTGCCAGTTCTTGTCGAGAAACTTGCGAAATTACGAGTGCCAGAGACAGCTAATTCACCGCTTGCAGGTAAAAACATAGATTTGGCGATGACAACTAATGGGGCGACATTACGTCTGATCGCCGAAGAACTTAAATCTGCCGGTTTATCGCGAATTAATGTCAGTCTTGATACTTTGCAACAAGAAAAGTTTCTCAAGATCACACGGCGAGATCATCTGGCAAACGTCATAGACGGCATTGATGCCGCAGTACAAGTTGGTTTTGCCCCAGTGAAAGTTAATGCGGTAATTCAGCGTGGCGTAAATGACGATGAAATTGTCGCCCTTGCGAGTTTTGGTCGAGAGAAGAAAATTGAAGTTCGTTTTATCGAGTTCATGCCACTTGACGCACAAGGGCAGTGGCAACGTAACGATGTTGTTGGTCAAGATGAAATCGTTGCAACAATTAACAATGTCTACCCGCTAGAGCAAGTTGCTAGTCGTGGTGCGGCGCCAGCTGATCGCTGGAGGTACTTAGATGGCGGCGGAACTGTCGGCGTGATTCCGTCGGTGACAAAACCATTTTGTGGAGATTGTGATCGAGTGCGATTAACTGCCGAGGGTCAATTTCGAACCTGCCTGTTTTCGACTACCGAATTTGATTTGCGAGAAATGTTGCGTGGCGATGCGACCGACGATGCACTCGCAGCCGAAATCAAGCGTGCGGTTGGCACGAAGTGGGCGGGTCATGCGATTGGCAGCGTCACATTCGTTCGTCCAAAACGCTCAATGAGCCAAATTGGTGGCTGAGAAGCACGATCATGTCTGAATTAAATTTTTCTCATCTTGACCCAATGGGTCGGGCGCGAATGGTTGATGTAACCCCAAAAGAACCAACTCATCGTCGCGCGATCGCTCGGTGCAAAGTTTTTATGAAGCCTGCAACCACTGCGGCTATCGCCAATCGTGAAGTTAAAAAAGGCGATGTTTTAGCCGTGGCGCGAGTCGCCGGAATTCAAGCATCAAAGCGAACCGCCGAGATGATTCCGCTTTGTCATCCACTATTAGTTGGTGCCGTTTATATCAATTTCGAAATCGGCGACGACCACATCGCAGTCGAAGCCCAAGTTGACACCATTGATCGCACGGGTGTTGAAATGGAAGCCCTACATGCGTGTTCGGTTGCAGCGCTGACGATTTATGACATGTGCAAAAGTGCTGATCGTGAGATGGTTATCGGTGATCTGACCCTGTGGGAGAAATCAGGCGGACGACAGGGTTTGTACCGTCGTGAAACTGGTGCCTAGAAACCCTTAAGTCCTTAGTTGATAGCGTTTTTACGGTCGTTTGCGAGTTGATTGATTCTTCGGATTGAAGGCACGTTTGGTGCTGTTTCAACTTTGGTCATTGCCTAATAGAATTATTGCACCCCATGAGCAAACTAATTCTTTTGATTGTCGGCGCGGCTTGGCTCGCAGTTCTTTTGCCGCCACTGATTCGTGCGAAGTTAAACAGTTCGCCGTTGACTTCAGTCAACCAGTTTCAGAAAAAAACCAGCTCACTTCGAAATCTGGGTTCAACAAATTCTCATATGCGTGGGATGTCGAGAGAACTTACGCCAAACCGTCAGAATCGCCCTGGTAGGGGATACCCACAAAGCCGACAGGGCATGCAGAGCCCGCGAAGAAGTAGTGGCGCGAACCACTTTTCCAATCTGACAGGCCCGATTTTGCGTCCCCAGGGTACGAAATCGCATCAAAATCAGAGTGGTGATTACTACGTGCGCCAAATCAAACTCCAACGCCAGCGTCAAAACGTGATTGGGCTAGCTTCTTCTACAGCAATTTCATTGTTTTTAGCGTTGTCTACTGGCGTCATGGCGTTTGTCTGGGCTTTTACCCTCTCATTGATCGGACTGTGTTTTTACTGCTACATCTTGGTCGAAAACCGAAAAAGCCGAGAAAATAAAATTTTGGCGGCGCGCTTTCGGCATCGAAATTACTAGCTAATTTAAAGACCTGCGCAAAAACCTGCGCTCTAGTTATCGTCGTAATAGCGGTTTTGGGGCTGTAGCTCAGTTGGCAGAGCGGTACGTTCGCAATGTACAGGCCAGGGGTTCAATTCCCCTCAGCTCCACTTATCTTGCCATAATGGCTGGGTACAAAAACGATAAAAACTAGTGAGGATTTTGAAATGTCAATGACTTGGACTGAAGCGAACCTAACAGTCACGGCACCCGGTCAGCTTTTTGAGTTGATTGACTCTGAAGTTTTCGGGGTCAAGACACAAGTGTTTAAGAATGCTCCAGCGCACCTGGGTCAAATTTTCGCAGGCTCTCGTAACCATGGAGAAA
>JBILAG010000051.1:0-14627 GCA_044354345.1 Ilumatobacteraceae bacterium | reverse complement strand
TAATCCCAAGATCAAATTATTTGAAACCAGCGATAATGCCAGACCACCTGGAACCATTATTAAACAACCGATCGCGATACTTTTTTCTTTGCCCCAACTATCAGTTTTTTTGGCGCTTGTTACCGATGCATATAATTCGACCAAGCCAAAACTGAATCCAACTGCCGCGATGCCGAGCGCACCAAAACCAAACTGGTCATTAAGCCACGCTCCAAAAGTTATGAATATGCACTGACTAGCGCTCATCGTGGCAAACATCGTGGCTACAACTAGCCAGGCTCTTCCTCGTAGACGAATGCCGTCATCAGCGATGCGCGATGAGACTTCATGTGGTTCTGTTTTTATCCGGGCAGCGATAAACGCGAGCGACACTGTGATACCAGATGCGCCAGCGATAAAACCGGCTCGCCATGAAATCAGTGCAGTAATAACTCCCATCGCAGAAACACCTATTAAGAGGCCAAGCGCCCACGATATTTCTATGATGCCGATATAGCGGCCGCGCTTTTCGTATGGAACATGATCTGAAATCCAACCCGCCATCCCAAGGTCAAATATGCATTTTGTAATACTGATTAACGTCACGCCAAGCGTAAAAATATAAATGTTCGGCGAAACTGCAGCGAGTGAAGAGCCAGCGCCGATGCCGATTAATCCGGCGAGCATCGCAGTGCGACGCGAAAGATGATCAACGAAGCGTCCAATAAATGGTGAGAGTAAACCTGACAGTTCGGATACGGTCAATGCGACACCGATTTGAGAAAGCGAAACATCAAAACCTTTGGCGATGATCGCGACAAATGGCGGAGTGAATCGATAGCAAGCGTTCGTTGCTAAACGAGTTGCTGTGAGCAAAGTTATGTTCTTGCGCACTAACTGCGAAAACGAATTATCTAGCCATCGACTAAGCACGGTGTTACTTTAAAGCGATTCGCTCGAGTGGGTTTGACTAATCACGTTGATGATTCGTCCTGCAGATATTTGACCGTTAGGTAAAACATCAAACCAACATCCTCCAAGGTTGTCAAGTTTTGCATCGACGACTTTGAGTTCGCGGCGAATTGTGCGGATAACACCACTGTGGCTAATTACGAGTGCTTGACCGCCGCGACATTTATCAGCGATGTCAATGAATGCAGCGGTCATTCGCTCTAGAACATTTCGGTTTGGTTCAAAATCAATTGGTTGCTTTCCGGAATTCAAATAACCTGGCCAACCAGATTCAATCTCGTCGTATGTCAATCCTTCCCATGGCCCGATAAAAGATTCTTTCAGTCGATCATCAATTATGAGATCGTTAACACCATGACTCTCGGCGATAATTTCAGCTGTATGTCGAGCACGTTGCAAAGAACTTGCAGCAATCAAATCAAATTTTCCGATTTTTTTTGCAGCCTGACGCGCTTGTTCAATACCTTCGGTCGTTAATGCGATATCGGCTTGACCTTGCCATCGACCAAGGGCGTTCCATTCTGATTGTCCATGTCGCAAAACAAGCAATCTTGTTTTCAAACTTGACTCACCTCGTACAGACACTCAACGCAGGGTAGTGGCTTGAGTACGCTTAGGACATGGCACATTTGCTACTTTTTGCAGCTGCGCGACAGGCTGCGGGCACCGCAAACCGAGAAATTCAGGGGTCGACCGTTGACGAAGTTTTGAGCACCGCAGTTCTTGAATTCGGTAGCGACTTTGCAAAAGTGCTCGGTACCTGTCGTGTGTGGCTGAATGGCGAAGAAGCAATTGGTGCGACCGCAGTTGGTGATTCTGATGAAGTGGCAGTTTTGCCACCAGTTTCTGGAGGGTGTTTATGACAGATACTTTGAATGCAGAATCGATGTCAACTGCCGAAATTCGAGTTGCTCGCGCAGCATTGCAAGCGCAAGAGGATGTAATTTCGTTCGTTCGTCGCATGGCTCAGGGACGATGTGATTTAGCGCGCGACGAGCAACGTCGTCGCGTAGATGGCACGCCAGCTTCTGGTATCAGTGTTTCGGACATTGCAAATGTTTTCGGTCAAGAACACGGCGGCGGATCATCGCGTCCACCGCGGGAGACAAATATTTCTGCTGAACACCCGTTATTCGTTGAACTTGAGACACTTTGTCAAGAAATTAGTTTTGGTGAGCTACGAACTCTTGATGACCAGTCACTTGAAAATGTTGTTCAACAACTTTCACGTTTTGAAGTTTCACAATCAATTGAGCGAAAAGCACTTTTTGCATCCATTGATGCGTTGACAACGCAACTTGTGAAGCGCTATAAAGACGACGGCGTCAATGTCGACTCACTTCTTGCAGATTAATTTCGAAGCATAAGTAATTTAATTCGCTTGTAAACACGGCTTTGATATCACGACCTGAATATCACGTCCTGAATATCACGGTAGAGGCAAAACCCGACTAAAACGATAGGTTTTATGTTTCGATGAAGCGCGTCGCGATTATTTCAATGCACACGTCGCCCTTGGCTCAGCCAGGTGTTGGCGATGGTGGTGGAATGAACGTTTATGTTCGCGAACTTGTTTCGGCTATGGCTCAAACTGGTTTGCAATGCACGACGTATACACGTGCATGGCGCGAAGGATTGCCAGAAGTTATTGATGTTGAACCAAATCACAAAGTTGTTCACATCAAAGCCGGAAAGTTCGATCTGTCAAAAGATGAACTACTCAATGTTGTTGACGAATTCACGCAAGCTGTGGCTCGAGATATTGAAATTAAAGGTGGCACCGATGTGCTTCACGCCAATTATTGGTTGTCTGGTTTAGTCGGACATCGCCTTAAACATCAACTTGGATTGCCTTTAGTTACTACTTTTCATACTTTGGCACGAGTTAAATCTCTTGGTGGAGACACCGAGTCAGTTGTGCGCGAGCGCGCTGAACTAGAGATCATCGGATGCGCCGACGCGATCTGTGTAAGTTGCCCAGAGGAGTTAAGTCAGTTTCGCTCACTTTACGGTAAGTCGCCAGGCGCAGTCACAGTTGCGTCACCCGGTGTCGACACTGCGTTTTTTTCGCCGGGTGATCGTCGCGGTGCTCGTCATGCTCTCGGTTGGGGCGACAAGCCATTGCTTTTGTTCGTCGGACGAATACAACCTCTCAAGGGTGTTGACGTTGCAGTGCAGACATTGGCAGCGCTTAGGCGCAGTGACGCAGAGCTAATGGTCGTCGGTGGAGCAAGTGGAACATTTGGTTCAAGTGAGACCAGTCATGTTCAACGGCTGATAATTGATCTTGGGTTAAAGGGTCGAGTGCATTTTGTTGAACCACAACCGCATCATTTGTTGTCTACTTATTACCGGGCAGCAGATGTTGTTTTGGTGCCGTCACGAAGTGAAAGTTTTGGTCTGGTGGCGCTTGAAGCCGCCGCGTGCGGAATTCCAGTTGTGGCGAGCGCTGTTGGCGGACTTTTAAATCTTGTAGAGCACGAAAAAACTGGCTATGTTGTTAAAAATCGTGACGTGGAAACCTTTGCTGGCTATACGCGCCGACTGCTAGATGATCCAATTTTGAGTCTTTCAATGGGTACCCACGCTGCCCAAAGAGCAAAAAATTATTCGTGGGCTTCGACGGCTTCCAGTGTCATTGGTGTTTACAACGCTCTTCAGGCGCGCCAACTGGTCGCTTGCTTATAATCTCGTGAGCGATTTATTCGACGATGCGGCGATTGCCCGTGTTGAGCGGCAAATTGACGAATGGTTAGGACGAATCCGAGCGAGTCACACGAACATTGAAGCAGTTGACCGCGCAGAGGGCGACGAAATCAGATGGTTCATCAGAATGCGCGGGGAAGAAAAAGATTTCACGACAATTTGGTTGACACTTGGCCAGAGAACTTTGCGATACGAGACTTACGTGATGCCTGCGCCTGAACAAAACGCTGAGCTTTTATACGAGACGATTTTGCGCCGAAATGAGAAACTAGTCGGAGCTCATTTTTCAATCGGAGTCGAAGATGCGATATTTTTGCGCGGCGAACTAGTGCTTACTGCGCTTGTCGAAAGAGAGCTAGATCGTGTGATTGGCACCCTTTATTCAGTAGTTGAACAACTGTTTTGGAGTTTCCTTGAAATTGGCTTTGCCAAAGCAAAAGCCATGCGTACACAACTTAGTAGCACTCGAACTGCCGAGCGGTCGGGGAAGCCGTTAGGTGGTTCGAGTGTGTCTAACTAGGCTAATTAATCTGTGCCGGGTGATCTAGTTATGAGTAGCCCGTCTCTAGTCATAGTTGGCGGGGGCAACATGGGTGCTGCTCTCGCTCGTGGATTAGTTGCCAAAAAATTTTTAGTACCAAGCGAATTAGTGATAGTTGAAAAAAGTTCTGATCGTCGAGCGATCTTAAGCAAAGAATTTCCAGAGTCAGTTATTTCTGAGCAAATACTGAATTGCGATTCACTTATTGTCGCGGTGAAACCAAACGATGTTGCTGAAATTTGCTCGACGCTCAAAAATTTTGGTGTTAAGCGGTTGCTGTCAATTGCAGCCGGAGTAACGATTTCTTCAATTGAAAGTGCTTGTGGAAACTCAATTTCAGTTGTGCGTGCGATGCCGAATACTCCTGCGCTAATTGGTCAGGGCGCATCAGCGATGGCGGCAAGTGTGAACTGTTCAAGTGATCAGATTTCATGGGCGATAAAAATTTTGCAGAGTGTTGGCAAAGTTGTTGAAGTTGAAGAAAATCTGCTTGATGCCGTGACCGGCTTATCTGGTAGCGGCCCCGCATATATTTTCTTACTAGCTGAAGCTTTAATAGATGCTGGCGTGCAACAAGGATTATCGGCTGAAGTTGCCAATGATCTTGTTCGACAACTTCTAGTCGGCTCATCTGCGTTGCTGGCACAAAGCGCTGATGGTCCAGCCAAGTTGCGACAAAATGTAACTTCCCCGAATGGCACAACGGCCGCCGGCATTGCCACACTTGAGAATAAGCATTTCGCAGAAACTATCTCAGCAGCGGTACACGCAGCAACGGCTCGAAGTAAAGAACTTGGCCAATAGATTTCTCTGAAACTAAATGTTGATAATTTCTACCAAAATTTGTTTGATACCTGTTAATCGTGTCTAAAGTGAGAATAGAAATGTCGCAAGATCACCGGACGGGGTAACCCCCCAACTGGGAGTCGCGCTCGCAAGAGCTGCGCCGTTTGAGCCGGTGCCGTCGGGGGGTTGGCACCGGCTCTTACGTTTCTCAGTATCGTGAGACGCCGATGACAAATAAATATTCAACAATCTCGTTTCTATCCGATTACGGAACACGCGATGAGTTTGTTGGCGTCGTCAAGAGTGTGATTTATGAAATTGCTCCAAGTTGTCGTGTGGTTGACCTAACGCACGAAATTGAACCGTTCGATATCCGCGCCGGCTCACTGAGCCTTGCGCGATGTGTGTCGTATGTCGCGAGTGGTGTTGTGCTCGCAGTTGTTGATCCAGGAGTTGGTTCAAGTCGACGTGCAATCGCAGTTGAAGTTGCAGATGGCAAAGGTGTTTTCGTTGGCCCAGATAATGGACTGTTGGCGATGGCTATCGCATTGGCTGGTGGTGCTGGGCGAGCAGTTTGCCTAACCAATACTGATTACCATCTCGATGCGCCAGGCGAAACATTTGCCGGTCGAGACATTTTTGGACCGGTTGCTGCACATCTTTGCAACGGCGTCGATCTCAGTGAACTCGGAGAATTAATTGACCCAGCTTTATTGCTGCCAGGTGTTGTACCTCTGCCGAGAGAAGAAAATGGTTCACTGCACGGTGAGGTCACATGGGTTGATCGCTTTGGCAATTGCCAACTCAATGTTGGGCCGGACGAAGTGACCAATTTTGGCGAGGTTGTGCGCGTTGAAATTGGTTCTCTATTGAGTGGTGCGAGTGCATCTCGTGAGCCAGTCGTGCGAGCATTAAAAATTGTTCAGAGTTATGACCAGATCGGAAGTGGCCTTGGGCTGGTAGTTGACTCTTACGGGATGCTTTCGCTTTGTGTAGATCGCGGATCGGCAGCAAATGAACTACAGATTGGTCAGGGAGACTTAATCGTTCTGTCGGCCCCCACCGATTCACCTAGTGAAGATTCGGCCTCAGTGACCACGTCAGTAAAAATAAGTCCAACTCGTTAATCTAGAGATCATGCGACCTGCAACAACTCTGACAATTGCTTTGTTACTTTTGGTTATTTTTGCGGCGGGCATTGGCTCGCTCGTGATTCGCTAATTACTTTTAGCTGTTGCTCGCAGATGAGTTATCTTTTGTAATACCTCGAGTCGAATTACTAGCGACTAAAAATCCTGAAAATAAAATACATAAACCGATTAGTAATGTGATTGCAAACGCTCGATCTTTGCCAAGGCGACCGGCCAAAGATCCACTCGCCGAAAGCACAATTGTGCCTGTGGCAACAAGAACATTGCCGATCGCCAATCGTTTTGGTGATTTAACAATGCGCACATTTTTTTGTGTCATAGATGGTGTTGCTTTTTGGATCACCCTGAATGTTGACCACAGCGCACCAAAAATTATTATCAGTGCCGGCACGCCAGAACCAACGGCGGCAAGAATTCGTGGAGTAACACCAAACAACTGACGTGCCGAAGGAAACTCGCCATCAACTATTTCTCGTTTCGCGGGCGCAATCAAGACGACCCCAATAGAAAATGTACTCAGACTTGTTAAATACTTGCGAACATGGTCACCAGTAGTTTTGCCAGTCAACAAATAAACTGTGCCTAGTGCGAGCCATGCAACGTTGAGTACGGCACCGGAAACGAAAAAGATTCTAAATATAAAGAGTGTCCAGCCAGTTGTTTCGGCCCACCACAAAGCAAGTGATCCGACTGCAAAGAGAATCATGGCAATTGTCCATGCCAAGTCGTGTGACTGACCACGAAGTTGCCAGCGATCAAATGTGATTAATGCAAATGCACAGGCAACAAGCGTGGCTGTGCCTGCCAGTGTTGCATTTGTTTGATTGGCTGAAGCTGTAAAGACTGCGATTAGCACTACCGAACGATAACTCTGGTGACAAAAGTCTTGACTAACTAAACGCTAAAAGATGCATTTGACTTAGTGAATTAATGCACTAAGCCCTACCCTAGAAACCATGACGCAACTTCAACGACGCAAAATTCCAGACGCAGCAATTGCTCGTTTGCCGGTCTATCTGCAGATTCTTAATAACCTCGCGGCGGCAAACGTTCTTCGATTTTCTAGCGACGAGCTCGCTGCACTAGCAGGAGTTAATGCAGCCAAGGTGCGAAAAGATCTTTCGTACCTTGGAAGCTACGGGACTCGAGGTGTTGGATACGAAGTTACATATTTGACTCACCAAATAAAACGTGAATTGGGATTAATGCGGGAATGGAATGTAGTAGTTGTTGGTGCAGGAAATTTGGGATGTGCTCTTGCCAAGTTTGATGGCTTTTTGTCGCGTGGGTTTCCAGTTATTGCAATCGTTGACAACGATCCAAAAAAGATTGGTCGAACCACAAGTTCTCTAACAGTTGGTGATGTGAAAGATTTAAAAAGTATTGTTAGAGATGAGAAGATAAGTATTGGTGTGATCACCACATCGTCTGCTTCGTCACAGGCCGCTGCCGACGCACTTGTAGAAGCAGGCATCACATCTATTCTTAACTTTGCTCCAGTTGTGTTGTCTACGCCGAGCAGTGTTTCTGTGCGCAGTGTAGATCTTGGGGTTGAGTTGCAGATCTTGAGTTACTTCGAGCAAATGAGACTTGAAACAGGCGGTAAATCTGAAAACGCGCCACAACTCAACTCTGCTGGTGCTCGCTAACTTTTAGTTATTCAGCCGATTCACTGATTCTCGGTATTATTGCCTAGTGCGCCAGTTGCTAAATTCGCGTCTTTGGCTTGCGCTCGGTTTACTTACAGTCTCGGGGCTTTTCTTAATCATCGTTTCGTGCAATGACTGCTTTGGTCGTGGATCAGACGTTGCGGTGATTCAAGATTCAGTAGAAAAAAATATTGAACTCGTCGGGGTTATTTCAATATTTTCGACAGCCGAAGGATTAAAAATTGAAAATGGTCGCACTGTAAATGATGCGGTTTTGCGTCTAGATGACGGTCGAAGCATATTTGTAGCGTCCGGAACGCCAGGTGAACTTGATTGCATTGATATTGCAAAACGGTCATCGTGTGTGATGTTGGCGAACATGTTCGGTGATTCGGTGATGTGGTTTGCAATCGTAAACACAAACGGTAAAACGCCAACGCGGGTTCTTGAGTTGCCAAGTCTTGTTGACATGCTTGATAACGGAGATCGAGGAGTATTAGCAAATGGTTGGATTGTTCGACTTGCATCGCCAACAGTCAAGACTTGTCGCGACGACAGTGGCGCAAGCCGAATCAGTCTGCGCGAATTCATTAATACTTACTCGCCAAATCAAAGTGTTTCAAAAATGAATCTGATTACAGATGAAGTCAGCGAAGTAGTCTGCTCCCTATGAAATTACCGATTTCGCGGGGACGCATTTCGCATACGTTGTTCGAAGACTTGGTGTGGCTTGTTCGGTCCCTCTTTTCAAAAATTGATGATCCACGTATGGTGGCTCGTTTCGAAACGACTTTTGCAAACTATGTCGGTCGGAAACATTGCGTTGTGTTTCCTTTTGCGCGAACTGGAATTCACGCGGTTCTAAAGAACCTTGACTTACCGGCAGGATCCGTTGTATTGATGCCACCGATCACCATCAAACCGATTTTGGATGTCGTATTAGATCTCAAACTGGTTCCAGTGTTCGTTGACATTGATCAATCAACAGTTTGCTTTTCCGAGAATTCGTTAACTGAAGCGTTGAAGTCGAGTCCGCGCGTAGCAATTTTGACCTATCTGTTTGGGATTGTCCCAGATGTCGAGGCGCTGTGTAAGACGCTACGAAATGCCGGCGTATTTATAATTGAAGATTTCTCGCAGTGCTTGAACGGTAAATTTCGTGGCGACAAAATCGGGTCGTTTGGTGATGTGAGTGTGTACAGCGCATCTTCTGTAAAAACTCTTGATACCTATGGTGGCGGTTTTGTTTTCACTGATGACGACGAAATGGCTCGGAGTCTCAGCAATAACCAGCGCGAACTTTCAAAACCTTCACGATCTCGTTTGATTAAGAAAGTTCAAACTGATTTAATTCGAAACTTCGCGTCACAGCCGATTGTTTTTGCGTTCCTGACTTTCCCTTTACTTCGCTTTCTGACTTGGCGAGGTGGTTCAAAACTAACCAAATTTACAGGTGATCGCGATCAGCAACCATTGACCAGCCTTCCTGCTGAATGGTTTGAGTCTTATACCGCAATTCAGGCGAAGGTTGGGTTGCAGCAGATAAATCAGATGGAAGAAAAAGATTTAAAGAGAAAATCAGCGATTAATCAGATCAATAGTTCTCATAATTTCAATGACCGACCAATCGGCGCGGATGGCGGAGAAAATGTTTTCTGGCAGTACATCGTCTACGCAGATAATTTTTCTGAGTTTCAAAAACAGTTGACCTCTCGTGGGGTTGATTGTGCCACCACGAGTTTGGTCAAGATAAGCGGCTTAGAGAGTTATCCGTATCAAGGTGTAACGCCCAACGCGGACCGTCTCTATTCAAACGGTGTTTACTTACCTTGTTACCACCAGTTAACTAAATCTCAGATTTCGAGAATTTCAAATTCGTTGTCAGAACTTGAACCGAAATAGCTATTGCCAGTGAAGGTTGTGGTGGTGGGCTCAGGTCTTTCTGCGGTTGGGGCGTTGAAGGCGATCGTAAAAACAGGCATTAAACCAACAGTGATTGACGTTGGGCGTCAACTTGACCCCGAGCGCCAAAAGATTAAGTTGCGAATGTCGATGATTCAACCGATGAATTGGTCTGACGATGATGTAAAAAGCTTGGCGAGTAATTTCACGGCAAATTCAAATTCGGCTATCCCAAAAAAATTGGTTTTAGGGTCTGATTATTTTTACTCAAGTGATAACTCAGCGGCCGTAAAGTCGGGGAAGTTTTCTCGGTCATCACCTACTTATTCGTTGGCCATGGGCGGGTTTAGCGCGGGTTGGGGTGCGGCTTTTTTGCCACCTGCCGAATCAGATATCAAAGATTGGCCGGTTTCGCATGATGAAATTCTCGAACACATGAGTGAGTGTGTGCAAAGTATTCCAATTTCCGAACCAGTTGATGAACTTTCTAAATTTTTTCCGTCGTTAAAAACTAACTCAAGTGAAGTTTTGAAACTCTCGCCAGGGCAGAGCAAGTTACTACGAACTTTGCGTGGTGCGGCACGGTCAAGTAATGGTTCGCCAGAAGTCTTTGGGCAAGCAAGAATAATGACGCGTAGCAAAAATATCGGCGATCTTAAAGGCTGCAATTATTGTGGGCACTGCAGTGCAGGTTGTGTGTATGACGCTATTTACAAAGCTGAATTAGAAGTCAATCAGATGAGACTTGAACATCAAATCGAATATTTAGGTGGGTGGAAAGTTAGAACCATCGTTGAATCTGGTTCAGCTGTAAAAGTTTCGATGGTTAACGAACACAGTGGCGAAGAAAAAAATATTGAAGCTGATCGCTTGTTCTTGGCTGCAGGCGCGGTGAACACGACGAGAATTATGATGCAATCACAAAACATGACTGGTTTTGAGGCGACTATTAAACAAACTGGGGGCTTTCTTCAACCATTTGTTTCGGCGGTCCATTACCCGGTCGCTTGGCCTAATCAAAATACACAGAGCAACGTATTTTTAGAATTCAAAGAAAGCAAACTATCGGACCGCTGGGTTCATGTGCAGGTATCCCAACCCAATGAACTCGCTATGTCGAAACTCGGGTTGCATCACTCAACTATTAATTCAGTACGAGGAAAGTTGGCAAAGTTTGTCAGTGGCAACTTGCTGGTCGCAATTGTTAACACGCACTCAGATCATGGGTCAAGATATGTCGTGCGGATTGGTGATGATTTTGCCAACGGTGTGGCGCAGTTAGAGTCAAAACAGATTCTGCACCCAAATCAAAAAAGTATTGTCAGCGTCTTAAATTCTCGACTCAAGAAAATCTTTCGAAGAAAAGGGGCATTTGCTCTTGGTTTTGCTCGCCAAGAAAGCTTTGCATCTGTTGGATATCACTTTGGTTCATCGTTTCCAATGTGTGCGAATCCAAAGCTTCCAACCGACACCGACAAACTTGGCCGACCATTCGGATGGAAACATGTTCACATTGTCGATACAAGTGTTTTGCCCTCAATACCAGGCACATCAATTGGTCTTTTAGCTATGACCAACGCACACCGTATTGCGAGTGAAGCACTAGATAAATAGTTAATCCCCGTAGAGATTGTTAATTTCTGTTGTAACGCGGCTTTATAGTGCGCGCCGGTACTCCACCTACAACAGTATTTTCGGGCACATCTTTTGTGACCACAGAACCAGCGGCAACGACTGCGCCGGCCCCGATAGTTACTCCGTAACGAATTGTTGAGTTGCCACCTATGTATGCACCGCGGGAGACGCGAATTGTTGCTGCGATATCGGGTAATTCTGGAGTTGATGGATCTTGCCCGGCTCCGAAGAAAGTGACATTCGGGCCCAACACAGCGTCATCTTCAAGAATTATGTATGCATCTTTGAATTGGCGTGATGGATAGAACTCACATCCACGGTTGATTGAGACGTTATTTCCAATTTTGATCTTTGATGGGTATCTGAAATAACACTTGTAATCAATAAACACGTTTTTGCCAAACTCTTTGAATAGCAATTTAAAGACAAAAGTTCTCAGAAATGGAGGCAATATTTCAAGCAGAGGTAACACAAGAGTCTGCAGAAAAGAGAAGTAGCTGAACAGCAAATTAGAGGATCGACTGTTGGTGCTCACACTGAGACTTTACAACAACTAGTTCGTTGATGAGCTAGCTAATTAGCTAGGCGTCGGGCATTGCGCGAACGATCAAAGCTGCAGCTTTGTAAGCAGCCTCGGCTGGGCCGATTTCGTCTGGTCGCAATAAATTAGCCATGATCCTCAGCACCCACTCCATGAGTGTTCGACTATGAATACCAACTCGAGAAAGTTCGCGCATCAAAACCGGGCGACCGATAATGCGAGCAAATAATCTGGCGACTTTGAAATATTGACCATATTCTTCTTCAACAAGCTGGTCGTAACGTTTTAAAATCATTGCATCTTTCTCAACTAGCGCATCGTGCAATACATCAGCAGCGATGTGAGCAGTCTCATAGGCGTAGTCGATTCCTTCGCCATTAAATGGGTTCACACTGCCGGCTGCATCACCGATAACAACGTGCGTGTTACCAACTTTTGGTCCGACCGATCCACCCATCGGGATTTTGCCGCTGGTGGCTTTGCACTCAGGTTGAGTTGGATCAATCTCCCAGCGGTCGGCAACCATGTGGGCATACGAATCAAGCAAATGCGAAGTATTGACATCTTTAAAGTTTTTGAAAGTTGAAAGAAGTCCAACGCCGATATTTATGGTGCCGTCACCAACTGGAAATATCCATCCATAACCAGGCATTGACTTGCCATTGCGGTCTTTGACATCTAACGCCGATTCAATCCATGGTTCGTCGTGTCGCGGGCTCTTCCAATAAGTACGAATCGCCGTACCGTACGGCCAAGATTTTTCACGTGAGGTTCCGATTGCGCGACCAAATCGTGAGTTCGCACCATCAGCGATAATCACGTATTGCGCATGAATTGCGAATGTGTTGCCGTCAAGTTTGTTTGTCACCATTGCACCACGCACACAGTCGTTCTCGATGATTGGTGAAATAGCTTCATGTTCTTCAAGAAGTTTCGCACCAGCATCTTGTGCATTTCGCGCGACCATCATGTCAAGTTCTCGCCTACGCACGACGTATCCGTACTGCGGATAAATCGGATGAGTTGGCCATTTCAATTCGAGTGCTTTGCCATGCGCTGTTGCACGAAGACCTTCGTAGCGATGAAACTGTGACAACTGATCACTGAGGCCCATGTCGCCGAGTTCTTTAACAGCTCTAGGTGTAAGCCCATCGCCACAAGTTTTTTCTCTCGGAAACTTTTTGCGTTCAATCACTGTTACATCGTGACCAAGTCGCGCCAACCAAAATCCGGCAGCCGCTCCGGCTGGGCCGCCACCAACGACTAGTACTTCAGTGCGCAACACTTGTTGAACTTCACCAGTGTTCTCTTGCATCAGTTGAATCTCGTTTTGCATCTAGCCCCAAGGCTAAACAGATTTTTTCGTTAACTACCAAATAAATGATGTGACGTTGCTCGCCAGTCGCGAATGAAAACCAGCTGGTTGATTATTTGCCAGTTGGACGAGGGTCGGTACCGACATGAGCGGGCGCGTCAGGCATTGAAGCGTAAGTCTCCGCGAGATTGTCAAAGTTAACCGAACCTGCTTCAAGACCGGCAAAAATCTCAGAACCAGGTGCACACCATCGGTCGAATTCTGCTTTCCACTCTTCGCTCATTGGGTCTGCGCCACTTAACTCATAGCGCTCGTGACAAACAACGCCGAGAATTTCTGCATCGGTTAGGCCACCACCATATTTCTCACCTTGTTGGGGCATCGGGTTTCCGTTATATGAAAGAGGTGCGTGTGCACCACCATCTCGATCTGGGTTGCCATAAATTTTTAAACCAGCAGAAACATATTCTTGCGTGCCCGTATAAACAAAATTGATCATGTCTTCAATTTTTGGAAAGGTCTTAAGAACTTCACCCTGATATAGAACTCGACCGGCACCGCCGGCACCTTCGGCACCATGACAACCCGCACAAGATCCGTATACGCCTGCACCAACCGCAAGTGGTCCTTCAACAATTTTTTCTTGTGGGCGAATCGCAAGCACATACAACAGCGCCCAAAGTGGCAACAAACTTAGAGTAGCCATCGCCCAAAATGGAATCTTCTTACGCGTATTTGCCGCGACAACATATGCAGGATCTGGCGGCGGTGGTGGCGGTGGAGTTGCGGCGCTTGCAACTGCTTTTTGTTCTTCAACTTTTACCAGCACATTTTTTGAAGCAGTTGTGCCGTCTCCAGAGTCGGAGGTCTTGCCAGCTGCTTTGTCACGTGCTTCTTGTGCACGCTTAAGTAGATGCTCGGGTATTCCTGCCACTGCGCTCCTCAACTTATTTTAATTCAATTCCGGTTAATTAAATTCTTGTAATTAGATCTTCACTGCGTTTGCCCTAATAGGTTAGACGCAAGTAAGGCTGATGGGAGAAGTTCACTTGCGCACAACCACAACAGCTATGTCATCCATCAAGATCGGTACATTCATATCGCGTTGAGCATTCGTGAAATTTTGTGACTAAAAAGCCTTGCAATATTTATCAAAAAGAAGGTGTTGGTTATCTCTGGGATTATCTTGACGACTAGGCTAAAAACAGATTTTAAGAGGAAAGGCAAGCCCTCAACTAATGCTCGCAATTGACATTCTCAGATGGCCAGGAGTCAACCAGGCTTTTATTTTTTCGGCGGTATTTACGACCTTGCTTAGCCTTGCCGTAATTCCGATTGGCAAGCGTCGTAAGTTTGATCGCAAAGCGACTTGGGGCGAAGCGATGCTCGGTGCTGTTTATGTCTTTGCGGTTTTGTTTTTAGTTTTTGGTGTTGTGCCTCACCAGTTCAT
>JBILAG010000130.1:0-3957 GCA_044354345.1 Ilumatobacteraceae bacterium | reverse complement strand
TGGGTTCGCGTAACAACTCTTACGACAAAGAAGCCCAAGCATCTATCGAAGTTGTATTGCGTGCAGCAAGATTGCTTTACCAAAGCCAAGGCGATTTTTCGACTGGCTCGTCGGCGCAGTGCGGTGATTCTGCGTTGTTGGCTGCTGATCTGCAAAAACTCGAACCAAATGTTGATGTTGTTGCGAGTTCTGTTTCATCAACTAATTCGAGGGTTGTGAGTGTTCAGGCTGTTCAAACGTGGAACTCGAATGCTGAACTTTTAGGTTGCCAAGGTTTTTATGCAGTTGTATTGTCGTCTAGTGGTAGTTGTTGGGCTGCTCGGCTTATTGTCGAAGGCAAATTTTTGAGGTCTGGCAGTGTTTCACCGGTTGTTGCGAACGGTCAAACAAATACATCCAACAACGCTGTTACAACTTGGTCAGCGCTTGCGGTCAATGGCAATGCGTTTGGTGTGTTGAAACCGCAAACCAGTGCTGCTGATGGTGACAACACGAATGGTCTTCTAGCGATTAAAACTGCGTGCAACGCAAAAAACCACTCAACAGGTGCTGCTTCACTTAGCAACAACTACATTGCACCATCACAGTTTTATGCATCATGGCGCGACGCCGTCGCAGCACCAGCACAGTCGTTGCAACCGACATGTGCGAACGGACTTGCAGCATGTGTTCTTGGTGACACGGGGCCTGGTGGTGGCAAAGTATTTTATGTGTCTGCAACAAACTTCACATCAACCGGTTCAGACTGCAACACGACATGTAAATATATGGAAGCCGCCACCAGTGACCAAGGAGGAGAACTTACGTGGTCGGAAAGAGGCGTAAATGGCTGCTTCGGTACGGTGGGCGGTCAAAACGGTGAATGCTCGGAAGAAAGTATTTATCCTCTTACTAATGTTTCCGCTGCGAGAACAGCCGCGCTCGCAATCGGTATGGGAATGGCGAACACAAACCAAGCGTATGCCCGACTGACAACTGTTGGCCTTGCTGCGACGAGCACATATACCGCAGGTGTCGCATGGGCATACTCCAACAACGGTAAGACCGACTGGCATCTGCCATCTCAAGACGAGTTAAGCCAGTTGTACAATCAGAGGACATCGGTTGGTAGTTTTCCGACTGACCCAGACTTGACCCCCACCTATGGAAGTTCCTCCGAGAGAAGTAGAAACGAATATCGCGCCGTAGATTTTTCTGGTGGCGGTACGCGTTTTTCAGACAAAACAATGCCTAGTCTGGTGCGACCTGTGCGGGCGTTTGGTTAACTATTTAAATTTTATTTTTGGTTGCGCGGCGGTTAACGCCTAGCGAGACGATGGTGGCTGGGATAAAAAATGCACGTCCGTGAAATGAGACGTCGTCCCAATGTTTTGTCGTAACTGGTGCGTGCCACGCGCGGATGCGATAGATCAAGAACAACAAGATCAGCATGTGCAGCGAAATGATTGACCACGCAAAACCCTGTGCGCCGATTATGTCAAGAAACGGTGCGGCAACAAGTGGCCCGATCATCGCGCCTAATCCATAAAGCGTGACGAGTTGCGAGGCCGCCGCACCCATTTGTTCGGGTGAGACCCAGTCGTTGGTATAGGCGCCGCCGATGGCATAAAGCGGAAAACTAAACCCACCGATTAGAAACAACAACAAAATTGTCCAGTTGTTGTTCGTTGGTTGCGAAAGCATGACGGCACTAAGAATGATGACTGCGAGACAGCACAATAATCCGATGATGCGACGATCAATGTCGTCTGAAGCTGAAGAAATTGGCCAAGTCAAAGTCATGCCGCCAATTTGTAATGCAGCGATGAGAATTCCAACTCGTCCAACACTGAGTCCTTCGCGCGTTGCATGAATTACAGCCATGCCGAGAATGCCACCGTGGGCGAGACCGACGAGCAGAATCGTGCCGAAACCTGTCGGCACAATTTTTGCGAGATCGCGCAGGCTGACGTGAACATGATTTTCAATTTCGGGTGTGGCTGCTTGCTCTGAAATCGCAACCGGAATCACCGCCAGCGACGCGACGATCGCGGCGAATGCATAACCACTGATGTTGCGCGCGTCGAAGTTGAAAACTAATAATTGTCCGACACCGTAGGCGCCAATGGTGACGAGATTGTAAATCGCAAGCAGTCGACCGCGAAAATGATTTTCGGCGAGTCCGTTGAGCCACGATTCAGCGATGACATAGAGACCAGCGAAACAAAAGCCCGTGCTGATGCGCATGATGATCCACAAGACGGGCGACTCGAACAGGCCCGTGACGATTGTCGACGCGCTGAGCAGTGATGCGAGTGCGGCGTAAACGCGAATATGGCCGACTTGTTTGAGTGCGCGTAGCGAATACCAAGACCCGATCAAGAACCCCGCGTAGTAGGCAGTGGTGAGTCCTCCGCTGATGATTGTTGGCAGATTTTCGAGTTCAGCGCGGATGCCGAGCAGCGTGCTGTAACTGCCTGCCGAGATGAGCAAAAATGTCAGACCCGTAAATAGCCCCCATGTTGCCAAAAGAATTGTTTTGCGATTTGAGTTCAGCTGGGGGAGAAATCGCATACTTTCAGTCAAGCACGGGTTAATAAACTAGTTGAGTTCTTTGGCAGGCAGTTTTGTGACTTTAATCAGTTCAACAAATCGCGTCGCGAGCAACTAGCCTGACAGCGACTTGGGTCGCTAGCTCAGTTGGTAGAGCGACGGACTTTTAATCCGCAGGTCCAGGGTTCGATCCCCTGGCGACCCACTTTTGAAACGTCAACTAGACAACAAGTTTGCTAGTTAGTTGCGAGTTGTTGCATCCGGCGAGCAAGTCGTGAGTGCGATTTGAGCATTGTTTCAAGTTTCGTGCTTACGATTGCGTGATTGCGCACAACATGTTTGCCATGCACAATTGTGTCGCGCGCCGCAACTGGCCCACATCGCAACCACGCTTCAATTGGGTCGGCAATCGCGCCAGCAAATGCTGGGCCGGTTAGAGACCAAATCGCAACATCGCCAACACTGCCAACAGATAACTCGCCGATCTCGCCGACACGACCAAGACAACCGGCGCCACCGCGAGTCGCACACTCGAGCGCCATTCGTGCAGTGCCCGCCGCCGCGCCGCTGCGCGATTTGGCAAGCAACATTGCTTGTCGCGATTCAAGCCACATTGATGCGCTATCTGCCGAAGATGATCCATCGACACCGATGCCGACATGCACGCCGGCTGCAATTAAATCTATGACTGGCGCAATACCAGACGACAAAATTAAATTGCTACTCGGGCAATGTGCCACACCGATTCGCGCCGCGCCCAGTCGTTTAATTTCTTGCGGGTTTGGCATTACACAATGAGCGAGCCAAGTTTTGTCATGGCACCAACCGACTTCTTCTAAATAATCCATTGGTCGACAACCAAATGTCGCCAACGAAAATGCATCATCTTCAGAGTTTTCGGCGAAGTGTGTATGTAAGCGAACATCAAGTTGTGCAGCCAGCGTCGCCGAGTCAATCATTAATTGCTTCGTCACGCTAAACGGCGAGCACGGCGCGAGTGCGACGCGAACCATCGCCCCGTGACTGCGATCGTGATGCTTTGCGACAGCGCGAGCCGATTCATCAAGAATCACATCATGATCTTGCACCACATCGTCTGGCGGCAACCCACCATCTTTGATTGACAACGACATTGATCCGCGAGTTGGATGAAAGCGCATGCCGATATCGCGTGCCGCGTCAATCTCGGCACTTAACAGATCTCCGGCGCCACTTGGATGAACGTATAAGTGGTCAGTTGAAGTTGTGCAACCTGAAAGCGCAAGTTCGGCAAGACCAACCCAAGCAGAAACATGCGCTGACTCTTCATCAAGTGAACGCCACAACGGATAAAGAGTTTGCAGCCAACCAAACAACGGCGCATTTGTCATCGGCGGAAACGCGCGTGTCAGGTTTTGATACAAGTGATGATGTGTGTTGATCAAG
>JBILAG010000050.1:0-14697 GCA_044354345.1 Ilumatobacteraceae bacterium | reverse complement strand
TTTCCGGGGTCGACCGGCACTGGCGAAACCACAGACGGCGCGAACGCAACTGTTCGACTTCGCTCTGATTACACATTGATTGAAGATTCGGTTATCGCCACAATCCCTGAAAAAAAACGACGATCCAAATCTAGATTCTTTCGGTGATCGATAAACCGTTACCGTTTCGGCAAGCGCACTCAAGGCCACCGCGTGTAAGGCGGTCGCTGCGAATGCTCGGTATGGGGCTGACGTGGGCCAGTTTTATTGGTATTTTGTTTGTGCTTTTTCAACTCTTTGGCACCGGAATATTTGAATATCAATCACAAAGCAAACTAAGCAGTAAGTTTGAAGCCGCAGCACCTTCGATTGAGTTGATTGCAACGCCGATTTTTTTGCCAACTACAACAATTGAAACGACAACGACGACTACAAGTTCGACAACTTCGATACCGGCTCCAGTTACAACTATTGCGTCAAACCAAACGACTGTAGTGGGCGAAAACATTGCGCCAGTCGAGGTTGCGCCGACAACTTTGCCTGCCGAGGTCACGACAACGACCTTGCCAATTGAGATTGCCCCGACTACGTTGCCTCCAGTAATTGACCCGACAATGGTCGAGCAATCAACTGCGGCGATAAAGCGCGTCATTAAAGCTTCTGAAGGAGATGTAATTGGGCGAATTATGGCGCCATCAATCGGGCTAGATAAATTCATTGTTGAAGGTGCGGCCGCGACTGAGTTGCGATCAGCGATTGGCCGATACCGCGGTACTGCATTCTTGGGCAACAAAGGCAACGTCGCACTTGCCGGTCACAGAACTACTTATGGTGCGCCGTTCGGTCGAATCGGCGAGTTGCTTCCTGGTGACAAAATAAATATTTTGACGCCTGTTGGTACTGCGATTTATGAAGTGATGGACCCGGTAGTCGCATCAAAATTATGGGCCGGAACGGTTCGTGAAATTGGTGGTGGCTATTCAATCGTCGGGCCAAGCGACGAGTTCGTATTGGCTGATGTTGGGGATAATCGACTGACGCTTACGGCGTGTCATCCGAAGTTCAGTGCAGAAGAGCGCATTATCGTAGTTGCTCAACTAATCGGTGAGCCATTTGCAATGCTTAACCCCGAATTTGGTAAGTCGATTGCACAAATCACGACACCACCCACGCTCGCAAACGGCGAAGTCGCGTCTGAGACACAAGTTGACCCATCAATTAACTCAACAGAACCGTTATTTGATCCTTCGGTTAATGTCGATGTCACCCCAGTAGCCATTCAGACTCTCAGCGTGACACTTGATGGTCTGCCAAATCAAATTGCACCGTCGATAGTTTTTGCGCTGCTGACATTAGTTGTAATGACCGCGATTGCTGCAGCTTCAGAGAAGTTTGGAAGATTACGTGCCTACATGTTTGGTTCGGCGCCGTTTTTTATCGTCTTGTGGTTCTTTTTTAGAAACTTAGAACTTTTGTTGCCTGCCTACTAGAAATCATTAAACAAAAAAACGGTGCCAGCGAACTGGCACCGTTTCTTTTAAAACTCAAAAGTTAACTAGTACTAACTGTTAGATCCGTTGGATCCTGCTTGTACATCTTTCCAAGAGGTATAGAACTCAGTTGATTTGATGACGTTGGCTGTCGAGCCGGCGCTGCCAGTTCCTTGTGTTGCTGCTTTGCATGCCGTGCCGATTGCAGCAAGTCCGTTTGTGTTATCGGCGTCAGCACCAGTTGACCGACCGCGAATGTAAGCGAAGGCTTTGCCGTTTACTTGTAGCAGTGTCCATGTTGCTACTGCTGCGTTCTGGGTGTTCAGCGGGGCAGCCATTTGAATTGGCAACGTTGTACCTGATGAGAGAAACTTACCCTCAACTGTGAAGCGCACAATCCAGCAGCTTCCACTTCGCGATAAGGCGGTGGCATAGAACGCTTGGCAACCAAGAAGTTCGCTGTTTGAACTCCATGTTTGTGCAGCTTGCACGCTGACAACTTGCGGGTTTGTCGAACTTGATGAGGCGGCAACTGCGTCAACTCCTGGTTCAATTTTTTGAATATCTGCAGCTAAAGTCGCTGAGTCTCCACATTGCGCTGTTGATGCGTCTGAGAAGTCACCTTGATTTTGATAATGGATTGTCGCGGCATTGAGTACAGCACTAAGTGACGCTTGTGCTTCTTTGTCGTATGCATTGTTTCGCGCGCCTAAGAAACTTGGCACTGCGACGCTGGCCAAAATACCGACCACGAGCATGCCGATCGCGAGTTCGGTGAGTGTGAAACCACTTTCGCGGTTCATAATTTTGGCAGTCGCTTTTTTAAATATTCGTGTAAATGCTGAATTCATCAGAATTCTCCCTTATTTTGAGTTTTTCAACTCCGCATTACAACTTTAAATAATTTTTCTTATTAAGTGGTGGATATGCAAGTGGGGTGCCAGCGAACTGGCACCCCACTGCTAGGAGAACTCTAAAAATTGAATTCTATTTTTAGCTGGCTATTTCGCTAGCTATTAGCTGTTGGATCCGTTAGCTCCTGCTTGTACGTCTTTCCAAGAGGTGTAGAACTCGGTTGATTTGATGACGTTGGCTGTCGAGCCGGCGCTGCCAGTTCCTTGTGTTGCCGCTTTACATGCAGTAGCGATTGCTGCGAGACCGTTTGAGTTGTCGGCGTCAGCACCAGTTGATCTAGCGCGAATGTAGGCAAACGCTGCACCGTTTACTTGCAACAGTGTCCATGTTGCTACTGCTGCGTTCTGGGTGTTCAGCGGGGCAGCCATTTGAATTGGCAATGTTGTACCTGATGAGAGAAACTTGCCTTCAACTGTTTTGCGCACAATCCAACAGTTGCCACTTCGTGAAAGTGCAGTGGCATAGAACGCTTGGCAACCAAGAAGTTCGCTGTTTGAGCTCCATGTTTGTGCGGCTTGCACACTGACAGTTAATGGGTTGGTAGAAGCTGATGATGCAGCAACTGCGTCAATACCCGGCTCAAGTTTCTGAATATCTGCAGCCAAAGTTGCCGAATCTCCACATTGTGCAGTCGTAGCGTCTGAGAAGTCACCTTGGTTTGCGTAAAGAATATCTGCGGCGTTAAGCACTGTCATTAGCGCTGCTTGTGCTTCTTTGTCGTATGCATTGTTTCGCGCACCTAAGAAACTCGGCACTGCGACGCTGGCCAAAATACCGACCACGAGCATGCCGATCGCGAGTTCGGTGAGTGTGAAACCACTTTCGCGGTTCATAATTTTGGCTGTTGCTTTCTTAACTATTCGTGTAAATACTGAATTCATCAGAATTCTCCCTTGATTGAGTTTTTCAACTCCGCCTCAAAAGAATAGTTAACATCGTTTCAGCAAGTGTGGATGCCTAGCACGGGCGACACCCTTTGGGCAAATCACGAGAATCCAATAAAGTCACTAAATACGCGCGAATTCAAGAGTATTGTCTAGTTAAGTGGAAAGATTTCAGAGAGCGAAACCCTTCAAACAATGAGCGATATTACCAACAGTGGCAGTCAGGCGAAGGATGATTCGAACAGCTCTGTCCGCATTGAAGGTGTTGAATCAGAAGAGTCGCAACCTGGTGAATATCCTAAAGACGAAAAACCTGCTGAAAATAAGTTTCCTAACGAGGCGCTAGCACATGTTCGTGTGCTTGATGTTGGCGAACCCGCTCGCGAGGTAGCTCGTCAACTTGGCCTAGAGATTCAGAGTGCACTGCCCGAGCCAGGCGAGCGACCAGTGGTGTTAGTCGTGTCTGAGCCAAGTGAAGTTGACACCTTGCTAGACGTCGAAAATCGTGCGTGGATCGGTTGCGTGGTCGCATGGCAATTGCCTGAAGAGTCAGTTGAGCGTCTTTATCAACTAGGAGTGTCGGTATTCGTCGGCTTGCCCGATTTCAGCGAGTTGCTACACGCGATTGAGTATTTGCCAGACGGAGCAGATGTTGTGGCGTCGCGTTCTTTTGCCGCGCGTCTTGCGACAATTGAGAAGTTGCTTACTAAATAATTCTAAAAAACGCCAGTTTTTGATTTTTTTAACGCCAGGTTGTTGTTATTGCTTGTTATTAAGGCGATTGCCTGTTGCAGACCATGATGGTGCAACGTTTCGGCGACGCGAAAGCATGATGTTGATCAGGCCAATTAAGGCAATTGTTGCTAGTACTGGCAGAACAATGATCGTGTTTAGGCCAGTTTTGGCAAGTTCAGTGTCAAGGACAACGGGCTCTGTTGGTGTCAAAGTTACGACCCCTGGCGCTACTGGCACTTGTGGTTCTGGTGCTGTGATGACTGCGGTTTCAACTTTGATTGCTGCCGACGAAGATAGTTGTGCCGAGTTTGGTGCCACACAGTTGAACGCTAAATAGTAAGTGCCGCTTTGAATATTGATTGGCAGCATTACTGCTGCACGCACGTAACCAGCGGCATTGACTTTTGGTGCCGCATAGGCAGAGATTACGTTTCCGGTTTGTGGGTTGTCTGAACGAAGTTCGAGACTTGTTGTGCCAGATGGTGAACAGCCACCCGAAGTGAATTCAATTTTTTCAAACGAAAGGTATGAGGCCTTCGGGTTTTGAATCACCAATTGACCATCTGCACGGGGTTTAAGCAGATCTGGTTTCGAAAATGTCTTGGCAGCCGACACTTGATTTGGCGAGAGCATCAAGGAGAGCAAAATGATCAATCCTGATATCGCGTATAACTTGCGCTTCACTTTCTACTCTCCTTTCCGTGTTGACCTCGTGAACTACTAGAGCTATTTCCTTCTAAAAGAATTACCTAAAGTTCGGGGGGGGGTTGCAACTATCTTGATGACTCGTGTTTTCAAAAGGCGTCAGCGAACTGGCGCTTGTCTTCAAAGTGGGCGCCAGCGAACTGGCGCCCACTCCCTGAAGGCATTTTTATTATTTAATTAGTTTTCAGCTCCACCTAGTGCGCCAGTTGTGTCACGCCATGACGAGTAGAACTCGCTTGGTTTTGCGTAGTACTGCGCATCGGCAGTCGATCCACTTGACTGGTTTCGTGCGTTGCAAGCAGCCTGTGTTCCGGCAAGAGTATCTGTGTTGTCAGCATCTGCGGCGTTCGAACGTGCGCGAATTTGAGCATATGCAGCACCGTTTGCTTGCAAAAGTGTCCATGTCGTAATTGATGCATTTTGTGTGTTCAAAGCCGGAGCCATAACGATTGGTGCAATGCTGCCAGCTTGAAAGAATTTTCCTTCAACTGTGAATCGTGCAATCCAACAGGTTCCGCTTGAAGACAGTGCTGTAGCAAAAAATGCTTGACAGCCAAGTAGTTCGGCGTTTGAGTTCCATGTTTGCTTTGAAGTAACGCTCACGGTTCGAGCACTTGTCGACGCAGTCGCAGCGGCGATCACGTCAACGTTTGGCTCAATTTTCTGCAAGTCAGCAGCAAGTTGCGATGAATCGCCACATTGCGCAGAGTTTGCGTCTGAAAAGTCACCTTGGTTCTGATAGAGCTGCAACGCCGCGTTCATTGCCAATTCAATTGAATTCTGGGCTTCTTTATCGTATGCGTTGTTTCGTGAGCCTAAAAAGCTTGGCACCGCAACAGAGGCCAAAATACCCACCACAAGCATGGCAACAGCCAATTCTGTAAGGGTAAAACCACTTTCACGTCCAACCAATTTCGACTTAATTTTGCTAATTAACTTACTCATATGCCTCCAGTTATTTGAATATTTGTTACTAATAAAGCTTTACTAGCAGCAAATTGCAAGCTGTTTTAACCTGCATACAGAGAGTTGGCTGATTTGCCCAAATTTTGACAAGGATCTTCACCACTTTTAAAGATTATTTTGAAACTTAGATCGTCATGTCTAGTTAGAGGTGGGGAATAGACTGGACGAATTATCGCGATATTTGCCGACACTCACTGTTGTGAACTTGTCCTACGAACCGAGGCTTAAACGATGAGTCAAATTACTCAGACGTTCGTCGGCGCTGAAATTGACGGCACCACTCTTCGTGTTGTTCGCCTTGAGGGTCGAACAGTTGTCTACTACGAGAAGTTTAGGCAACTAAACAGTTCTGCCGTTGCATCAATAATGCATCAAGGTAAATCAAAAAACAGTCGTGCTGTGCTTTCATGGGGGTCATCGGGTGTAGCGATGCAGCGCGTTCAAGCCCCCGGTGTCGTCGCTCGAAAAATGCAGCCAGTTATTCGCGAATTAATCAATCGGCATCTTCCATCTGGAAGCGAACTCCCTGGTGCTGGTCTCGTACAGTCGCGGTTTGATGTTGCAAGACCCACTGCAATGGTTGGCGCGATCACTTCTGAGACTGCGTTAAACCTGCGTTATGAACTAGACAATTCAAATTGCGGATTAATTGTTGCGCCATTCACACTTAACCACGAAGGTTTATATTTGGCAGTTCGCGAGTCGTGCGCCGAAATGACACTCGTGCGCGGCGGTATACCAGTTTCTTCTCGTCAACTTAATTGTGGTGGTGCATCACCATGGCCACAAGGTGATAACACAACGCAAACTCAATCATTATTTTCGCCAGAAAACGTTGTTGCATTGCGCCGTTATCTAGCGAGCTTGGCACGCGAAGTGCATCGAACGATTGAACTCTGGGAGCGAAATGGTGATACTTGTCCACGCGACCTGTGGACTTTTGGCTCTGGGGCAACACTGCCTCAGTTGCCAGCATTTTTAGAAAATGTTGGGGTGACGGTTCTGCCGGCGCCAGTTAGTAGCAGCCTTGATGTTTCACAGATCCCAGAAGCTGAAAGGCTTGCTGCGTATGGTTCACTCGCTGCGGCAACTATGCAACTTGAGTATCAACCATTTGTTGATGTATCAAGATATTTCAGTCGTCGAGTAAGTCGTCGTCTTGCAAAACAGTCTCCGTCAAAAAGCCTGCAACCATTTGAAGGAGTTATCACCGGCGACGGTTCGCGAGGCTTCGCAAGTCCTGTATTTAGTTCTTCAAGAATTTCACAGGTGCCGCGTGGTTTGGCAGTTGGCTTATCGGTAGTTGTCGTTGCCGCATTGCTAGCCACATTTGCTTGGGTTTCTGCAGGGCGAACTGCAGCGAGCCTCGAGCGTGTAATCGCCACCGCGCAAAAAGAAGTCAAGTCAAGCAAGGCCGCAGCCGAACTCGCCGCAAGAAAACAAACAGCAGCGACACAGTTGAATTCGATTTCGCAATTCACGCCGCCGATTTGGTCGGCCGCCGTGGTTGCACTTTTGTCGTCCTTACCTGCTGAGCCAATCGTTAATTCGGTTGCATTCAGTGTCGAAAATGGTCTTGTAAGTGCGCGATTTACCGTCAAGATTCCTGCTGAAATGCTTGATGAGTGGCAGCGCGCTCTTGCCACAAGTGGCGCATCAATTTCTATGACAGAGCTGGACGCATCTGAAAATGGGCCGGTTGAATACGCATTTGTGTTTCCGCTTGGCGTGCCATTCGTACCTTTCGGTGACGCATGAGTCGCCGAAAAATTTTTATTAGTATCGGTGCAATTGTTGTTGCAATAATTTTCGCTGGCGTTATTGAGTTAATTACTAACCGTCGTGACCATGTTGATCGGCTTAGAGAAACTGCCGATCAAGTGTTTCTTGAGTCGGCCGCGATCCGCGCCAAGTCAGCGAATATAGATCTCACAGGTGACCCGAATTTAAGTCTCCTCGCGCCGTCAACGTTGACGAGTGCAGACTTGGTCAGCGCAATTCGCAGAGAGGCCGAAGTATTAACTCTTGGTGTTGTTGAAGCCAAAGCGCCTGCCGAATCGATGACTGTAGAAGCAGCGCTTACCGCTTTAAACATCGACCCAACTTCGTTAACAGAACTTTTTACAGTGGTTACGGCAGTGGTTGAAGTTACGGGTGATGTCCCGCGGCTAATTCAGTTGATTGATAAAACGAGAGACGCACGGATTACCGGCCCGTTAATTGGCATCGCCAGTATCAAGTTTGACTTTGCCGGAAACCAAACAGTGGCAACTCTTGAGTTAGTTGGCATCAGATTTAATGAACAACAATTATCTGTAGCGCCGGGGACTACGTTGCCTTGACAACAACAACAAAAGAGTTTTTGCCCGAACTCCGAGAAGCAATCGCGCTTCTTAAAAAAGCAGTACCTGCAATTGCTGAAGATCTTCCGAGATATGAAGCGGCCGCAGAAGTAGGTTGGCTCAACGGCATCAGGCCCGTGCGAGCAATGATCGCTGCAGGACTTTCGATCACAGATCTCGAACTCGCTATTTGGTCGTCAAAAGGTTTTGAATATTTAGCCCAGTTGCCAGGTTTAGTTCCGCCAGATTTAGTCGAGCGTATTCCACCACATGAAGCCCTAGATCTTGGGGCCTTTGCAGTCGGTCGTCGTGACAACACCGTGGTCATTGCGGTTTTAGACCCGAACAATGCAAAGGTGATGACAGAGCTTCGCGCTCGTTTCACAGATTATGAAGTCGGTTTCGTAGTCACAAATCGACCTGCGCTGCAGGCTGCTGCGGAGCGACATGAAGACACTGATGTTGTTGATGAGCTTGCAAATGAAGAATCTCTAAGTCGTGCGAGCCAATTGCAAGAAGTTGAAAAACGCCTTGCTGCAGAGGGCCGTGTTGCCGAACTCGCCGATGTAATGATCGAGCGCGCGATTATGTCGGGTGCTTCTGACATTCATATTGAGCCAGACGATAAAAGTTGTGAGATTCGTTTTCGCCTAGATGGAATCTTGACGGCGGCCGGAAAGTATCCGATTGAATTCGGTCAGATACTTGTGAACCGAATCAAGATCATGTCACAACTTGATGTGGGCGATAGACGATCACCGCAAGACGGTCGAGCATCTGCGACATTTGGTGGTCACACAGTTGACTTGCGAGTTGTGACGATCCCTTCTGCTTGGGGTGGCGAATCATGCGTGATTCGGTTGTTAGATCAAACGCGTGTTCAGACAAGACTTGCATCAATTGGTTTCAGTCGAGCAGTTCGTGTGCAATTTGATAATTTGTGCTCACTTCAAGGCGGAGTGATCTTGGCAACTGGCCCGACTGGATCTGGTAAAACTACAACTCTTTATAGCGCGCTAAGAAAACTTACGACACCATTAGTAAAGACAATCACGGTTGAAGACCCAGTTGAATATCGTCTCTCTGGAATGTTGCAAGTGCAAGTTAATCGCGCAGCAAATTTCGATTTCGCGGCTGCCTTGCGAGCGGTTCTGCGTGCTGACCCCGATGTTTTACTAGTAGGTGAAATTCGAGATACAGAAACTGCAAAGACGGCGATGGGCGCTGCTCTAACTGGACAAGTCGTCATGGCGTCACTGCACGCTTCAACCGCCGCTACTGCACCGTTGCGTTTAATAGATCTCGGCATCGAACCGTTCATGGTTTCAGCGGCAGTTCGTGGAGTAATTAATCAGCGATTATTGCGCCGACTTTGCCGACAATGCAGAACACCATATGTACCGCGTCGCTCAGTACTTGATGAGGCTCAATGGCCATTTGAACGGCCAGAAAGATTGTGGGGGCCGCGAATTGGCGGCTGCGAAAACTGTTTTGATACCGGGTTTAAAGGTCGTGCAGTTGTTGCCGAAGTGATGAAAGTAACCGATGAATTGAGATCTGCGATCATTGCTAGGGCTGACCCGGCGTTAATCGAAGTGATTGCAATTAACTCAGGCATGGTTCCGATTCGTCACGATGCGCTGCAACTTGCCCGTCAAGGCGCGACTTCACTTGAAGAGGTTGCCCGAGTTCTTGGTGAAAACTAATTTATACTGTTGCTAATCAATGTCTCACACATATTTATTTAAAGGTTCCGATCGACTTGATCGCAAGCGCAAGGGTCAAATTGTTGCTGTTGATCGCGAATCTGCGAAGGCCAAGTTGTATCGGCGCGGGGTCTATGTAAAGCGACTTAGGCGACGAATATTTTTTGACCTGTTCTCAAGAGATTTAGATTTCATTCATCCAAGATTGCCACTAGAAGAAGTGCTGTGGATTTGCCGCAATCTCTCAAGTTTGTTGACGAGCGGGTTGCGACTACCGGAGGCTTGCGAACTAATTACAGATCAACGACCAGGCAAGCGACCGGCGCGAGTTATGACAAAAATTCGACTTGATCTCGAAGCAGGAATGGGTGTCGGCGATGCATTCGTAGCTCAACAGCATCGTCTCGGCAAAGTTCCGACTGCGATGATCAAAGCTGGAGAGGCAACAGGTTCACTTGTCGCAACATTTAAGGGCATCATTGATTTGTGCGATGCGCAAATTAGATTGCGAAAAAATCTGAAGCGAGCGATTCAATATCCGCTCGCTGTAATGTCTACAACAATTACGGTTTTGCTGGCAATGGTTTTCTTCGTGGTGCCGCGATTTGTTGATATGTATTCGCAACTCAATGCAAAGCTTCCGGCTTTGACGCAGTTCGTGGTTGACCTGAGCATCACACTTACTCGTCAAGCCTGGGCGTTTCCTACTATTTTGGGTTTGTTGATTGCATTAGGATTTCTTCTTCGAAAGATTCCAACTGGGCGAATTATCACAGATAATTTATTTCTAAAGGTTCCACGACTTGGTGCGCTTATCCATCGCTCAATTACTACTCGCAGTGCCGCGACGTTGAGCGCTTTGCTCACAGCGAAAGTTTCAATGCTCGACTCTCTAGAAATGACCGGTGAGGCAAGCGGCAATGTGGTGTTTCAAGAAGCATTTCTAGGGATTCAAAATTTAATTGCACAAGGTGAATCCGTTACCGACTCTTTTTCAAGTATCGACGAGTTGCCTTTAGTTTTTCGCGATCTGGCAGCAGTTGGTGATGCCTCTGGAGACCTTGCAGGTGTGCTCGCGCGGTATGCGGCGGACACGGAAGAAGACCTCAAGCGAGAAGGTGAAGATTTCGCAAAGGCAATTGAACCGTATTTGATTTTGGGTCTTGGTGTGATCGTAGGTACAGCCGTAATTGCGCTGTACCTACCGATCTTCCAACTCGTAACAATCGTTGGCTAGTTAAAAACCTAGGTAAGTACTTTTCTTATCGTTGCTCCAAAATGATGGGATCGAATTGATCTTTCCGCGCCACGCACCTCGTAGTAAGAGATGCAAGGTGTACGCCTTTCCGAGCGGGCTCACTGCCGCTTCAGTGTGGGCGTGATAGTGATAGCCGATGCCGTCATGATCATGACCGCCGTATTCGTCAAGCGCGACCGAGTATCCGATCATCGAACCATTTGCTGCGAGATATTTACCGAATAAGGCAACACCGTCTAAACCGAATCCGAGTAATGGTGGATGGGTTTTACCGGTGTAATCATCTGAGTTGTAAAGACTTAGCCCATTATTTAACGCGCTAAACCCATCTGCGTGATAGTGCAGCCCCATGCCTTGACCTACGTGAACGCCAATACTGCAGATTTCTGCGGCAGGTTGTGATTGGTTAACCGTGTTGTTCATTGCTGGGTAAATTTCTACGCCGTCAAATGCGATTCCGTTCGTACTTGTGCTGGCGTAATTAAATGTGTTTGGTGCAGCCGAACTCTTGCCATCAGAAAGCAATGACTTAACAAAGGTATTTTCGGTAAGGCTTGAGACTAAACCGTAGTCACGCAACGGAATCCTGTTCATTGCTAACTGCAATACTGCATCTCGTGTGACTTTGCTTGATGCATAGCCGCCACCGCTTGTGCCGTCACCAGGTGGTCTACGAATGTCGTTGAGATTGCTTGGCTTGTCAGTTATTGAATAACTAGCCATGACCATAAACGGATGATATGTACCCGAAGAGTCTTTTTCGTTCGTGAAATATACAAAGGGAGTTGTCTGTTGACCGAGAGTCCCATTTGCGATACTGCTACTTTGCAGAGTAACGCCGAGTGCGCCGTCACGGTAATTTTTGTACAACAAAGTGTCGTAGCGCAATTTGCCACCCTGCGCCTCGACCAAGGTTTTGATCTCGGCAATTTTTGCATCTGCGGCAGCTTTCGTCGCAGAACTAGAGCCAACAACTGAAATTTGAGGCTTGTAAGTAGCAGTGATGTCTCTCAACACGCCGTTGCTGCTTTCATAACTTGAGGTCGACTCGTTCTTGACACCTGCAATCGAAACTCTTTCGTTGCTCACGAAAGCAACGCCATCTGGGTTGAAATCAGATGGCATGTCATAGTTGATTGGCGAGCTAAACAAGTGCAATTGCGTAGCGTCGCCAATTGATGGCACAAGCGAGAACGATCCATTGCTCAGTTTCACGTAGTAGTTCGCTGCGCTAAAACTTGAGTCGAGTGAATGCGTATACGTTGAAGTACTTAACGCATATCGCTTTTTTGCCTGCAAAACTTTGTTCGCGTTGTTGTAACTAAATGAGATGAAACCTGTTGAGGCTGTTGTGAAACCCCAGTTAATTTTGAAAACTAATTTGTTTGCGCTTGCTGGTTCAAAATCAAGCGAGTAGATGTTATGTAAAACTGAGTCGATTCTGAACTGTGTGGTATCGGTGGTGTCCGGAGCTGCATTGAAAATACCTTTCAGATACGACTCAAATGTCTGCGCAGTCAATGGTGCTGATGGCGCTGCATATGAAGAAGCCGAATCGATTGTCAAATAGTTTGCAGCGAGTGCGCCAGAACTGTTATCGCCAATCATAAATTTGGTTCGATTTGAAACAGCAGATAAAGCACTCAAAGATTTGCCCGGGAGTGATCGCTTGAGAATTACTGACATTGGCGCAGGCGTATAGTAAATCGGGCTGCTACTCGTTGTTGCTACGGTCGCAATAGTTGTAACTGTTGAGCCAACTGTTGCAGAAGTATTTGTAGCGGCTGAGCCACCAATTGATAGTGCCTTGGTTGCGGCGATTGCTTTAAAGCCGCCTTTTTTTGCAATCTTTAGAGTCACGATGCAAGTGCCAGATGGTTTAGTAGTTACCTGAGTCTTGGACTTGTTTATTGAGCAGTCGCCTTTAACTGCCCAAGTTTTTTTGCCATTTGAATTTGAATTAGCGAGTTCATTTACAGAAATTACGGAAGACGGTGGCAGCGAGGTCTCTCGCCATTTGATGTCGGCGGCTGGCGCCGCAAGAGCACTCGAGAAATTTGCAGTTGCAACGAGAACTGAGAATAGAGCTATTAAAGCAGGTTTTTTGAACATCCGCTGAGCGTATTAACGCAACACTAACAAACTACACAATTAGTACTAAAACTTAAAAATGTTTAGTAGATGAGTTTTGTTAGCGCTTTTTAGCTGCAGCACCTTTTGTCTCAACAACAGGCTTGCGCACTGTGATGATCTTTGGTGGTGACGCAACGCCAAGAGCGATGTCTTTGAATCCTTTTAGCGCTGTAATTTTCGCAACAGTCTTTGCCTTAACTTGAACTTGCTCACCAGTTGCCGGGTTACGAGCCATGCGTGCTGGGCGAGACTTCTTGGCAAACTTTGCGAAGCCAGAAATGTTCACGACATCACCACTGGCAACAGTTGCCAAGATTACGTCAATTGTGCCTTCGACAACAGCAGTGGCTGTTTTTTTGTCGACGTCGGCGTGGATTGCTACTGCTTGGATGAGGTCACGTTTTTTCATATGCCACGATATTACGCACAAACTTAGATCAGGTGGGTGATAGGCAACCCTTATTTTATAAGGCTTTTGTAGGTTCTGTTTTTGCGACTGCAAACTTCATGTACTAGAAGCCTCAAAAATGGCTTGAATCGCGGCGTCTAGTGCGCCATTGAATTGGGTCTCAGACTGTTGAGCTGAAAGGCCTTCGGTTAGTGCACGTGAAAAACTCGCGATTACTCCGTGATTCTGCGCGAGTCGCTTGTTTGCTTCTTCACGGCTGTATCCACCCGAGAGTGCGACCACGCGCACGACTCGCGGATGTTTAACGAGCTCTGCGTAAAAGCCAGTTTCGTTTGGCAGCGTGAGTTTAAGCATCACATTTTGGTCGTTAGTAAGCGAGTTCAGTTGACTGATAATTTCGGCTTTCAACAAAACTTCGGCAGCGCTTTTCTCAGGGCTATTGATATCAACTTCTGGTTCAATAATTGGCACAAGACCGGCAGCAACGATTTGTTTACCGATTTCAAATTGTTGTTTGACGACATCGCACACACCATTTTTATTTGCAAGTTTGATAACTGAACGCATTTTCGTGCCAAAAACTCCGTGTGATTTGGCACTCTCGAGTCGGGTGCCGAGTTCTGGTATCGGCTTCATTATTTGTGCGCCATTTGTTTCGTCAGCCAAACCATTATCGATCTTCAAGAATGGCAGAATTGATTTTTCTTGCCACAAATATTCTGCGGTGCCTTTGCCGTCAATTGTGCGGTTCATAGTCATTTCGAACAGAATCGCGCCAAGAATTCGCGAGCCAGTGAACGCCGGACTCTTGATAATTCTTGTTCGCATTGCGTGAACAAGATCAAACATCTCAGCGTCGTTTTCATACTCTGATTCTTCGACGCCATAAAGTTTTAGTGCCTTCGGCGTACTGCCGCCACTTTGATCTAGGGCGGCGATGAAGCCTTTGTCGGCCTTAGCTTTTTGAAGTTGTTCTGGATTAATGCCTGCGCTCATGCGTGTTGTCCTTTGTGCGATTGACTAAATAATAACGCAGTTCAGGTAGACGAGATAAATCTATAAATCAGTAAATCAATAGACCTATAGATGTGGATTAACCAGCACACGCCCGCGCATGTTTCCAGCAAGAATCTTGTCAAGTTGGGCACTCAAGTCACTTAAGCCGATGATCTCGA
>JBILAG010000049.1:0-14727 GCA_044354345.1 Ilumatobacteraceae bacterium | reverse complement strand
CAATATCTCGCCAAAGACCCAAGCGGATACTGTGGCATCGGTGGCACAGGCGTGACTTGCCCGATTGGCGTGGCGAAGTAAAACGAATTTTTACAAGTTGATTGCGTTACCGCGCTGAATTAAACTGCCAGAGCGAGTTGTTCGGCAGTAGGTTTGCGATAAAGAGTGAGCATTGTGATTCCTGAGAGCAAAATTACGGCACTCATCAAAAACCATGCGTGATGAAAACCAGATACTGGATCATCGGTTTTTGCTGCCGAAACAAGCATCGAACTAACTAATGCAACTCCAAGTGCTGCGCCTATTTGCCCAGCGGTATTGCTTAGCGCAGATCCCATGGCCAATCTTGGTTGTGGCAAATATGCTGTTGCCGAACTTGTGAGAGTTGAAATACATAAACCCACACCGATGCCGACAAAAACAATCGTCGGAAAAAACATATCCCAGTAATGAATTTCGGGTTTGATCTGAATATTCATCCACAAAATCCCGATGCTCATGATTAACGCACCAGCTGCAACCACTTTGCCGTGACCGATTCGGCTACCAAGTTTTCCTGCTGGTGCAGCAACTATTGCTGCGGCGAATGGCCCAGGTGCTCCGGCTAAACCGGAAAGCGATGGGCTGTAATTCCATACTGTTTGTAGCCATTGAGTATTAATAAAAATCATTGAAAAGAAACCCATTCGGAAAACCAAGCCACTAATTGCTGCCGCTGTAACGAAGGGTAATTTAAACAACCGTAAGTCGAGCACTGGGTGTGCGACACGATTACAACGGATTGCAAAAGTTGCAAGCAAAACAAATGACGCCGCAAAAATAACAGATGATCGACTTGAAATCCAGCCCCATTCATCACTTTGCACGATCATCAACGTAAGCAGTCCGACACCGAATACGACAAGTAGTGCCCCGAAATAATCAACCGTGCGTGGTGCTGTTTCGTCTCTTGATTCATTTAACAATTTCAATCCCACAAAAAATGCAACTAAGCAGAACGGCACGTTCACCAAAAATACTGAATGCCATCCAAAGTTGTCAACCAAAACTCCACCGATCATCGGACCACTGGCTGCAGAAAGTCCGCCTACAGCACCCCAGACGCCGATCGCTGCTGAGCGTTTTTCAACCGCGAACTCCGGCAAAACGAGTGCCAATGAAGCAGGTGTGAGGATTGCTCCGCCGATCGCCTGAATTATTCTCGCGATAACCATGAACAATGCGGTTGGTGAGACGGCACAAAGAATAGAGCCGAGCATGAAAATCATCAAGCCGCCAAGAAACGCACGCTTACGACCGAATGCATCGGCAAGGCGACCTGCAGTTAACAAACCGGCTGCATAGGCAATGTTGTAGGCCGAAAAAACCCAAGTCAAAGTTCGACGACTTTCTGGCCACTCTTTAACCAATGCGCCGAACGCAACATTGACGATACTTATATCTAGTGATACCAACATCACACCAACTGATGTGAGTGCCAAAACTTTTGCGCCGCGTGACCAAGGTTTCATTTACTTACCGTTCTTCCTAGTGATTAGAGCCCCACAGATTTTTTCGAATCTCGGCACCGTCAGCATCAAGTGTTCGGCCTTCCCACCGTAGTTCACCTGGTGTGCCAGATAACGAAGCAAGCAAGCCTTGCATCGGTGTTGCGCCAACCATTTTGATTGCTTGACGCGCCGCAAAATGTGGATCGCTAGAAATTTCGGCCATTGATAAGACTGGCCCAATAGCGGCTTGGGCATCGGTGAATATTTGCAACACAGTTTGGCTGTCGCGCTGTGCGCAAAACTTGATCATCACGTCATTTAACGCTTCACGGTTTTCTACTCGGCTTGCAAAAGTTGTGAATCGCTGATCGTCTGCACACCCAAGAACTTGAACAACTCGCGCTGCAACTGTCTCTGAACTTGTAGACACACCAACCCATTTGTTGTCGCTGCATTGATAGACGCCGCGCGGCACCGTATACGGCAACTGCGAACCAAGTCGGGGTTGTTGTTCGCCGGTCAGCATGAACAACGAAATCAAAGGCCCCATTATTTGAAACATTGTCTCCAACAAGTTGACATCAACGACTTGACCAACTTTGCTGTGAAGTGCAACCATCGTCGCAAAAGCTGCAACGACACCAGTGACTTCGTCGGTTAATGCAATCGGCGGCAACATTGGCGGGCCGTCGGGTTCGCCGCTGATTGCGGCTAACCCAGACATTGATTCGGCAATCGATGCAAAACCTGGTCGGTCTTTGTAAGGGCCTGTTTGTCCAAAACCTGAAACGCGTGTGATTACCAAACTTGCATTGCGCTTCAATAAAACTTCTGGGCCAACGCCGAGTCGTTCCAGTGTGCCTGGTCGAAAGTTCTCGACTAAAACATTGGCATCATCGATTAGTTTTAGAAATAGTTCTCGGTCTGTATCAAGTTTCAAGTCGAGCGCGATATTTCGTTTGTTGCGGTTGACAAGTTTCCACCACAAGCCAGTGCCATCGCGCGGATCGCGCCATGCCATGCCACGCAGGCTGTCGCCAACGCCAGGCTTCTCGATCTTGATTACATCGGCCCCAAAATCAGCGAAGTATCTTGCGCAATTTGGCCCGGCTAAAACTGTTGATAAATCAATAACCCGCAAATCTTTTAGCGGTGCCGACATTAAAAATTTAAACTAGTTTGGTCGGTTACGACGAGCGATTGTCGAATTGGTCCATGAGCGACCGCTAAATCGCCAAGATGTTTGCACTGTAGTCACAGCAATCGGCTGAGGTTTCGGCCACAGTAATTCGAGCGCAGTACTAATTGCGACAGCCTCATCTGCAGAAGGTGAAGGAAAAACTGAATTTTGCATTTTTATAGTGGCATGTTGCCATGTTTACGGCGTGGCAACTCTTCGCGTTTTGATTGCAACATTTTTAAACCACTAATTAGTTTGCTACGGGTTTCTGCTGGGTCAATTACATCGTCGATGTATCCCCGTTCGGCAGCAGCATATGGGTTTGCATATTTCGCGCCGTATTCGGCAACAAGTTCTTTACGACGCTCGGCTGGGTTTGCGGCTTGTTGCAACTCTCGGCGATAAACAATTTCAACTGCTCCTTGCGGGCCCATAACTGCAAGTTCGGCAGTCGGCCATGCATATGCAAGATCTGCACCAATTGATTTTGAATTCATTACGACGTATGCGCCACCGTACGCTTTGCGGGTGATGACTTGAATGCGTGGCACGGTTGCTTCGCAATAGGCGTAAAGCAGTTTCGCACCGTGGCGAATAATGCCACCATATTCTTGATCAACACCAGGCAAGAAACCGGGCACATCAACAAAAGTAATTAATGGAATATTAAACGCGTCGCAAGTTCGTACAAACCGTGCTGCTTTTTCACTGGATTCGATATCAAGTACACCAGCTAAAACCATCGGCTGGTTGCCGACGATGCCAACCGTCTTGCCGTCTAAGCGCGAGAAGCCACAGACGATGCTCTTTGCCCAGTGCGGAAAGTATTCGAAAAACTCACCATCGTCAACGACTTCTGCAATTACTTTTTTCATGTCGTAAGGCTGATTTGCAGACTCAGGCAAAATTTTGCGTAACAATTCGCATTGGCGCATCGGGTCGTCGCTTGGCGTAATAGATGGTGCTTCAGCCATATTGTTTTGCGGTAAAAAAGAAAGCAGGTAGCGCACATCTTCGAGACACGCTTTTTCATCCGAGGAGACAAAAGTTGCAACGCCACTCTTCGATGCATGGCTCATCGCGCCACCCAGTTCTTCAAGTGTGACATCTTCACCAGTGACAGTTTTGACAACATCTGGACCAGTAATAAACATGTGGCTGGTCTCGCGGACCATGAAAATAAAATCTGTCATCGCTGGTGAGTAAACAGCACCACCGGCACATGGCCCAAGCACAACACTGATTTGTGGGATCACCCCAGACGACTGCACATTGCGATGAAAAATTCCACCGTAACTAGCGAGAGAAACAACGCCTTCTTGAATACGCGCACCAGCACCGTCGTTGAGACCAATTAACGGAGCGCCAACTTTGAGTGCGAGATCCATCAGTTTGTGAATTTTTTCGGCGAAGACTTCGCCTAGTGCGCCGCCAAACACGGTGAAGTCTTGACTGAATACGAAAATTTTACGGCCATCAATTGTTCCCCATCCGGTGATTACGCCATCCGTGTACGGGTGCTCTTCTAAACCAGCAGCCTGCGCGCGGTGGCGAGCCAGAAGATCAAGTTCATGAAAACTTCCTTCGTCAAGCAAAATCTCAATTCGCTCACGAGCAAGAAGTTTGCCTTTTTCGTGCTGTCGATCAATTGAACGTTGTGAGCCAGCGGTGAAAGCTGCAAGTTTGCGAGCCTTGAGGTCGGCAAGTTTGTCATCCATTGAGTTGCTAACCATTTATTAAACGATACTGCCACTTACGCGAATCTCTGAGCAACTGGATGTTCTAGAACATCAACCACCGACAGTTGTTGGTGCTGGTGGCAATGTGATTACCGATGGCAGGGTCGTTGCTGGTGGCAATGTGATTACCGATGGCAGGGTCGATGCGTTTGTTGGCAGAGAAACTACCGTTGGCAGCGTTGTCACAGTAGAAATAGCCGATGCTTCAGTAACTGCGAATGTTGTGGCGAGTTTTTCGAGTTCGCCAGTTGTTGTTGTGCCGGAGATTTCGATGTTCCAGATGCCCGGAACATTAAGCACAAAAGTTCCGTCACCTGAAACAATTGCTGCACCTTGACTCGTAAGCGGAACGTTGATTTGAATACCGCTATAGCCGATTGCCTGCGGAATTAGTTTTACTGTGAAATTATTTATTCGCCGCGGCTCAATGAGTTCAATACGCATTGCATTAATGCCTGTTTGGCCCGGTGTCATCGAGATCACAACACGAAATCGATCGTTTCGAAGTTCTTCTCTAAATGCGTATGTCGCGGTCGGCGCACTGAGCTGGGCGACAGCTTTTGGTGGTTGAGTTGAAATCATCCACGAAGTAATTGTCAATGCAAAAACAGCAAAACCAAGTTCAACAGTCACGGCACGCCGAAGACGCCATGCCATTTTTCGAGTAAGAGAGCTATCTCCAGCAAAGTTTTGATGAACGAAATTTTTGAACGCAAACACGATGAAAACCATTACCGCTGTGATGATTATTTTCAAAACTCCGAGCCGGCCGTGACCGCTACTTAAAATTGATGCACTGTCGAGCAGATAAATTTGCAATGAACCAGTAAACAAAGTGACTCCGAAAGCGAGCACTGAGTGTTTCGAAAATGCCAAGACAGCGCCTACTAGATCTTCTCCGCCAGGACCGATAAGAATCACTCGCGAAAGCAACATCAGTCCACCAATCCAATAGGCCACAGATAATCCGTGTACTGCACCAAGGATGTACGTAAAAATTGCAACATCTTGACCTAACCGACTGAAACCAAGAGTTGAGATCATCAGCACCAGTAAAGTCATCGCAGGCATTTGCGTTGCGGGGTCGTTTGCGCGTTCAGGAAACAACGCAACCCATCCGCATGCAACAACTAAGGCAAAACGAAAGATTAATACGATGCCACTGCCTGATGTCAGTGAACTCAACCACTCAAACGGATTTAAAGATGATAAAAAATTTTGTGAAGTCTGTTGCATCGTCGTGAGAGTAAGAATCAAATAAATTGTGGCGACACAAGCAATCCACGAAATTCTCATGTAACGAATCATTACGGCATAGTTTGGGCCTTCTGGCCAAGCGGTAATTACCAGAGCAAGCCCACCAAATATTGCTGTCATCAAAAGATATTCAAGAATTCGTAATAAGCCGATTACTCCACCCACGCGAGGTGGTGATTTCTGTTCTCCAATTGTTTCGCCAATTAATACGGGGATAGTTGTGTCGGTTGTAATAACTTGACCAGTAGCGGCAGCAATCGTTGTTTGAATCGCGACGGCTGAAGTGAAATTAAATGACCCCATGCTCGAATCTGGTAATGACCAACTGACTACGCAAAGCCCAGCCGGCGGAATTTGAGTCAATGCGGCCGACACGGTTTTAAAGTCAGTGCCTAATTGTGCTTGACCTAGGCCAACTGCAGTGCCATTGCAGGCGAGCGATAATCCCATATTTGCGGCAACATCTGGTGATGTCAACGGATCTCTAAAAATAAGTTGCAATTGTGTTGGCGGCATCGAAACTATTTGGTTGGCCGCAGGATTTGACGAGGTCAAAATATTCGTGCCTGGTGCCGTCTTTGGGGCATAGGTCGCGCCAGCCTGAGTTGCCCCCAAGCCACAAATAAGACAGAGCACACCGAAAATGACTGTTGCCAGCCATTTACGCCCTCGTGTTCTAGTCATTTCCATTGATATATAGATTACTAATCTTTATACGTTAATTATTTTGATCCCTGTTTAAGCATGTGTTCAAGCATGAAGCACCCTATAGATAGGCTCGCTACGAAATGGCAACGCAATCTCTCTATCGTCGATACAGGCCACGCCGCTTTGACGAGCTAAAAGGTCAAGACCATGTCGTGCGCGCTCTGCGCAATGCGGTGATTAATAATCGTGAAGGTCAGGCGTATTTATTTTCTGGGCCTCGTGGGACCGGCAAAACTTCGACCGCACGAATTTTAGCCAAGGTACTCAATTGCGAAAATCTAAAAGATGGTGAGCCATGTGGAAAATGTAATTCATGTGTTTCTATAGATGTCGGTTCAAGCTACGACGTACTTGAATTAGATGCTGCGAGCAACAACGGCGTAGACAATATGCGTGATTTAATCGAACGCGCCGCACTTGGCAACCCGGGTAGGCATCGCGTTTTTATTCTCGACGAAGTTCACATGCTTTCTAAACCCGCCGAAGCAGCATTATTGAAAACTCTCGAAGAACCTCCTGAACATGTTGTGTTTGTGTTGGCGACTACCGACCCGCAAAAAGTCAGCGAGACTATTCGCAGCCGCACGCAACATTTGCAATTTCATCTTTTGCCGATGCAAGAATTAAAGGACCACGTCAATTGGGTCGTGGCCGACGCAAAACTAGTAATTAGCGCAGATGCAATTGATCGTGTCGTAAAACTTGGTGGTGGTTCTGTGCGCGACACACTTTCTGCACTTGAACTTGCGGTTGCTTCTGGCGGTGAAGTTGATGAGCAGATATCTCTAGATGAATTCATTGAAGCATTTATTGATCACGATCCAGGTCGTGCACTTGCTGCCGTTGGAGCATCAGTGCAATTCGGCGCCGACCCGCGTGCACTCACTGAAGACATTGTGCGAAACTTGCGCGATTTGTTCTTGTCGTTGATGGCGCCAGAACTTGTTCAACTTCCTAAAGAGCGCGCCGAAATCGTGAGTGACCAAGCTCGGCGTATGGGCGCAAGCAGTGTTGTTCGGGCGATTGAAGTTCTTGGAGAAGTGTTAATCGAAATACGGCACGCACCGGATGCTCGATTGTTGCTTGAAGTTTCATTAGTAAAACTCACAAGGCAAAATTCAAATACCGATATCGCTGCGTTGATGTCGCGTATCGAAAGATTAGAAGCAGGGGTTGTGGCCAATCGAGACCCGACCGGGCCGATGACAAGGCCAGTTTTGGTCGATCCAAATACGGGTCGTGCAAAATTAGGTGGACGGGCGACTCCACTTGTGGTGGTTCCGAGTAATGCCCCGGTTGTGTCGGGTATTACTTCGACTAGCAAGCTTGCAAGTGAACCAACGATCACGTTGGCGAGTGTGCCAGATGTAGCGGCTAATCAAAAACTTGAGCCGACTGCAGGTCTGAGTGATGATGAAGTCAAACGTCGTTGGCCTGAAGTTGTTGCTGCGCAAAAGCCAATGGTGCGTGCGTTGTTTAGTGCGATGAACATAGTTGATTGTAGAGATGGTGTAATCACATTGTCGGCGCCGAGTGACGTTCACATAACAAAATCAAGTGAACACCTTGAAGCCATTTCTTTGTCGCTCAAGACGATTTCGGGTAAACAAATCAAACTAAATTTTGTTGTTGGCGAGTCGAAGCGCAACCGAAATATCAAGCAAAACTCACCTGATTTAATTGATGAAGAAATTGAAGAGCCTGTTGATTTATCTGAGACAACGAAAGCACCAAAAGGCACTCGCTCATCTCCGATTGACGAATTGGCTAAGGCGTTTCCCGGATCGCGAATAATTGACGATAAGAAGTAGGCAATAGTGGTTTCGGCGTATACACAACCGATGCAAGCGCTTATCGATGCACTATCTCGCCTTCCCGGAATTGGACCAAAATCAGCTCAACGAATTGCGTTTTATTTGATTAAAAGTGAAGATCGTGATGTTGAACATCTCTCAGATGCGATCACCAAAGCAAAAGCAACTGTGCGCTTTTGCGAACGATGCTCAAATTTTGCCGAAACGACGCTTTGTCATTTTTGCAGCGACGACAGACGTGACTCGACAACAATTTGTGTAGTTGAAGAATCACGAGATGTAGTTGCGATAGAAAAAACCGGTGAGTTTCGCGGGCGATATCACGTGTTGCTTGGTGCAATTAATCCATTAGATGGTGTCGGCCCTGAGCAACTTAAAATTCGTGAACTTCTAGTGCGAATCGAGCCCGAAAGCGTCAAAGAAGTTATTTTGTGCATGAACCCAAATACTGAGGGTGACGTGACCTCAATGTATTTAGCTCGTATTTTGAAACCGCTCGGGGTTAAGGTGACGCGAATTGCGAGCGGGCTACCTGTTGGTGGAGATTTAGAGTACGCCGACGAACTAACTCTTGGTCGCGCGCTTGAAGGTCGTCGCGAAGTTTCGGGCTAGCTAGCGATCTAATTAATTAGCTAGATAGCACGAACAATCAGCGCATCACCCTGACCGCCGCCGCCACACAATGCAGCAGCGCCAAGTCCGCCGCCTCGACGACGCAATTCGTGAAGCAATGTCAGAGCTAAACGATTACCACTCATGCCAATTGGGTGACCGAGTGCAATTGCGCCGCCATTGACGTTGACGATTTCATCTGAGATTTTTAGTTCGCGCATTGAGGCAATACCAACTGCAGCAAATGCTTCATTGATTTCAAACAAGTCGACATCAGATACTTTTTTGCCGACGCGTTCGAGGGCTTTAAGAATGCTGCGACTTGGTTGATGCAATAACGACGCATTATCTGGGCCTGCCACCATTCCATAACTGACAAACTCACCAAGTGGTTTGACGCCACGTTTTTCCGCAGCGCGTTTTGACATCATCACGATTGCTGAACCTGCATCACTGATTTGGCTGGCATTGCCTGCTGTAACGGTGCCATTTTTGTCAAACGCTGGCTTAAGTGTGGCGAGTGACTCCATTGTGGTTGACGCACGGACACCTTCATCAGCACTAATCACAACAGGATCACCTTTGCGTTGTGGAATTGAAATTGAAACTATTTCGTCAGCAAGTCTTCCGGCAGCAATTGCTGCTGCGGCGCGCTGGTTGCTCTTTATTGCTAAATCATCTTGTGCATCACGACTAATGTCGCCGGCTGCATATCGCTCAGTGCCGAGACCCATTAGGCATGCATCAAACGCACACCACAAACCATCGCGCTGAATTGCATCAAGTAATTGAACATCGCCAAATCGAAATCCGCTGCGCGCGCCCATCGCAAGATATGGCGAATTCGTCATGCTCTCCATTCCGCCGGCGATAACGATGTCTGCATCACCATTTGAAATCATTTGATCCGCAAGATAAATCGAATTCAAGCCGGACAAACAAACTTTGTTGATATTGATACTTGGCACATTCATTGGGATACCGGCTTTTACGGCTGCTTGTCGTGAAGGCACTTGACCTTGACCTGCAGTTAAAACTTGACCCATAATTACGTGTTCAACTTCGTGTGGTTCAACACCTGCGCGACGCAACGCTTCAGCAATTGCGAAACCTCCAAGTTCTGCTGCACTAAATGAAGCCAACGCTCCGCTCATCTTTCCGATTGGCGTTCTTGCTCCCGCGACAATATATGAACCTGGCATGGCGACTCCTTTTAATTTGTTATTTTAAGAGTAGAGCCCAACGGGCCAGTTTTCTCGTTTGAGATAGTTCTTGGGTTTATATTTTGTCCGTTTGGCTTAGTAATCTCAATAGATGCAGGAAATCTTAAAAGCGATTATGGCAGATGCCGATAGCGAGACATTCGCTAATTTGAAAATCCCAGCGACCTATCGAGCGGCACATGTTTTAAAATCTGAAGAAGCTATTTTTTCAGGCATTGCATCTAAAGATAAAGATCCAAGGAAAACTGTTCATATTGGGCAAGTGCCAACACCGGAACTTGCGCCGGATGAATGTTTGGTTGCAGTGATGGCCAGCAGCATCAATTTCAATACGGTGTGGAGCGCAATTTTTGAACCCGTCAGCACTTTTGGTGCTCTCGCTCGACTCGCGCGTGAAAGTGAGTGGGCTAAGCGACATGATTTGGATTATCACGTTCTTGGCAGTGACGCTGCGGGTGTCGTGTTGCGAGTTGGCACGGCGGTGCGCAATTGGAAGCCTGGTGACAAAGTCACCGCGCATTGCAATCACTTAGATGACCAAGACCCGTCAGCACATGATGATTCGATGATGGCAACCAATCAACGAATATGGGGATACGAAACCAACTTTGGTGGACTTGCAGAACTTGCAGTACTCAAGGCCAATCAGTTGATGCCAAAACCGAAGCATCTTTCATGGGAAGAATCTGCTGTTAATGCATTGTGTAACAGCACGAGTTATCGCATGCTTGTTTCAAAAAACGGTGCGGCGATGAAACAAGGTGATGTCGTATTGATTTGGGGTGCAACGGGTGGCATTGGTGCATATGCCGTGCAATATGTTCTCAACGGCGGAGGAATACCCGTTGGCGTCGTGAGTTCGCCAGAAAAAGCAAAAATTCTTCATGAACTCGGATGTCACGCAGTGATTGACCGCAAAACTGCAAACTACAAGTTTTGGAATGACGACAATACGCATAACGAAAGCGAGTGGCGTCGTCTCGGCAAGGACATTCGTGGACTTGTTGGCGAAGACCCGGATATTGTTTTTGAACACCCAGGTCGATCAACTTTCGGCGCGTCAATGTATGTTGTCAAGCGCGGTGGAACTGTTGTCACGTGTGCTGCGACGAGCGGTTTCATGCTGGAGTTTGACAATCGACACTTTTGGATGCGCTTGAAGCGTCTGGTTGGCTCGCACTTTGCGAATTATCGCGAAGCATGGGACGCAAATCGATTGATTAGCAAAGGCATGATTCATCCGGTGATATCACAAGTTTTTTCTCTTGAAGAAACTGGCACAGCGGCTTACCAAGTTCATAAAAATTTGCATGAAGGCAAACTTGGAGTGTTGTGTCTTGCCCCAGAAGAGGGTTTGGGTATCACCGATCACGAACTGCGCGCAAAAATTGGTGAAGACAAGTTCACTGTTTTCAGAAGAGCGAGATAGTTTGAGATGAGTGAGACGAGTGAGCCGAGTGATTCACCAGAAATGTTGTTAACCGAGATTGACCATGTGGCAATTGCGGTTAATGATCTTGAGGCTGCGATTGATTATTACAAGAGAGCATTTGGGGCGACTGTTGCTCATCGCGAAATTGTTGAGCAAGATGGAGTTGAAGAAGCGTTGCTGAAAGTTGCACAGAGTTATGTGCAGTTATTGACACCGACTCGACCAGATTCGCCAGTTGCGAAATCGCTTGAAAAGCGCGGTGAGGGTTTACACCACATTGGTTATCGTGTCGCGAATTGCGCAGAGGCGTTGCAATCAATGATTGATGCCGGCGCCAAACCCATCGACAATGCACCCCGCAAAGGTTCGCGCGGCACAACCGTTGCGTTTGTTCATCCAAAAGGAAGTTTCGGCACGTTAATTGAGTTAGTGCAGGAGTAAAAACAAAGCTGTGATTTTCGCGCTGACGACTTTCGTCGGTGCTGTAGTTGGTGCGTTGGTGGGCATCACTGCCAATAAATTTATTTTTGAAATTGATTCGCAGATAGTCATTTCGCGGCTGAAACTAACTATTTTGGGCATAGCGCTCGGCGTGTCTTTTGCATTTTTAATTCGAACACGATTTTCAAGTTGGGATCTACAAGTTGCCTATGCAATTTTGTGTAGTGGATTAATTCTGCAGACAATGATTGATACTTTGACACATCGTTTAGTTCGAAGCGTTACACATTTAATTGGCGTGACTGGCGTTGTGCTTTTGCTAATCAGTGCAATTCGTGCGGATAGTTATGGCTCAATTGTTGCCGCGTTGGTTTGTGCTTTAGCCAGTGGCTTTTTGTTTGCTTCAATAAATAAAATTACGCCAGGCGGGTTGGGCGGGGGAGATGTTCGACTCGTGCCAGTTCTCGGTTGGTATTTGGGATTTCTCGGATACAACGAGTCAGTTTGGGCAATTTTTATTGCGTGTCTCAGTGCCAGTGTGGTTGGGGTGAGTTTGGTCGCAGTCGGGCGCGGGTCGTTAAAACGCAGACTCGCTTTTGCTCCATATCTGACGCTCGGAACACTCGTCTGTATATTTCTTGGCGACCGATTGCCGAGTGTTTTTAGCTAGTCGCCTAAGTTAGTGAGATGCAAGTTCACTTAATCGACGGCACTTATGAAATGTATCGACAGCATTACGGCTCTGCGATTCGTGATAAAGAACCGCCACCATTTGCGGCGACGATTGGTATTTTGACTTCGACTCTGCAACTACTTGCAGATGGCGCAACTCACATTGCAGTGGCGACTGATCATGTCATTGAAAGTTTTCGTAACGAACTTTATAGCGGATACAAAACCAGTGAAGGCATGGAGCCAGTTTTACTTGAGCAGATACCAATAGTTGAAGACGCGCTGCGAGCGATGGGTGTCACGGTTTGGGCAATGGAGAAATACGAAGCTGATGATGCGTTGGCTTCTGGTGTGGCTGTGGCGTGTGAAGATCGTCGCGTTCACCAAGTGCGAATCTTGACGCCAGATAAAGATTTAGGTCAATGTGTAAGTGGCCGAAGAGTTGTTCAGGTTGATCGGCGCAACAATATTGTGCTTGACGAACCTGCTATCCGTGAGAAGTTTGGTATTGGCCCCGAATCAATTGCAGATTATTTGGCACTAGTTGGAGATACCGCTGATGGGTTTCCGGGGTTGCCTGGTTGGGGGGCCAAGAGTGCGTCAACAGTGCTTGCTCGGTATATCGCACTCGATGCGATACCTGATGACCATGAACAATGGAAGACTGACGGCTTAACAACGTTGCGCGGTGCAGAAAAACTTGCAACAACATTACGCACTCAGCGAAAAGACGCCGAACTGTTTCGAACGATCGCCACATTGGTACAAGATGTACCAGTCGGTTCTGTGGATAGTTGGAAGTGGAATGGGGCCAAACCAGAGTTCACCGAGATGTTAGAAAAATTTGACGCAACACATTTGCTAGATCGACTTGAGCGAATTAAAACCCTTTCGCAATAACTCGAACGCAACTAAAGGCAATGCCCACAAGTTTTGAATCAAAAGGCCTAGCGCTCGAACGACGTTTCGAGCTTGCAACGATCGCCATGCATAAAGCAGGCCGTAAAGTCCGACTGTTCGCTTGCCGTGTAGTTTGTCGACCAAGGTCAAGCCCGGAAGTTTTTGTGCTTGGCGATACAACTCGTAGTTATCGGTAGTGAGTATCAAACTATTGCTAGAAATTAAAGACAATGATGATTTCACACGACGAATATCAGTTAGAAACTTTGGCAGAATCGCTAGTTCGCCGATACTTGCGAGAGCAAGCCAGAGTGCGAAATCTTGTGCGTATAAATAATTCTGGTTATAACCACCAACCGCGCGAGCACTTTCGGCTCGAAACATTGCCGACGAATTGACTATTGGGTTATCTGACGCCATTCGTCGCATTACATCAATACTTGTAGTTGGCGTTTGCACTTCGTTGATCAGGTTTCCGTATTGATCAATGTTGCGATACCAACTGCCGACAGCAAGAATATTTAGGTTGTTTGTTAGAAAGTCAGATTGCTGTTGCAAGCGATCTTGGCTTGAAATGTCATCGGCATCAAGAATCGCTACAAATTCTGCGTGAGCATTTTCTAGCGCGATGGCAAGTGCTGATGTCCGGCCATGATTTTTGTCAAGAGCAATAATTTTGATGCGATCGTCATTTAGATTTTTAACAAAAGTCAAAGAGTTATCGGTTGAGCAATTATCGACTAAGACAAGCTCCCAGTTGGTAAAAGTTTGAGCGATGATGCTGCTCACGCTCTCTTGAATAGTGGAAGCTGCGTTGTAGCAAGTCATCAACACTGAAACTTTTGGTGTGGCTGTCGGTGCTGAAGTCAGATGCGTTTCCAAACTTTGATCGTTTCCGCCGACTGAAGTGACGACCAGGCGATCTGCGGCACTCGAATGGTTCCGATGAAGGCTGCTGCCTTCCGGCTCTGACCTGATTCTTGGGCACTCGTTGCACAGGACCCGGCCGCCACCTCACTCGACGGAAACGGTTTCTTAACGATATCCGCAATCAGTTATCGGAAATTCGTTAACTGTGCTAGTTAATCGTGCTCAGATAGCCTGCCAACGCCGAACAGTTCACATTGTTTGGGCGATTTGGAGGGGTGCGAGAGCGGCCGAATCGGCACGCTTGGAAAGCGTGTGAGGCGCAAGTCTCCGTGGGTTCGAATCCCACCCCCTCCGCCATGATCACTAACGATGACGCAATGAATTTTGCT
>JBILAG010000048.1:0-14844 GCA_044354345.1 Ilumatobacteraceae bacterium | reverse complement strand
GTACTTCTTGCTACTTCGCCCGCAGCGCAAGCGTCAAAAAGAGACTGCTGCTTTGCAGTCAAGCATTGCCGAAGGTGATGAAGTGATATTGAACTCAGGTATCTACGGCTTCGTGTCGGCGGTTGAAGATGATCTTTTGTGGATTGAAATCGCTGAAAAAGTTGAAGTTCGAGTTACTAAAGGCTCCGTCGCTCGCAAGGTTTCTGTGTCTACAGAAGAAAACACGGCCGATCAGAAAGCCGACAAGAAGGCTGACAAGAAAACCGACAAGAAGTCAGAAAAATAAATTCAATCAGTTTTTGCAAATTGAAAAGATAAACCACACAAATGAATAAACGTCGTCACATAATTTCGCTGGTCCTTCTAGTTGTTGTAGTCCTCGGTTCGTTTACTGCCAATCTGATTGCTGGCAATAAGCCAGCGCTTGGTCTTGACTTGCAGGGTGGAGCATCGGTTACTTTGCAACCAGAGGGCGAGTTCGATAAAGCGAATCTTGACGTAGCGGTAGAAATTATTCGTGCACGAGTTGACTCAATCGGTGTGGCCGAGCCCGAGATTATTGTGCAAGGTGGCACAGTAATCGTCAACTTGCCAGGTGTAAAAGATCAACAACAAGCGCTTGACATCATTGGACGTACTGGAGAACTTCTGTTGCGTCCGGTATTGCAAACCGGAATGTTGAATGAAAACCCTTCAACGACAATTGCCACTGACACGACACTTGGCACGACGCAAGGCACGACGCAAGACACTAAACAACCGGCAGTAACAGACACGGTTCCAGTTGCTGGGGGCCCAGGTAGTTCGCGACGTGTAAATACTTCAGCCGTGACTAGCACAACTGTGCCGGTTTTAGATTCAGCAACTGCGGTACCTACAGATGCTGCGGCTGCGCCGAAAGTAGAACTCGGTACTGATCCAAATGATCCGACTCAAACAGTGCTACTACTCGATAAGCAGGGCATCGGCTATGTGGTCGGGCCTGCCGGCGCCTCCGGAAAAGTATTTAAAAACGATGCGCGTGCAGATGTGCAGACAGGTGAGTGGACGGTTGTCGTAAGTTTGCGAGATGGCGCTGAAGGCGATGTTCAATGGAACAAAATGGCCGCCGATTGTTTCAATAGAACCGAAGTCTGTCCGACTGGGCAGTTGGCAATGGTTCTAGACGGAACGGTCATCTCGGCACCATCAGTTAACGAACCAGAGTTCACGGGTGGCAGCGTACAAATCAGCGGATCATTTACCGCTGAAGAAGCACAAGATTTGGCGAAAATACTTGAGTTCGGCGCGGTACCTGTGCGCTTTGTTGTCTCACAAGCTCAGACGGTTTCGGCAACACTCGGAACAGATTCACTTCGAGCGGCAATTATTTCGGGGCTCGTCGGAATTCTGCTCGTGCTCATTTTGTTGATTGCGTATTACCGACTAATGGCACTTTTCATTTTTGCGGGTATGACTATTTCTATTGCCTTTTTATGGAGTTTGATTTCAGTTCTGTCTCGTACAAACGGACTGGCTTTATCGCTGTCAGGAATCGCCGGAATCATCGTTTCAATCGGTATTGCTGTTGACTCTTACATCGTTTTCTTTGAGCGAATTAAAGACGATATTCGCGTAGGCAAGACACTTAAAAACTCAGTGATTCGAAGTTTTGAGTCAACTTGGAGAACAGTTGTGGCTGCAGACACGGTTTCGTTTCTTTGTGCCGCCGTTTTGTGGTTTCTAACAGTCGGGTCAGTTCGCGGTTTCGCGTTCTTTCTGGGTATTTCCGCGTTGACAGATCTCTTTATAACTTTTTTCTTCACTCGAAGTGCGGTGTTGTTGTTTGCACGGTCTAAGTGGGCTCAAGGCAAAAAAATTCTTGGCATTCAAACTTTAAAGCCAGAGGTGTAAAAATGAAAAATAGATTCGCAGGTTTCGGTCGTCTTTATCGTGGAGAAACCACCTTTAATATCATCGGGCTTCGATTTATCGGCTTTACCATTTCGCTCGTAATAGTTTTAGTCGGTGCTGGGTCGCTACTGGTTCAAGGTCTTGATTTGGGTATTGACTTTCGTGGAGGTGTGGCATGGGAAGTGCCATCTGATGGCCCGTCGGGCAAACTCACCGATGAAGATGCGCGCGCCGTGTTAGATGCCAACAATGTTGAATCCGCTAGTGCCAAAATTCAGTTTTTAACTGGCACCGAACTGCAAATAATGAGAGTTCAAGTCGGTGATCAGCAAGAACAGACACGTATTGCGGTACAAAAGTCATTTGCTCAGTTGGCTAAGGTCCCTGTTGAAGAAGTCAGCGTTGCATCGGTGAGTTCTTCTTGGGGTAGAAGCATTACCGAGAAAGCGATTCGCGCATTGATCGTGTTTTTCGTGGTCGTATCGCTCTATATCTCGTGGCGACTTGAATGGAAAATGGCGATCGCGGCTTTCGTGGCGATGGTGCACGACGTCTTAGTTAGCGTTGGTGTTTACTCGCTATTTGGTTTTGAAGTAACACCTGCAACAGTCGTGGCTTTCTTGACGATCTTGGGCTATTCGCTTTATGACACCGTGGTCGTGTTTGATCGCGTTCAAGAAAACGCTAAAAAGTTTTCTGCTTCGCGACAGTCATACGCCAACATTGCCAATGTCTCGACCAACGAAGTACTTGCTAGGTCATTGAACACGACGCTTTCATCGGCTTTGCCGGTTATATCTCTGTTGGTTGTGGGTTCGTTCATGCTTGGCGCCAAGAGCCTTGAAGAATTCGCGGTGGCGCTATTAGTTGGAATGCTCGCCGGAACCTACTCGTCAATTTTTATTGCCGTGCCATTGCTTGATGTTTTAAAGCAAAACGAGCCAAAGTACAAGCCGTTCAAAGGGCAGATCGCTATTGGTGCGGCGATGTCAGAATTAATGGGTCATGGCGACATTGCACGCTTGGCTGTCACCAAGTCGTCAAGATCATCTAGTTCTGCAGCAACTGAAACATCATCAGTCACTAACGAAGAGTTAATTGCACAAGCCGAACAACGTGCAACGAGCGTCTTGACACATCCGCCTCGACCCCGCAAGAAACGACGTTAAGTTCAGCATCTGGCTTTTGCGTCGCTACTACGCTTAAGTCATGGGTACAGCATCAAGAGTGCTGCCGTGGCGGCGCCAAAATACAACGATTGCCGAAGAACTCTCACCCCTGTTAACGGCTTATAAGTCGCGACATCCAAAAGGTTCGGTATCGCAGATTAATTCTGCCTATGAGATGGCTCGGTCGGCTCATGCTTCGCAGAATAGATCGAGCGGAGAGTTATATATCAATCACCCAATTGCTGTTGCTCGTATCGTTGCCGATATTGGCTTAGACGAGACTTCAATAGTTGCAGCCCTTTTGCATGATGCTGTTGAAGATACTGAGATCACGCTTGCCGATGTTGAATCAAATTTTGGTATCGAGGTCGCAACAATCGTTGACGGTGTAACAAAACTTGAGCGTCTGCATTTTGATTCAAAAGAAGCTCAGCAGGCAGCAACGATGCGCAAGATGCTGGTGGCGATGGCTCGCGATTTGCGAGTGTTGATGATCAAACTTGCCGATCGACTTCACAACATGCGCACGATCGCAGCCGTGCCACACGAGAAGCAACAACGAATCGCGCAAGAGACTCTCGACATTTACGCACCGCTCGCACATCGACTCGGTATGCAAGAGATTAAGCAGCAACTCGAAGATCTCGCATTTGCTGCGTTGTACCCGAAGCGCTATGCCGAACTTGACCAGCTGGTTGCCACTCGGGCACCTGAACGCAACGGGTATCTTGCCAAAACAATTGGGCAGGTACAGCAATGGCTCGCTGTAGTGAAAATTGATGCAGACCTAACTGCGCGCGGCAAACATCTGTGGAGTATCTACGAAAAGATGGTGCAAAAGGGTAGAGAATTTGATGAGATTCATGACTTGATGGCGATTCGAGTTGTTGTCGACTCAGAAAAAGATTGTTACGCGGTGCTAGGTGCAATTCACGGCCACTGGAAGCCAATCGTTGGACGTTTCAAAGATTACATTGCAATGCCGAAATTTAATCTTTATCAGTCATTGCACACAACGGTCGTTGGGCCTGGTGGAAAGCCAATCGAAGTGCAAATAAGAACGCGCGAGATGCATCGACAAGCCGAATGGGGAGTTGCCTCACATTGGGCTTACAAAGACTCGAATACGCAAGGCGATATCGATTGGTTGAACCGAATCATTGACTGGCAAGGCGAAGTTTCAGATCCGAGTCAGTTTTTAGAAAACCTAAAGACCGATCTTGAACAAGATGAGCTTTTTGTGTTCACACCAAAGGGCCGAGTAATAACGCTCCCGGTATTTTCGACTCCAGTTGATTTTGCGTACGCAGTACACACTGAAGTCGGCCACAGTTGTATGGGCGCAAGAGTTAACGGTCGTCTTGTGCCACTTGAATACAAACTCACTTCGGGCGACACATGTGAAGTTCTGGTTTCTCAGGGCGAAATTAATGAGCCGTCTCAAGATTGGCTCGAGTTTGTTGTTTCTCCAAAAGCCCGGAGCAAAATTAAGCAATGGCTTTCGCGTGAACGACTCGAAGATTTGGTTGAAAATGGTAGAGATGAGTTGATCGAGCGACTTAGGCAAAAGGGTCTTCCTGCGAAGAAAGTGCTTGAGTCACAAGTTCTCAGTGATGAAGTAGCGCTTCTAAATTTTGAAGAAGATGATGCTTTTTTTGCTGCAATTGGAGATCAAAGAATCGATGCAGTGGCGATTGTTGAGCGGATGTCAAAGAGAATGCGTGATGGAGTTCAACCAGATCAATTGTCAATGTCGGCAGTTGGCTCAAATATTGCGGCTTCACCTCAGCGAAATGGGGTTCACATCGAAGGCATGCCTGATGTGATGGTTAGATTGTCGCGGTGTTGTACACCGGTACCGGGCGACGAAATAATGGGCTTTGTCACCAAGGGTCGTGGTGTCACAGTGCATCGAGCAGATTGCGCCAATGCGGCGACACTGTTTACACAAGACTCTGCACGTCTAGTTGAAGTTGAGTGGTCGTCTGAAAGTTCTGGAGCAGTGTTTATCGCTGCCGTTGAGATTGTTGCGCTAGATCGATCACGGTTGTTGCGTGATGTTGCAAACGCGCTTTCTGATGAGCACGTAAATATTGTCGCTTGCACTACGCACACGGGCGCTGATCGAGTCGCCAAGATGCGCTTCGAATTTGAGTTTGCCGACCCAAGTCATTTGCAGTCAGTTTTACGAATGATAAAGCGGATTGACGGTGTCTTCGATGCCAATCGAGTAATGCCAGGTAATCCACATGACCAAGAGTTGGTCGACGAGACTGTCAACTAGAGAATTAGTCGTAACCAAGTCGTAACCGAGTCGTATTGAGAGTTGAAAAACATTGATATGCGTCGTGCATGAAGCACTTTTTATCGCCAAGCGTCTAGCCTTCACGCGTGCCTGATTTTAAGACTTCACCAGGAACTCGCGATATTTTGTCGCCTGATTCTGCTCGTTGGCGCGCATTTCAAGAGGTCTTCGAATCAACGGTCGAAGCAGCAGGTTATGGATACATTATTCCGCCGATGTTTGAAGATTTGGATGTTTTTTTACGACTCGGAGAGGCAACCGAAGTTGTAACCAAAGAAATGTACGACTTTCATGACAAAGGTGGAAGGCACATTGCATTGCGTCCAGAGCAGACCGCAAGCGTTTGTCGAGCGTTTGTAGAACATCGCCCAGTTACGCCGTGGAAGGTTTGGTATAGCGGACCAAACTTTCGTTATGAGAAACCGCAACAAGGTCGGTACCGACAGTTTGACCAAGTAGGTATTGAGGCGCTCGGCGTAAATGACGCTTTTCTTGACGCTGAAGTCATAGCCCTCGCTGCAAAGTTTTATTCTGCACTTGGGCTTCAGAAAGTTGAACTTTCGATTAACTCACTGGGCGATTCTGGGGATCGAGATAAATATGCGATAAAACTTGAGGAGTATTTCGCAAAACATGAGTCGAAATTGACTGCAGAGAGTAGAGCAACGTTGCTGCGAAACCCATTGCGAGTTTTGGATTCAAAACGCGAACCAGATCAAGAAATTATTGTTGGCGCGCCAGCGATTCGCGAAACTATAAGTAATGAATCACGCGAACATTTCGAAGCTGTTTTGAGCGCTCTAGATGCATTACACATTGCATACAAAATTAATGATCGTCTAGTGCGTGGTTTAGATTATTACCGACGTACAACATTTGAGTTCGTTTCAACTGCGCTTGAAGCTGCACACACTGCAATTGGTGGTGGTGGCAGGTACGACGGATTAGTAGAAGCTTTAGGTGGGCCACCGACTGCTGGCATTGGTTTCGCTCTCGGTCTTGACCGTACGCTGTTGGCGTGTGACGCCGAAAGTGTTTTCGCTGCGCCGAGCAAAGAGGTTGATGTTTTCGTCGTTGACACTGTTGATGGCACTCATGCTCATGAACTTTGTCATCAAATTCGTGCCCACGGATTAAGCGCTGATCGGGCGTATGATTTGCGCAGTATTAAAGCCCAAATGAAATCTGCTGACCGCAGCGGCGCGCGTATTGCCTTGATAATCGGTTCAAACGAAGTTGAAAATCTGACAGTCATGTTGCGACCGATGGGGTCTGGCGAACAATTTGTTGTACCTCGTAAAGAGATTTTAGAAGAAATAGTAAAGTACATCAAAAATACGAGTGATCAGTAACCAGTAGTAAATAATATTTTCAAAAACGAAAGTCGAAAATCAAAAATGAACATCAAGAACAGCACAGCATTACGAACCCACCTTTGCGGAGACATGCGTGCTGAAAATATTGGTCAGGTTGTGACTTTATGCGGTTGGGTGGGTCGGCGTCGTGAGCACGGCGAGCACCTTGCGTTTCTAGATTTGCGAGACTTCAGTGGAATAGTTCAATGTGTCGTCGATAACACGGTTGATGTGCGATCAGAATGGGTAATTCGAGTCACCGGCAAAGTTCAAGCGCGCCCAGGTGGCACGGTGAATGCAAACATCCCAACTGGCGAAGTTGAGTTGGCTGAGTGCAAAATTGAAGTACTCAATAGTGCCGAACCACCGCCGTTTCCAATTGATCAGCGTGGAGACGACGTAGATGAAAATGTGCGTCTTAAATTCAGATATCTAGATATTCGTCGCGAACGAATGCAGAAAAATTTGCGCCTTCGTGCTGCAATTAACTCCGCAATTCGAAAGTCAATGGAGTCACAAGGTTTTACAGAAATTGAAACACCGTTATTGATGCCGAGCACGCCAGAAGGGGCGCGCGAGTTTTTGGTTCCATCTCGAAATGAACCAGGTTCTTTTTATGCGTTGCCACAATCGCCCCAACTCTGGAAGCAGTTATTAATGGTTGCGGGAATGGATCGGTACTACCAAATCGCAAAATGTTTGCGTGACGAAGACTTGCGTGCTGATAGGCAGTATGAATTTATGCAACTCGATGCTGAAATGAGTTTCGTTGATAAAGACGACGTCATTGCAATGATCTCGACTGCTGTGATCGCGGCAGCAAAAGCAGCCACAGGCTCAGAACCACCGCCAATTGAACGCATGACATGGCATGAAGCAATGAACATTTATGGCATCGATAAACCAGACTTGCGTTTTGCAATGACTTTGGTTGAACTTACTAGTGTGTTCGCCGCGACCGAATTCAAAGCGTTTGCTTCGGCAGAATCAATTAAGGCGATCTGCGTTTCGCACGCTGATTATCCGCAACAAGCTGCCAGCGGTCGTAATAAATTAGACGCTCTAACCGAGCGAGCCAAAAAACTTGGCGCAAAAGGTCTGGTGTGGTTGAAAGTCGGTGAGGCTGGTGCTCTTGAATCACCGGTTGCTAAGTTTCTTTCGCCAGCTGAGCAATCTGCATTGGTTGAACAAACTGGTGCCGTGGCTGGCGATCTCGTTTTGATTGTTGCTGATACGTGGGCAACAACTTGTTCGGTGCTTGGGCAGTTGCGCAACGATCTCGGCCGTCCGCCGGTGCATCAAGGGCCATATCGCTATGTTTGGGTTGTCGACTTTCCGATGTTTGTTGGCATTAATCCAACAACGAAACTTCCACAGCCGGGGCATCATCCGTTTTGTCATCCGCACCCTGAAGATATTGACCGCCTCGAGACCGACCCTTTGTCGGTGCGAGCTTTGGCTTACGATCTCGTGCTCAATGGATGGGAGCTCGGTTCGGGCTCGATTCGAATTCATGAACCAGAGTTGCAGCGTCGAGTATTTCGCTACTTAGGTATCTCAGATGAAGATGCTGATCATCGCTTCGGATTTTTCTTGCAACCGTTTAAATATGGTGCGCCACCCCACGGTGGTTTCGCGTTTGGTATCGATCGACTTACAGCAATTCTGGCTGGCGAAGACAATATTCGCGAAGTGATTGCGTTTCCAAAAACTCAGTCGGGGTCAGACCCGATGACTAATGCCCCGACAGTTGTTGAATCGGCACAGCTTAAAGATTTGGGAATCAGATTGTTGCCACCAGCAGCAAAATGAAAGAAGATCTGTTCAGTGCCGCAGCAACTGAACGCCTAAAAGCTCAAGCTCCGCTAGCGGCGCGAATGCGTCCGCGAACACTTGACGAGATAGTTGGTCAACGACACCTGGTGGCAAAAGGTTCGCCGCTTCGCGTTTTAATTGAAGCAGATCGGCTTTCATCGGTGATTTTCTGGGGACCGCCAGGCACCGGTAAAACAACTCTCGCTGAAGTAGTCGCACTCACTACACAAAGACATTTCGAAAGACTTTCTGCAGTGAGCGCAGGTGTAAAAGATGTTCGCGAATCAATAGAGCGTGCCGCCGAACGTCTCGGACAATTCGGTAAAGGCACGATCGTGTTCATTGATGAAATTCACCGTTTCTCAACTTCGCAACAAGATGCGTTTTTGCCGTCTGTTGAGAGTGGTGTAATCACGTTGATTGGCGCAACGACTGAGAATCCATATTTTGAAATTAATTCTCCGCTTCGAAGTCGCAGCACTCTATTTCGACTCGAGCCACTGCTGGTTGAAGATGTGAGAATATTGTTAGATCGCGGTGCACTCGCAGAAGGTGTGAACGTAGAGAGTGATGCACTTGACGCACTGGCGACTCGTTCTGGTGGAGATGCTCGTCAAGCACTGACAGCACTTGAGGTTGCGTGTGCGCTGGCCTCTGAAAAAAATGAGACGCTTACTACAAGTCATGTTGACGCTGCATTGGGTGTCAGTGCATTGCGTTACGGTCGCGATGATCACTACGACGTTGTTTCGGCGTTCATCAAAAGTATCCGTGGTTCTGATCCGCAAGCAGGATTGTTTTGGCTGGCACGAATGCTTGAGTCTGGTGATGACGCAAAATTCATTGCGCGCCGTTTGGTTATTTTGGCAAGCGAAGATGTTGGTATGGCCGACCCGAACGCGTTGGTCGTTGCGGTCGCTGCGGCAACTGCACTTGAACATGTTGGCTTGCCAGAGGCTCAATTAAATTTGGCACAGGCTGTTGTGTATCTCGCGACTGCGCCTAAAAGCAATCGTGTCGCGCTAGCAATTTGGGCTGCGCGTGAAGATGTTCGCAAGGGCGTGTCAAGTGAGGTACCTGCACATCTTCGCGATGGTCACTATCAAGCAGCCAAAGAATTTGGGCATGGAGTTGGATACATCTACCCGCACGACGACCCGAGGGGTTGGGTTTCGCAACAATATTTGCCAGATCAAGCAAAAGGTTCAATTTCTCGGCAGACTAGTTACTACACGCCAAGCGCTCATGGATTAGAAACCGAGATTGCTGAGCGAATTGAACAACAATTAGATACAACGAGCGAAAAGGATAAAAATGACTAAGCGACTTTTTTGGTTTTGTCTCGGTGCTGCTGCTGCCGTATTCGGCATCAATTACATGAAGAAAAAAGTTGAAGATGACTCAGAAGCGTTTTCGTCTGAGAACATTGCAGACACTATGACTGACATGGTTGCTGCGTTGAAAAAATATATCGTCGCCTTGTGGCAAGGTGCCACATCGGGCGAGAGTCTTGATGATGAAGAACTCGCAAAGATTTTTGACAATTCACGAAACTAATCTTGACGGTTAGTGAGTAGACGCGAAGAGTAGACTTATCGCGTATGCCGTCTGAAATTCGAAGTGCCAACGATCTTCGCAATGCATTTACTGGTTTTTTTGCTGATCGGGGTCATACCAAGGTTGATTCTGCAAGCCTGATTCCGCATGATCCAACCGTATTATTCACGGTTGCAGGCATGGTACCTTTCAAGCCATTTTTTGTTGGTGATGAAGTGCCGCCGTACAAACGAGCGGTGAGTGTTCAAAAATGCGCGCGGGCAGGCGGCAAACACAACGATCTTGACGATGTTGGTCGTACTAAACGTCATTGTGTGTTTTTCGAAATGCTCGGCAACTTTAGCTTTGGTGATTATTTTAAATCTGATGCGATCCCTTGGAGTTGGGAGTTAGTAACCGAGATATTTGGTTTCGACGGTGACCAACTTTGGATAACAGTGCACGAAAGCGACGACGAGGCTGAGCAGATTTGGCACGATCAAGTCGGAGTGCCGATGAATCGTATTCAACGGCTCGGTGATAAGGATAACTTCTGGCAGATGGGTGACACTGGCCCGTGTGGTCCTTGTTCTGAGATTCACATCGATCGTGGTCCGGCGTTTGGTCCTGATGGTGGGCCACTTAACGATCCAAAGGGTGATCGATTTCTAGAATTCTGGAACCTTGTATTTATGCAGTTCAATCAGGCCGCTGATGGATCGCGTACGCCATTGCCGAAACCATCGATTGATACTGGTGCAGGACTCGAAAGAATTCTCGCTCTCAAACAAGGCAAGGATTCAATCTGGGAGACAGACGTGCTGTTTCCGTTGATTGAGCAAGCGCAATCTGTCACGTCTCAAAAATATATGGTCGGCGATTACCAAGATCGCGCGAGTTTTTCTTTGCGTGTGCTGGCCGAACATGCACGATCGTCGACGATGTTGGTCAATGACGGAGTGTTTCCTTCTAATGAGGGTCGCGGATATGTACTTCGGCGAATATTTCGGCGTGCTGTGCGTCATGCCTATTTGCTCGGTACCGAAAAATTAGTGATGCCGAAACTCGTTGAGACGGCTATTGAGGTAATGGGTGAGGCTCACCCAACATTAATTACGAATAAAGAATTCATCTTGGGTGTGTTAACCAAGGAAGAAGAAAGTTTCAGGCAGACACTCAAGAACGGACTAACAATTCTTGAGACCGAGTTTGAGTCAATTGATGCCGTTGCAAAGAAATCAAAAAAGGCTGCACCCCTAAGTGGCTCAAGTGCATTCTTGTTACACGACACTTACGGGTTTCCTCTTGAGTTAACCCAAGAGATTGCGTCAGAACGCAATGTTGAAGTTGATGTTGCTGGCTTTGATGTTGAGATGAATGCACAGAGAACCCGCGCCAAGTCGGCACGCAAAGGCGCGCAAAACGTTGACGATCAGCTTTTGGTCTATCGCGAAATCCTAGATAAGAATGGTCAGACCAATTTTGTTGGCTACCTTCAAGATTCATGCGAAGCAAAGATTTTGAGGATTGTTGAAACTGGAGAGTCTGAACTCGAAATTTTTCTAGATTCCACGCCGTTTTATGCCGAGAGTGGTGGGCAAGTTGGAGATTGTGGAACACTGCGCACACCATCTGGCGAAATCAAAATTACAGACACAGTTTTTGCACTGCCAGGGTTGCGAAAACATGTCGGCAAATTGATCAGCGGTGAAATTCAAGTTGGGCAGGCGGTTACTGCGACTATTAATGCTGATGCCCGGAACGCAACACGCAAAAACCACACGGCTACACACTTGTTGCACCATGCACTGCGCTCTGTGTTGGGCGAACACGTTAAGCAAGCAGGTTCGTTGGTTTCGCCGCAACGATTGAGATTTGACTTCAGCCACTACGCGCAATTATCGGCTCAAGAAGTTGAGCAAATTGAACAAATTGCCAATGCTCAAGTATTGGCAAACGCCAAAGTTGATGCTTACGAAACTTCAAAAGATGAAGCCACTGCAGCAGGAGCGATTGCTTTTTTCGGTGATAAATACGGTGAAATAGTGCGAGTTTTAAAGGCAGGCGCTTCGGTTGAACTTTGTGGTGGTACACACGTTTCGGCAACCGGTGATATCGGCCTGATAAAGATTGTGCAAGAGAGTTCGATTGGCTCGAATTTGCGCCGGATTGAAGCCGTGACTGGTTTGAATTCGGTGGAGTATGTTTCTACGTTGCTAAACCAAGTCAATGTTGCCAGCGAGATGTTGAGTACAAATTCTGAAGCATTGATTGAAACACTCGCGCGCAAAATTGCTGAGGTTAAAGAACTCGGTGACGAGATCAAGTCGTTGCGTTCGGCATCAGCAAGAGCTCGCGCTGGCGAAATGGTTTCAAAAAACAAAGATGGTGTCGTGGTTGAACGCATCGATGGACTCGCGCCTGCCGATCTGAGAGAGCTTGCAATTGCGGTACGTTTGAACCCGGCGATTAAAGCAGTCGTGTTGGGTGGCATTACCCCGAGTGGTGGCGTGGCATTGGTAGCAGCGACTGGGGCTGGAGTTAAGACGCCAGCAGGTGAGTTGATAGCCCAAGCGGCGAAAAAGGTCGGTGGCGGTGGTGGTGGTAAAGGTGATATCGCAACTGCAGGCGGAAAGATAGTTGAAGCGCTGGACGAAGCGTTGAAACTTTCGATGCTTGCAGCGGCTGAGATTGTCTAAACCTGCGATGCGCAGTGTTGGCGTTGATCTTGGGAGCAAACGCATAGGCATTGCCGTAAGTGATTCAAGTGGAACTATTGCCTCGCCGTTGGTGGTGATTGCGCGTGGTTCTAATCATTCGCAAGATCATAAAAAGATTCAAGAGATCATTAACGAATACGAAGCAGAGTGTGTTGTTGTCGGTTTGCCACTCACATTGGCTGGGGCAGTAGGCCCGGCTGCACGCCTGGCCTTAGATGAAATTAAAGAAATGACAAAATCTCTTTCGGTGCCAGTGCATTCACACGATGAACGCTTGACAACCAAAACTGCTAACGAATCAATGATTGAAGCAAATATGAACGCACAGGCTCGTCGAAAAGTTGTTGACAAAATTGCAGCAGCTGTGATGTTGCAAGGTTGGCTAGATCATGCAGATCGCCTGAAGTCATGACTCGCAAACATAGTGATCGCAATAACGGCGATAACAGTAAAAATGAAAATTGGACTGAAGACCCTTGGGATGGCCCAGTTGCATGGCGCAACAGTGAATTCGAAATGCAGCCACGAGATGGGCGTCCAGATTCACGCACGGTATTGATTGCTCTTGCAGTCGTAATGACGGTCTTGTTGTCAGTAGGCGCTACTGGCATGTGGTATTTGCGCCAGGTGAATCCACCGGATTCAGTAACTAGTGGCAAACCTGTAGCCACTAACTTCACCGTAAATCTTGGAGATTCATTAATTTCTGTCAGCAAGCGTCTTGAGCAAGAGGGTTTCATCTCTAACGCGAGTGTGTTTCGTTGGTATGCAGATCGCAAAGGTGGGATAGATCTTCAGCCTGGTTATTTTGCGCTTATTAAACATGAGCACATCGGCAACATCATGAAGAAGTTGAATAAGAGTCCTTCAATTACTTTTACAAAAGTCACGTTTCCTGAAGGTTTCACGGTTAAGCAAATCGCTAAAAGAATAGAAGATAAAACAACTCGAATATCAGAGCAAAGTTTTTCTGAGGCAATGATGAATCCCTTGTTGACATCGGAATATTTACCGAATGATTTGTCTTCACTTGACCTTGCGCCATATCGATTCGAAGGACTTTTGTTTCCAGATACTTATCAAATTTCTGGTGACGAATCTGCAGCAAGTGTGGTCGACAGAATGTTGAGATTGATGGAGCGAGTCGGTAATCAAGAAGGGATTGCAGACTCACAAACCAAAGTAGGTAAGTCGCCGTATCAAGTTCTGATTATCGCTTCGATCATTGAGCGAGAGGCAAAACTAGAAATCGATCGCGGCAAAATTTCTCGCGTCATTTACAATCGACTAGAACGTGGGATGCCGTTGCAAATTGATGCGACCTTGTACTACAACACACCTGAGAATGCGTCGTTTACCGAATTGAAGGCTATTGATTCACCATATAACTCCTACCTCTATAAGGGCCTACCTCCGACGCCAATTGCCAGCCCGGGTCGTGCCGCAATAAGGGCGGCGTTAAATCCTGCTCCGAATCCGGAGTTGAGTGACAAAATGTGTACCGGTATGAAGAAGTCTCAAAACTGTGCTTACTTGTTTTACGTCTTGAGCGACGCCAATGGTGGACACACTTTTGCCGCTACCGAGCAAGATCATGCAATCAATGTCGAAATTTCTAGAGCCGGTGGGTTTTTGCCATGAAGCAAAAGTCGCGTATGTAAATTTTGAATACAACTAGACAGATCACCAGTTCGACTCGGCTTGCGGCCGTGATCGGATCACCAGTTGCCCAAAGTCTGTCTCCGGTGATACACAACGCAATATTTGAATCACTTAAGGTCGATTGGCTTTATGTTGCTTTCAATGTTCTCCCTGCGCGAGTTGAAGATGCTCTTACTTCAATGACTGCAATTGGTATTGGCGGTCTTTCGGTGACGATGCCACACAAAAATGCGGTGGCCGAAATTGTCACTCAATGTGGTGCAGTCGATGAAGTAGTTCGCATAACGAAGTCTGCAAACACAGTTGTGCTTCGACAAGACAATTCACTTTGGGCAACCAATACTGATGGCGAAGGTTGTTGCAATGCGCTCGAACAGGCGATGAATAGT
>JBILAG010000129.1:0-4005 GCA_044354345.1 Ilumatobacteraceae bacterium | reverse complement strand
GACATGGGCTTGAACATCGGCGAGAACTTGCAACGCTTCTTGCCACGCGCCACGATGCGTCCAGACGAAACTTTTCGTGAGTCACATGTTTTTATGGCAGGCGGCACGCAAATTGAGTTACATCACGCTCGTGGTGAAACAGACGACCATCTGTGGGCATGGTTACCCGAGAAGAAATGGTTGTTCTCAGGCGACTTCGTTATTTGGAATTATCCGAACGCTGGTAATCCGCAAAAAGTTCAGCGATATGCATTTGAATGGGCGCAAGCACTGCGCCGAATGATCGAACAAGGACCAGAGTTATTGGTCCCCGCACACGGCTTACCAATTGAAGGCAAAGCGCGCATTGCAACTGTGCTCGATGACATTGCGACATCTCTTGAGAGTCTCGTCACTCAGGTAATTGAAATGATGAATAGTGGCGAAACATTAGACACGATCATTCACACGGTCAGAGTTCCGCAGTACATTTTGGACAAACCATACATGCGACCCCTCTACGATGAACCAGAATTCGTCGTAAGAAATATTTGGCGACTCTATGGCGGCTGGTGGGATGGCGCGGCATCACGACTCAAGCCAGCGCCCGACGCACAAGTTGCAACTGAGCTAGCAAAACTTTCAGGTGGAGCAGAAAATTTAATGACTCGTGCGCTTGAATTAATGTCCAGCGGCGACATTCGTTTGGCGTGCCACCTTGCAGACTTCGCCGGATGGGCAGCACCGCAAGATGCGGCGATTCATGCCAATCGCGCGACCATCTATGAACAACGTCGAAAAACTGAACTCTCATTAATGAGCAAAGGGATATTTAAAGGCGCTGCCCGCGAATCTAAAGCAATCGCCGAAAAGAAATAATTTTGTGGGCGCGACGGGGCTCGAACCCGGGACCTCTACCATGTCGAGGTAGCGCTCTACCAACTGAGCTACGCGCCCTTACTTTCGTAAAAGCATACCTGTTTTATATTGACGGAGGTTCGATTCCGCCAGCTCCACTAGTTATTTATTAAAGATTATTTATAACGGCTAAGGAACGCTTCAATTGGCGCATTGAAGCGACTGCTATTCACACTCACATCTTGAGTCGAAAGCACCGAGAACCATACTGACGACACCACGGCAACAGATCCAATCACTTGCATCCACTTCAGCCTTCTACTCGGGCCTGTCGGAAAACAACCGATGAGCACAAGCGTTGCAAGCGTGGTGACTAGAAACGTTACGATCACAACTTGAGGAACGAGTGGCCTCGTACCTGATAGTCGCGTTCGACGAATGGTCTGGAAATCATCAACCTGCTTGAGCATTCGATTTAAGTCACGTTCATTAACGATGTCGGCTTGTTCAATTGCAATGACTGCACTTCGAATATCCAGAGCCTGCTGCTCGGCAGAATTGCGCATAATCGTGGGCGCTACGCCCAACGCCGAATTTTTCGTCTTTTGAGTTCGATTTAAGCCGGTGGCTTCCACCAAGACACCCTTAACGCCATTCTCTTATAACTCCGTGTCACGAATAGTTTCAACATAGGTGGTAATTTTTAAAATCGCATCGCTCAAAGTTGCATCTTGCTTGTAATCCAGAATTGTTTCAGAGAGAGCCGACAATGAAGCCAGCTCATTCTTCAAGCTTGAGTTTGCAGAACTTGCACCTTGCCATGCGGTCACATTCGCAAATGAGCCAATGAAGATAAATGCAGATCCAACAAAACGCAATGCTGCAGTCATCACGTTGTCATCGTGTCGGTTTTCGCTGCCCTTTTTAAGCGACGCCTTCATAAAAGGCAAGACAATCAAAAGAGCGGGTAGAAGACAAATCAATATCCGCACTAGCGGCGATGACTGCAATATGGATTCATACATAGTCGTAAATGTTATGTGATTCGCCCATCGGCAGTCGCCCTCGAAGGTTAATCAGAGGTAAACATATTTAAACAGCCCTTAAACCAAAATCTTCTTATCCAACTTTTTCGCACCACACACCAAATGCTCGAACGGATTGTGCTCGTTTACGACAAACCTCTTTCAAATGACGAATTGCCAACCATTTTTTAACATCTTCCAATTAAGAAAGTGGCTTCCATCTATCAACGGGTCATAAAAACCCCACAAAACATATATAAAGATTGAATTGCGAAGCAACGAGACCACCCGAACCAGGGATTCCTACCATGTCGAGGTAGCGCCCTTCCAACTGAGATATGCGCCCTTACTGAACTGCCAGCACAGCGTGCGGGTTTGTCAGTCAAAAGAGTGAAATGCGATACTTGGTGTTAGTTGTTAAACAAAATTACGGGGGCTTCATGGCGAAATTAACACTCAAAGATCTTTTCGAAGCGAAGGGTAAGCGACACCTGACACAGGTTTTTGTTCGCACGCCAAACGAAGCCGCCGCCTGCGAAGAAGCAGGCATTGACATGCTCGTCGCTGCCGAACTTCATGACGGCCAATCAAGTGATTATGTTGGCATTCGTAAAGCCGCGCCAAATACTTTTCTTACAATCGGCTTGGCAGTCAACACATATCCGAGCCATGCCGAAGTACTACGAAACGCGTATCGCCTCATGGGTGTTGGTGCCGACACACTTTATTGCGGATACGGGATACCAACGATCAAAGCTCTCGCAGACGAATACATCCCAGTAGTTGGTCACGTTGGACTTGTGCCATATCGAAATTCGTGGTTCGGCGGAATGAAAGCCGTCGGCAAAACAAGCGCCGAAGCACTTCGTGTTTACGAACTCACAAAACAATACGAGGACGCTGGCGCTGTCGGTGTAGAAATGGAAGTTGTCCCCGCGCAAGTCGCTACCGAAATTTCAAAGCGCACAAAGATGCTGATCATCGGCATGGGTGCTGGCGTCAACTGTGATGTTCAGTATCTTTTCGCAACCGACATTCTTGGTGACAACGAGGGCCACGTGCCACGACACTCTAAGGTCTACCGAGATTTCAAATCCGAATACCATCGTCTACATCGCGAGTCTGTGGCTGCGTTCAAAGAGTTTCGCAGTGATGTACTGACCGGTTCATACCCTTCCGCACAAAATGATGTTTCAATTGACAAGCGCGAATTAACTGCATTCCTCAAAGCTATAAAATCTAAAAACTAGCCGTACTTATCAAGCCGTATCGATAAGTCGTAGAGCGACTTCATTGGCTAGCAGTCGCCCAGTGCGAGTTAAGACAATGCGATCTTCGTGCTGTTCGAGCAACTCACTCATTTCTTCGAGATCTACTTCGCTAAACGAACCGAGCGGCACGCCCTCACGCGTGCGTACTAATAGTTGCAACGCTTCGCGCTTGCTGGTCTGCGCGTCAAGAGTTTCGCTAGAAGATTCCGGTGATTCGCCGGCCATGACCAGTTCGATATAGCGCTCAGGAGTTCGCACATTCCACCAACGACGACCGTTCAAGTGCGCATGCGCGGCACTACCAAAACCTTCATAGTTACCTTGCTGCCAATACAGAGAATTATGTTCACACTCATGACCAGGCTTTGCCCAATTAGAAATCTCATAATTCTTCAATCCGCTCGCTGATAACGCATCATCACAAATTAAATATTTGTCGGCTTGATCATCATCGTCGGGGTGACGATCTGGCTGCGTCGCCAAAACTGTGTTGGCTTCAACTGTCAACCCATAGGCCGAAACATGAGGCGGATTTAATGCCACGACGTCACTAATGGTTTGCGACCAGTCGTTAACTGTCTCGCCCGCTGCGCCATAAATTATGTCGAGATTAAAAGTTTTAAAGCCCGCTTCGCGCACATAGGCAACAGAGCGACTTACATTTTCGGGATTATGAGTTCTGCCAAGAGACTTCAAAACTTGATCAACAGTTGACTGCACACCAATGCTGACTCTGTTAACACCGCCGGCTATAAATTTCTGCAACATCGCCAGCGTTATGTCATCTGGGTTGCATTCGACCGTCACTTCAGCGCCAGGCGCCAACGGTATTTCAGCAAGCACACTCATCAATTCATCTGCCGGCACAAGTG
>JBILAG010000047.1:0-14957 GCA_044354345.1 Ilumatobacteraceae bacterium | reverse complement strand
GTCGTGGACCGACTTTTAGAGAAACCGTCTTGATGCACGCAATTGCTCGCATCGCGTATCACGGTTTGATCGACAACATCCAAGTGTCATGGACAAAAATCGGTCACGCTGGTGCGAGACAGTTGCTACAGGCAGGTTGCAACGACATGGGTGGCACATTGATGAACGAGAATATTTCTCGTGCTGCTGGCGCAAGTCACGGCCAAGAAATGACTGAGCAATCGTTCAGGGAAATAGTTGAACCGATTGGTCGAACTTTGCGCCAACGCTCAACTCTCTACGATAAGAATTACGACAAGAATTACGACAAGAATGCCGAGTTAGCGACTCAGTAGCCGAAAAATCTAAAAGTTTGAGATCGCGCGAGTTTGTTCGACATCAAGTTTAAGTTGCATTTTTAGCGCATCAATATTTTCGAATTTACGCTCACCGCGAAGAAAATGAGTGAACGTAAGTTTGACTTTTTCGTCGTACAAATCGCCAGAGAAATCAAGTAAATGTGCTTCAAGCATTGAATGATCTGCATGCTCGTAAAAAGTAGGTCGACGACCGAGATTCATCGCACAAATGTTTTTAGTGCCGTCTATGCGAGTCAAAACACCTGCATAAACCCCATCGGCTGGTATGCAGATTGCATTGGGGACTTCTATATTCGCAGTCGGAAAACCAATCGTTCTGCCGCGTTGGTCGCCGCGCACAACAACTCCGCGAACTTCAAAATGGTGACCCAATAACTGTGTCGCAAGTTCAACTTGTCCACCAGCGAGTGCGCGACGAATTGCCGTGCTGCTTACAGGCTCATCGACGCCGTCACCACGGCTAATCAACTCAATTGGTATGACATCAAAATCAAACTTTGGCCCGAGCTCACGCAACATCGCGACATTGCCACCCCGTTTATGACCAAAGTGAAAATCTTCGCCGATGATTATTCGCTTGGCAAGTAATCCGTCTACCAAAACACGCTTCACGAAATCGCTTGGCGATTCACGACTTGATGTCGCATCAAATTTGACAATGCAAGTTACATCAATGCCAGTCACTGCAAGGCGCTCAAGTTTTTGATCCAAATCTGTCAACAGAAGTGGCGCCGATTCCGGCCTCACGACACTGGCCGGATGACGATCAAAAGTCACAACGATGCTTCGCGCATCAAGTATTTGCGCCTGCTGACGAACTTGTTCGATTACTGCTTGATGGCCGCGATGCACACCGTCATAGGCGCCAATTGTTACGACACTCCGACGCGAATTTGCGCCTTGACCGAAATCAAAACTCGTGTCGTTAACAATGATCATCGAATTTCACGATACTGCCGTAGCCATTACGACACTTGGCTTTGCTCGACCCGTTGCGCTTTCTTCATAGATCGCCAAAACCGCGTTCGTCTCGTCAACCAAAACCCAAGGTGCTGGAGAGTCAAACTTCTCTAACTCTCGCCCATTCTTGATCATCGCTTTCATTTCATCACTAGCAACGACCCGACTCATCGATCGCACGGCCGTAATCGGTTCGTGCACGACGACTGCATCTAGCGGTGAAGCCTCACTTTGTATAAATGTGCCAACTGCCGTTCGTCGCAAATTACGAAGATGCGCAGAGCCTCCAAGCGCGCGACCAATGTCGTCGGCAAGAGACCTAATATACGTGCCAGACGAACAACGGACCTCTACATCAACGACACCAGGTTCTGACATTGCAAGAACTTTGAAATCATAAATCGTAAGATTTCGCTCATTGCGCTCAACTTCAATTCCTTGACGAGCTAATTCGTGCAGACGAACGCCGTCAACTTTAAGCGCTGAAACCATTGGCGGTGTTTGTTTAATTTCCCCAACGAATTTTTCTGCGACCACACGTTTGATTTCATCAATTGTTATGCCAGACATATCGTGAGTGGCAGTAACAGTGCCGGACGAATCAAGCGTTGAAGTTGCAGTGCCCAAGACAATTTGCCCCACATATGTCTTATCCAGTCCAGATAAAAAAATTAACAACCGTGTGACATAGCCAACGCCTACTAGCAACACTCCAGTTGCATCTGGGTCGAGCGTGCCTGCATGACCAATTCGGCGTTCACCGAGTTGCTTACGTAAAACATTGATCACATCGTGACTTGTCATCCCGGACGGCTTGTCAACTATCACTAACCCGTGTCGAGTGGGCGGCCTACGCCGAGCCACGAGAGCTAATCCTCAGATTTCTTGTCACCAAAAAGTTCTTTGCGTCGAATTTCATCTTGGCGCAAAACTTCGTCAATCCGTTGCGCAGCACGAATCGCATCATCTGGGCGAAACTGCAGAATCGGTGTTCGTCGCGCACGCACTTGATCGGCGATCACGCTTTGCAAACGCTTGCGATACTCATTTAGCGCTTCAAGAATTTGCTCATCTCCATCCGCACCTTGAATCGAGTCGTAGTAAACGATGCCGCGATTCATTTCAGAGTCAACATCAACCGATGTAATCGTTACAAAACCAAGTCGGTCATCGTCTATCTTGCTCAGTTCGTCGGCAATCACTTCACGAAGGGTTTCGCTTAGCCGCGCGGTCCTAGCGAAGCGCCGGCGCGTATCCGTTCGTGTTGGTTTTGGGCGTCGTCGTTGTTTAGCCATACGCCGTTTAGGATACGGATGTCATGGGCTCAACAACAGACTCTCCACAGGCAGGGCGCGGGGGCTCAATCCCGGCATATAGGTACAACGCTTCGCTGGCAGCTGCAATTGAGGCAAAGTGGCAAGATCGCTGGGATGCCAACAATACTTTTGAGGCACCGAACACGGCTGGCCCGCTCGCAGATGAAGCAGGCGTTGCTGATCGCGAGAAATTATTTATCCTTGATATGTTTCCATATCCATCGGGCGCAGGTCTTCATGTTGGCCATCCACTCGGTTACATAGCGACTGATGTTTTCGGTCGCTTCAAGCGAATGACCGGAAAAAATGTTTTGCATTCAATCGGCTACGACTCGTTTGGCTTGCCCGCAGAACAACACGCAATCGTCACTGGCATTCACCCGCGAATCAATACTGAGTCGAACATTGCAAATATGCGCAGACAACTTCGTCGACTTGGACTGGCACATGATCAACGTCGCAGCATCAGCACCACAGATGAAAGTTATTATCGCTGGACACAATGGATCTTTTTGCAGATTTTCAATTCGTGGTACGACGACAAGCTTAAAAAAGCTCGCAATATCAATGAACTTGAACAAGAATTTGCTTCCGGAAAACGCAAACCAACAAATTCTCAAACAACCAAAGATTGGAATTCGCTCTCAAAACTTGAGCAGCGAAAAATTATTGACGAATACCGACTCGTGTACTTAGCCAATGCTCCAGTCAACTGGTGTCCAGGGCTTGGCACGATTTTGGCGAATGAAGAAGTCACGGCTGAAGGTCGCAGCGACATCGGCAACTATCCAGTGTTCAAACGCAATATGCGTCAGTGGACTATGCGCATCACGGCTTATGCCGATCGATTACTTGACGACCTTGATCGACTTGATTGGCCAGAATCAATAAAACTGATGCAACGCAATTGGATCGGTCGAAGCACAGGTGCTCGGGTGCGATTTGCTTCAATTGCAGGCGAGATAGAAGTCTTCACTACTCGACCCGATACTTTGTTTGGCGCGACGTTCATGGTGTTGTCACCAGAACATCCATTGGTCGATGCGCTGACAACAAAGTCACAACACTCAGCCGTTGAAAAATATCGTGAGTCGGCACGCAAACTCAACGACAATGAGCGTCAAAACGACGACCGCAAGAAAACTGGCGTCGACACTGGCGCAAAGGCAACTAATCCGGTCACGGGCGAAAAAATACCAATTTGGATCGCCGATTACGTATTAATGGGTTACGGCACCGGCGCAATTATGGCAGTGCCATCTGGTGATCAGCGTGACTTCGATTTTGCGCGTGCCTACAACCTGCCGATCGTTGCGATACAAATGCCACCTGATGCATGGTTCGCAGGTCACCAAATCGCGCCAACGATTGATTGCACGTCTTGGCCCGAAGCATTTGTTGGTGAGGGAACTTACATCAATTCAGAGAATAAAAATATCTCACTAGACGGCAACCGAACCACGAGTGAAACAATTGCAATAATCAATCCGTGGCTTGAGAAAAATAATTTTGGTGATTCTGCGATTACATACAAGCTTCGCAACTGGTTGTTTTCGAGACAGCGATATTGGGGCGAGCCGTTTCCGATTGTTTATGACGAACACGACATGCCTTGTTCTGTGCCAGATAATTTATTGCCAGTCAAATTGCCAGAGTTGATGGATTTCAAACCTCAAACACTTGACCCGAACGACGAACTTACTGATCCACTTCCGCCATTGGCGAGGGTTACCGATTGGCTAAATGTCGAACTCGATCTTGGTGAAGGGCCAAAAATCTATCGTCGCGAAGTCAATGTGATGCCACAGTGGGCCGGATCTTGTTGGTATGAGTTGCGCTACCTCGATCCGACAAATACAGAACGATTTGTAGACGCAGAGGTTGAGCGTTACTGGATGGGGCCAAAATCTGCAGGCCACACAGGTGGTGTCGACTTGTATGTCGGTGGCGTTGAGCACGCAGTGCTGCATTTGCTTTATTCGCGTTTCTGGCACAAAGTTTTGTACGACTTGGGACACGTTTCTAGTGAAGAACCGTTTCATAAACTTTTCAATCAGGGATACATTCAGGCCTACGCATATCGCGACTCGCGCGGACAAACAGTGCCAGCGGGTGAAGTCGTTGAAACTAGCGGCGTATTCAGCTACGAAGGAGAAACTGTCGCAAGAGAATACGGCAAGATGGGAAAGAGTTTGAAAAACATTGTCACCCCAGACGAAATGTACGACGAATTCGGAGCCGATACATTTCGGCTTTATGAAATGAGCACCGGTCCGCTAGATGCGAGTCGCCCGTGGAATACTCGCGATGTTGTTGGAATGCAGCGATTCTTGCAACGCACTTGGCGCAACTTGGTTGATGAAGAGACTGATCAATTGCATGTTTCAGATGACCCTGCGCCACTTGAACTGCGTCGCGCATTACATCGATGCATCCAAGGCGTGCATCAAGACATGGAGAATTTGCGTTTCAATACTGCGATTTCAAAACTGATTGAGCTCAATAATGCATTGACTGTGCACGTGAACGCGATTGGTTCAACTCCGCGAGAAATTGCAGTGCCGCTAACGCAAATGTTGTCGCCTCTTTGCCCACACATTGCAGAAGAACTTTGGCAACGGCTTAATGTCTCGACTGCAATTACTTACACACCTTTCCCCGTTGCTGACCCAGCACTTTTGATTAGCGAAATGATCGAGATACCAGTGCAAGTAAACGGAAAACTTCGCACTCGACTTTCAGCCAGTGCAAATATTTCAGACGACGATTTACGCGAACTCGCTCTCGCCGACCCGAAAGTTATCTCTGCGCTCAGCGGCGCCACACCAAGCAAAGTCGTCATCGTTCCGAAACGACTAATCAACTTCGTCCTCTAAAACTTCAAGTTAATTTAAGCAGGTACTTTGCGGCGCGGTCGATTGCCGCGAAGTCGATCGAATTAAACATTAATAAAATTGCTCGGTCAACACCCCAACTTCGCCAGACGTCAAGACGAGTGTCGTCGCCACTTACCAATGCTTCGTCGTAATGCTCCCAAACCGAAACCGTAAATGGTTTATTGATTCCAGAATTGTTGTGCGCATCTTGAGCGGCAGCAAGTATTTCACCTGCACGTTCATGGCTCGCTCGAATATTTACACCGTTTGTTCTGGCGCCTGCGATACGTGCCAGCGCAACACTATTTACTCCAACAATCACCTGAGGTACCGGTTTAGGAAGTGGAAACTTTTCAAGTTCGACTCGGCGATTCGGCGCCCACATTTCATTCATCACATCAAGTACATTGCTTAGCACAGCATGACGCTCGCTCATTTTCGCAGGAGGAATCACTCCAATCGCTCGCTGCTCTGCGGCAAACGGGCTATTCGGTGAAGCACCAGCACCAAGCCCCAAAACAAAACGACCGCCAGAAATTTGTTGCATCGTTGCCACACTGTTCGCAAGCATCGCCGGATGTCGATTACCAACATTCACCACTAGCGGTCCGAGCTCAATAGTTTTGGTCGCACTGGCTAACGCGCCAAGTAATGTAAAACATTCGGGCATGTCAGGTGCTTTCATCACATCACCCGCAAGATGATCTGCTGTCCAAAATCCTTTAAAACCAGCAGCTTCGGCAGATATTGCAGCCTCGCGCGCAATAGGCCATAGCGAATTACCTGGATTAATTTGCAGATCAAAACGCATTGTGTGAAGGCTAATTCGTAGAAGTTGTTTATGTTCAACGTAAATACGTAATTAGATCAATAGATAGAATCAAGCCGTGAGCGCTACAGATCTTCACGCAAACGTCAGCCTCACCGTCGTAAGCGCCAAAACTTCATCACTTGCAGAAATTCTAAATATTCTTGATCGAGACGGCGGCTTGATCGTGCATGACATGCTCTCACCACAAACCGTTGCCAGTCTTCGCGAAGAGCTTGACCCGACTAGCGACTCAACTTCAGTCGGTCCAAAAGTTGATAGCGCAAACGTCAATTACTTTTGGGGGGAACAGACCAAGCGATTTACACGATTAGCGCAACGATCGCAAACATTTGCAGATCAAGTTTTAATTCATCCACTACTTATCGGTATCGCTGACGCATTACTAAAACCACACTGTGCAAGTTATTGGATGAATACCGGCCAGATGATGATTGTCATGCCGAGTGGAGCACCGCAATATATGCACCGCGATTCAGATGATTGGCCAGCAATGTGCGGGCCAACCAAGCCGGTGTGCCAAATTAGTTGTATGTTCGCGCTTTCTGATTTCACAGCCGAAAACGGCGCAACACGAGTCGCACCCGGTAGCCACAAGTGGAGTGACTTCTCGCGAGCAGCCAGTGAAAGCGAGATAACTCAGGCCGTTATGCCCGCAGGTAGCGGAATGATCTACACAGGTAAAACTCTGCATAGCGCAGGCGCCAATAAAACAAAAAATCAACCGCGATTTGGCATGCACATGTCATACATCTACGGCTGGCTGACACCAGAAGAAGCAGGTTGTCTCGGTGTTACCGAAGAACGCGCAAAAACATTCACGAAACAGCAACAACAACTTCTCGGCTATCGCTGTTATGACGCCTCTGAGTTGAATGGTGGCAGACTTTGGACAGTTGATTACGAAGATATCCCAACCGGACTTGGATGGCCACAATGACCGAAAATCAAATTCATGGTTTGAGCGAAAGTTTCACACGAGAAGAATACAACTCTCAAGAAATCTTTAACGACGAAATGCAAAAGATTTACGGCACCAATTGGTGTTTTGCTGGTCTTTGCGAAAGCCTAAACAAAATCGGCGACCGACTAGTTGTCGATATTGGTAGCGAGAGTATTTTGATTCTGCGCAATCGCGACAGCGAACTTCGCGCTTACTACAACGTATGTCAACATCGTGGGTCTAACTTATGCGATGCAAGCGGTTCAGGTTTCGGTGCGGCGATAACTTGTCCGTATCACTCTTGGAGTTACTCGCTTGAAGGCGCGCTTGTCGCAACACCTCTGCACGAAAAAGATTCAATTGACCGAGAAACTCTTCACTTGAAATCAGTGCAAGTAGACCAATGGCAGGGTTGTATTTTTGTTTCACTTGACCCAAATGCAAAGCCATTACTTCAGTGGCTCGACGAACACTATTCGCGCCCTCGTGAGCTAGAAAAATTTGAAATGAGTTCACTTGTAAATGCTCGCACAACAATTGATGAAGTTTCAGCCAATTGGAAGGTGCTCGTCGAAAACTACAGCGAGTGTTTGCACTGCGCGGTAGTTCACCCAGAACTAGTTGACCTCGTGCCGATCTATAAGACTGGTAAAACTATTCAAGACGACCGCCAAGACTGGGGCGCAAGTTTGGCACCAGGCAAAACTTCGTTGTCTTACAATCAAAACGAGAGTTTGGCGTTGTTACCTGCGATGGAAGATCTAGACGAGTATTCGGTGTTTGGTGCTTATGTATATCCAAATATGTTGATTGACATTTCACCAACCGTCGCTGTACTAACAAGGTATGTTCCACGATCACCGACTCACACAACTATTTTTACAGATTATTTGTTCCCAAAAAGTGTCGTGGATGACAAGTCGCTCGACCTCGAGCCAACGATCTCGTTCAGCGACATGGTCAATCGGCAAGACATTGCAGTTTGCGAACGTGTTCAGCGCGGTGTTGCGTCAAGATCATTCGTTCGTGCGTTCCACACAAAAATGGAACGCTACTGTCACCAACTAATCCTCCGCTATCGCAGCGAAATCAATTAAAACTGCCCGCAGCAAAAACTTCTGAGGTGCGATCGCTCATCTGTTCGATGACTTTTCCGAGTCGCGAAAGATTCTGCAAGAACACGTCGCCATGTTCACGTGTATGAGCAACCGAAAGAGTAAGCGACTCACTCTTGCCCCACGGAGCCAAAAAGACGCCTCCATTGAACTGCATCAGATAATTTAAATGCATCGCACCCGTACTTACTTCTAGAAAGTCTCGATAATTTTTTGCTGGCTCGTCGCTAAATACGATCGAAACTTTAAATCCAAACTGATACCCATGCACACCTTGTCCATGTCTCTGCAAAGTTAATATCGCGTTCTTCAAAATGTACGCACCGACATCGTTGGCTCTCGCATACGCATCGTCGGTTAAAACTTCAGTCAGCACCGCACGAGTGGCAGCCATTGTCAAAGGATTTCCGTTGAAGGTACCAACTTGGTTGTAACGACCATCGGTGATTGCCCCCATGACCTCGTTTGTGCCACCAATTGCACCACACGGCAAACCGCCACCCAGTGCTTTTGCAAGACAAATAATGTCTGGCACTACCCCATACATTGCCGTGGCGCCGCCCTGATGAATTACCAAACCTGTTTTTACTTCATCAAATGCCAAAAGTGCACCATGTTGATGAACTAACTTTTTTACCGCCTCGAGATACCCGGGTTGCGGCACAATGATCCCGGCCCCCATCAAGATCGGTTCGAAAATCATTCCAGCAATTTGCCCCTCATGCTCATCAAGTAATTGACTCAACGCATTAATGTCGTTAAACGGAACAATACGAACGCAATCAGCAATTGCTTGCGGTATTCCAGCACCGGGAGTACGCCAAGGTTTATCAGCCGGACCAAGTTCTTCAGCCGATCTAAAAATAGAAATCGCTACTGAATCGTGATGTCCGTTGTATGAACCCTCAACTTTTATGATCAAATCACGCCCGGTGATTACGCGCATTAAGTGCACGGCATCCATCGTCGCCTCTGTGCCCGAATTACAAAATCGCCACTGAGGCAAACCAAATCGTCGCGACAATTCTTCGGCAACAACTATTGAGTCAGGAGTTGGCTGAGCAAAGTGCGTGCCCTGCGTGACGCGTTTCTGCACCGCAGCAACCACACTTGGATTGGCATGACCAACAATATTGGCGCCATAGCCAGCATGAAAGTCGATATATCGATTGTCGTCTACATCCCAGACATACGCGCCGTTTCCATGACTGACCCAAACTGGAGTCGGGCGCGAACTAGCCCAACTTGATGGAACCCCGCCAGGGATTGATTTCGAAGCCTGGAGATGCATTTCCACCGATTTGGGTACTCTGCTTAAAAATATTCGCTCTTCGTCTTCAATAATTTCGTCGAGCGAACTCACAGTGGCTAAGTTTAGCGACAGGGGAAATCAATATACAAAGGCGGGGGCAATGACAATGCGACGAAGAGACTTCTTGCGAAATTTGGTCATCACAACTGGTGGCATGACAGTAGGTGGTTCTTTACTTGCGTCCTGTGGCGGCACATCATCGAACACCACAGTTGATGGTCTAGCGATCGGAACTCCCGAAAATCCGATCAAACTTCCGGTCACAACTGACGCAATTGCAGATGGCTTGGCAAGCGAATCTGGCACACTCGAAATTCTCAACTGGGCCGACTACGCAAATCCTGAGTCAATCGCAATATTTGAAAAACAATTCGGTTGCAAAGTGTCTACATCTATTTATGACACAGAAGAAGCGGCGATTGCAAAATTGCGAAACGGCACATTTAAACCCGACCTTATTCTTGGGATGACAGATACTGGGTTGGCAAAACTCGTTGCCGCTGATCTGCTACAGCCACTGAACAAGTCGTACATACCAAACTTTGGCAACGTAATTAAGGGATTGCAAAATCCGTATTACGACCTCGGCTCGCAGTACACCGTGCCATATTTTATTTACGGCAATGGCATCGGCTATCGCACAGACCGTATTGACAAAAATGCGTTCGCCAAAAATGGTTACGACATGTTGTGGGATGTGCAGTACAGCGGCAAACTTGGCGTGCTGGACTCTTATCGCGATACTTTGGCAATGGCTATGTTTCGTGCGGGCGTTAAAGATGCAAACACCAGCGATGCTGCCATCATCACGAAAGCAGGTGAAGATCTAATCTCATTACGCGAAGCGACTAATCCAAAGGTAGATATTTTGGGGTACACCGAGGTGCCAGCAGGTAACCGCGATATCAACTTCACTTGGTCGGGTGATTTGTTCACTGCCCTGCAATATCTTCCCGAAGGTGTTTCGCCAGGTGTACTTGGCTTTTGGTATCCAGAAACAACAGTCGCCAAAAACGACTTCATGTGTATCACCAAGAATGCAAAGTCACCAGTTCTTGCTCACCAGTTGATTAATTTCTTGAGCGATACCGACAATGCAATGTTGAACCGCGAATATGTTGGATATCAGCCAGCCCTTGAATCAATCACAGTTGATCTTCTGATCTCAACAGGCACGATCCCCGAGTCGCTGATTGATGCGCTAGTAACACCAGAGAAATACGAGTCAGGTTTAGCCCAAGTTTTACTAGAGCCAGCAGTTGACGCGCTCTGGCTCGAGCAGTGGACAGCCTTCACTGCTGGGTAAATCTTGAGAAATTCACCTCGCCTGTGGGCAGGATTCGCAATTCCTGGTACAACATGGTTGCTCGTGCTGTTCGCTGTACCTTTCTATGCAGTTGCCTGTGTCGCATTCGGAACGATTGACCCGATATTTCGAGACGCAGTGCCGCAATGGAACCCCCTTGCTTGGAATTTCACTCAATCCCAACAAGTGTTCACAAGTTTGGCAACTGGGCCATTGCAAGGAGTCGCAATTCGCACAATCATTTATGTCGTCTGCGCAATGACGCTGTGTTTTATAATTGGATTTCCAATTGCATATTTTTTGGTACGACACGCCGGCAAACGAAAATTATTGCTATTGATTTTGATTATCGTGCCATTTTGGGTGAACTACTTAATGCGCATGCTCGCTTGGGTCAACTTACTTAGCAACGACGGCTTGTTCACTAGATTCATGAAGATTTTCGGCATCAACTACAACTGGCTGGACGGCTCACCAATAACTGTGATTCTTGGCTTGGTGTATGGATACATACCGTTTCTGATTCTTCCGCTTTATGCAACTCTCGAGCGTTTAGATTGGCGGTTGATCGATGCTGCGCGTGATCTCGGGGCAAACTCGCGACAAGCGTTCAGGCTTGTGACTGTCCCTATGTCAAAAGCAGGACTAGTTGCTGCCGGCATTTTGATCGCGCTGCCAATGTTTGGTGACTACTACACGAATGATTTGCTATCGCGCTCGCCCAGCACCGAAATGATCGGTAATCAAATTGACTTCTTTTTGAATGCCAGCACACAACCTCAAACTGGTGCGGTGCTCGTAATTGCTCTATCACTTTTCTTGCTATTGCTTATGTCGTTTTACTTGCGCAGCACACGACAACAGTCGCGTCAGACTGCAAGATAAATAGTCATGAACATTTTTTCACTGAGGTCATTATGAAGCGCAACAAAGGTTCGGCGCTTGTTTATATCGTCTGGGGATACATCATCTGGAGTCTCGTGCCAGTGATCATCGCTGTTATCTATTCGTTCAACGATGGTCGCAGTCGAACTGTTTGGCAGGGCTTCTCACTGCGATGGTGGTTCACCGATCCGTATGCTTCTGTTTTTTACAACCCTGAGACGCGAAATGCAATTATCAATTCGCTCATCTTGGCGTTCGCCACACTTCTCGTGGTTACACCACTCGGCATCACCCTCGCAATTGGCTCGCAACGCATTCGTGGGCGCGGCAGCAATGTCGTTCAAGGATTAACCTCGGCACCGTTAATCACACCCGAAATTGTTGTCGGTGCAGCATTGCTAATTACTTTCACGCGTTTGTTTACTGCCGTACCACTTGGCTTTGCTGCACAATTACTTGGCAACGTCACGTTCTCTTTGGCGAGCGTCGTGGTCATAGTGCGGGCGCGACTCGTTTCAATTGGCCCATCATTTGAAGAGGCGGCTCGAGATTTAGGCGCAACTCGCTGGCAAGCACTTCGCCATGTTTTATTGCCAATGCTCTGGCCATCAGTAATGGCAAGTCTCGTTGTTGTGTTTGCAACAGTTATCGACGACTTCGTAATAACTAGCTTTCTTTCATCTGGTGTCAACTCAGAAACCGTGCCTCTACGAATTTATTCGTCAGTCAAAGGTGGCGCGACACCGGCACTCAACGCACTAGCAACACTGCTCGTCTTGACTTCGTTTACTGTTCTAATTTTTGGACTATTTGGATTGTCAACTTGGCGAAAGCGACATGGCGAACATGGCGGCCTTCGTGCTGCGCTCGCCGACGTTACGCAAATTGACGGCTGAGCAAACTAAATAGTTAATTAGTTAACGGCAAGACTCTCACGGCGTCGGGCAGTACATCAATATTTACTTCTTGGCCATCACGCAAACCCGCAGTTGTTTCGTCGTTTGGTACTTCAGCATTGATCGTCACTTGCCCAAGTTTGAGTGAAATCCGTAGAACTGAACCAGCAAAAGTCACCCGCTCAATAATTACTTTGTGATTGCCTGAACCAATGCGAATTCGTTCTGGACGTATCATCATCATTCCATCACCGATTGGCGCAGACTCCGGAGCGGCAAACTTCTCTCCGGCAAGTTCAATGACGCCGCGCGAAATGACACGACACTGAATCAAGTTTGCAGCACCAACGAACCGTGCAACTTCTACAGAGTTGGGCTGCTCATAAAGTTCACGTGGGCCACCCACCTGCATTAATTTGCCCTCTCGCATCACACCAATACGATCGCTCATCGTGAACGCTTCGTGTTGATCGTGCGTGACGTAAACGAAGGTGATTCCGATTTGGCGCTGTAATGTTGCCAACTCGATTTGTAGTTGCGCGCGCAACTGTGCGTCAAGCGCACCAAGTGGTTCGTCAAGAAGAAGCACGCTGGGCTCAAGAATCAGAGCGCGAGCAAGTGCCACTCGTTGTTGCTCGCCACCAGAAAGTTGGTGCACGCGGCGCTCACCAAAACTGCCAAGTCGCACTAGCTCAAGCGCCTCGCCGACCCGCTGCTCGTCAGATTTAGAACTTTTTATGAACGGATTTTCAAATCGTAAACCGAACTTCACATTTTCTTTAACATTCAAATGCGGAAACAACGAATAGTTTTGAAAAACTGTATTGAGCGGCCGAACTTCAGGTTCATCATTTGTTACATCGCGATTGTCAATAAAAATATTGCCACTATCAGGTTGCTCAAAACCACCGATCATTCGCAATGTCGTTGTCTTGCCACAACCAGACGGGCCAAGCATCGAAAAAAATTCACCAGCACGAATTTCGAGAGAAACATCATTCACCACGACTCGGTCACCATATGACTTGAACAAATTCGTTAGCGTTACCGCACCGTCAAGTTCAATTGCTGACATCACTTATCCCCCAAAAAATATTAGGCGCGCATTGTTTCAATATTGCCGTCGACTGGCAGCACTTGCCCAGTGATGAATCGCGCGGCCGGCGAACTCAGAAAGACTGCCGAGGCTGCAATATCGCTGGCATCAACGAAAGTCTTCATTGAAACCTGATTCTCATATCCGGTGCGAATACTTTGTGCGGTCACTCCAGTTGCTGCGGCTTCACGCTCAATTACCCCATCCATCCGTGGGCCACTAACCGAACCAGGACAAATCGCATTAACACGCACACCCTCTGCACCAAGTTCCATTGCCCAAGATTTAGTTAAGCCGATGATTCCCCACTTGGCAGCAACATATGGTGAGCGCAACGGGTACCCAAAGATTCCGGCACTCGTCGAGATATTAATTATTGAACCTCGAGTCTGCAACAACATTGGCACTGCGGCACTTGTGCATCGAAACGTTCCGCCAAGATTTATTCGCACACATTCGTCGTAGGCGTCAGCATCCATCTCATCTACTCGCGCAGTCGGCCCCGGCACGCCAACATTGTTCACCAAAATATCTAATCCACCTAGATCACGCTGAACTGCGTCAAACATTGCCTTGACATCACTCGTCTTTGAGACATCGCAAACATAGTCGGGCTTCGTGCTGTCATTGACATCGCACACGACAACTCGCGCACCTGCCTGCTTCATCGCGTCGGCAATCGCCTTGCCGATTCCAGACCCTCCGCCAGTAACAAGCGCCCGCAGACCAGTTAACGAAAAATCTTGGGTATTTACCGAGCTAACCATCTGCTAAAACATTAGTCTCTCGTGCGCCTCACCAAAAGTTTGGCAACCACACGAGAGACTACGTTCTTGCAGCAATTACCGCTTTCTAGCTTCCGATGATTCCACCGTTTTTGCGAGTGATCACAATCGTACAGTCACGTGGCACAGGGCCAGTTGCGCCTGTATACGGCGCCGGGAAATTACTGATTGCTGGGTCGCCATCACCAGGGTGCTGCAAGTTGACAAACATCGTCTTGCGATCTGGAGTAACTGCAACACCTGTAACTTCGCATCCTTTGACACCGGTGAAAAGTCGTC
>JBILAG010000046.1:0-14991 GCA_044354345.1 Ilumatobacteraceae bacterium | reverse complement strand
GTTGGGGTTTACCAAATACATTCTCAACTGAGCCAATCTCAACAATTTCGCCTGTGTACATCACAGCCATTCGATCTGCGATTGACGCAACTACGCCCAAGTTGTGGGTAATCAACATGATGCTCATGCCACGCTCTTTCTTGAGATCTTTTAGTCTCTCAAGAATTTGTGCTTGAACTGTCACGTCTAACGCAGTAGTTGGTTCATCAGCAATGATGATTTTCGGGTTATTAACTAACGCCAATGCAATCATCACACGTTGTGAAACACCACCAGAAAGTTGAAATGGGTATTCTGCTAATCGTCGCCTAGGGTTTTCGATTCCGGCATCAGCAAGGGATTCAAGTGAGATCTTTTCGGCAGTTGCATCATCAACTTTTTTATGCGCTCGAATTGCCGATTTAAGTAAAGTACCAACGGTAAACATAGGGTCAAGTGCACTCATCGGATCTTGAAATATCATTGCAATTTCTGCGCCACGGACACTACGTAGCTCTTCTTGCGAAAGTTTTGTTAAATCTCGATCACCAAATTTGATTGAGCCACTGGTAATTCGTAGCGGTGGGCTCGCTTGTAGACCAAGTATTGAAAGTGCGGTTAATGACTTTCCGCAACCGCTTTCGCCAACGATGGCCAAGATCTCATTTGGATTAATTGAGAAGTTGACATTTCTCACAATGTCATATTCAATATTGTCGCCTTTGAGACCAATTGAAAGATCTTGAATTTCAAGAAGCGGAGTCTGTTTCATGTAACTACTTCCTCAATCGTGGGTTGGCAAGTGTGTAGCCAATGCTTGCCAATAAGTTGCCGAGAGTTACCGCTATCACAAGAAGCAATGAAAAAAACTGAATTATTGGGTAATCCCTACGAAGCACGCCGTTCACCAAAATCTGACCTACACCTGGCCAACCGAAAATTGTCTCTACCACTAAGGCGTATCCAACAACTTGACCGACTCGCAAACCAGCAAGCGAAATAATCGGTAACAATGAGTTGCGCAACACATGCTTAAAGTAGATTCGTCGCTCACTTAGACCAGCTGCACGCAAGGTTCGAACAAAATCCTGCCCTATATTCTCAAGCATCGCAGATCTAGTCATTCGGACCGTTAGCGCGATACCTTCTGCACTTAAAACAAGTGCCGGGAGAATTAGAGACTTAAAACCGCCTTGACCGCCAGATGGTAGCCAATGCAGCGTTGATGCGAATAAATAAATAGTAAGTAGTGCAAGCCAAAAATTGGGAATAGCCATTCCTGCAACTGAGAACGAAGTTACTCCCGTATCAATCCATGTATTTCGCTTCAATGCAGCAATCATTCCAAGCGGAACACCGACAAGAAATACGATCAAAATAGATGACCCGCCGAGAATTAAGCTATTTCTAATCTTCTCGCCAGCCAAGGTGCTGATTTTGGCGTTACTTGTTAGCGAGTTTCCAAGATCTCCTGTAACGAAATTGCCCATATAAGTGACGTATTGCTCAAGGATTGGCTTGTCAAGACCAATTTGGCGACGAAATAATTCTCGATCTTCGGCTGATGCTGATGCCGGCATTCGTGCAGCAGTTACATCACCGCCCGATAATCTGATGGCGGCAAATACTGCAAGAGAAGAAGCCAATAGCAATAGCAACGTGCTTAAAACTCGACTGATGATACTTTTCATTTTGAACTTGCTCTCTCAACTGCGGTGCGCAATCTTGGATCTAGTAGATCTCGCAATCCGTCACCAATCAAACTTACGCTTAAAACCATCATAAAGATCACGACACCTGGCACTGTCGACTCCCAATGGTTCATTCTTAGAAAGTTGCGACCATCAGAGACCATCTGGCCGAGACTCGGCAAAGGCGGTTGCGCTCCTAAGCCAACAAATGAAAGTGATGCTTCTGCGATAATCGCAACTGCGACATAATACGAAGAAAGAACTAGAACTACGGGCATAATATTTGGCAATAAGTGTTTTGAAAGTATTCTCACTGTCGAATATCCACCGGCCTTTGCTGCAACTATGAACTCTTTCTCAGTGAGCCCGAGTACTTCACCGCGAACCACGCGAGCGATCGCAACTGTGTTTACAAGACCGACTGCAAGAATCACTGGCAGCAAACCTGACCCGATGCTTGCAGCAGCTAAAACCGCTACCAAAATAAGTGGAAAGCCCCAAATAAAGTCAACGATGAGCGTAATGAAATTATCGATTGCTCCTCTTACATAGCCGGCGGTGAGCCCGATCGCAGTACCGATTATCACTGCGATTGCAGTTACAGAAATCGCGACGAACAAGCTAATTCTGATACCCACAACTGCTCGGGCGGCAATGTCACGACCCAATGCATCTGAACCCAGTAAATAGCCGGATGTCCTCGGAGGCAAATGACCCGTTAACAAATCTTGACTGCTGTAGTCTCCCAGCAAAAATGGGCCGAAGATTCCAAGCACGACAATTACTGCAGCCAAAATAGAACCACTGACTAGCTGTTTATTTTTTCGCGCTCTATGCAGCAAGTTCATCAACATCCCCCTATAAAAATATTGTGAGGGCACGATAAACCATTCGGTCTACCGTGCCCTCACTTAATTAAATTCTATTCAGGATAATTTCTACTGATCCAACCATACGTCGTTGTATAGCGGGTAGAGATTCCACACGAACGGTGCCCAGTTCTTTACATAGTTGTGGTGCACGAACGTTGCGTATTGGTTCATCAATGGCAAGTACGGAAGTGTGTCCGCCCATTCAGTTTGGAACTTCGACGACGCAGCAATTGCTGCCTCTGGAGTTCCTGAAAGACGCCACTCTTTAATTGCTGCATCAATTGTTGGTTCAATTGCGTGCGAGAAGTTTGGCACCGGAATCGTCTCGGATGATCCGAAGATGACCATGATGTCAAGTGGAACTGGCCACAACCAGAAGAACAGCGCCATTGGAGCTGCTTCTCGTCCTTCACCAGATTGCTCTTGGAAGGCAACTGCGCGATCAACCACTCTCAACTTAGCGATTACACCAACTTCTTTGAATTGCTGTGCCACAACTTCTGACACCAACTTCTGAGTTGATTCGTCTTCTACAACGTATTCGAATTCGAAACGGACACCCTTACGAGCGAGCACTCCATCGCTTCCTGCAACCCAACCAGCTTCTGCCAATTTTGATTTTGCAAGTTCAACGTCGTATGTGTTGTATGTTTCAACCTTCGGGTCATATTGACGGTCTGTCTTAGGGAACGGACCATAAGTTGCGTCACCGTTTCCGAACAAAATCGCATCAACCATTCCTTGACGATTCAACGCATGTGAAAGACCCTGACGAGTCAATTTGTCACCGAAGAATTCTGGGTAGTCACGGTTCATTGAAAGCATGTATCCAGACCACTCAGGATGTTGAATGACAGTCAAATCAGCGTTTGATTTGAGGCGCTCAAGGTCTGAGTAGCTTGGTCCGATGAGTGTGTCTAACTCTCCGTTTTCAAGCATCGTTGCACGTTGTCCACCTTCAGTGATTACGCTCCAACGAATTGAATCGAGGTACGCAGCACCAGTGTTAGTTACATATGGAGTATTGCTACCTGGGTAAGCATCCCATTTGTTAACTAATGTGTGGCTACCAGGAACCCACTCTGTGTGTTTGAAAGGTCCAGTTCCATCGGCGCTTTCTGTGCCGTAGGTCGACTTTGGATCTTTTCCACCGGCGGCATTCCAAGTATCAACGTTTGCAAGTGCCCAATAACCAGTTTTGTGTGGGTTAATTGCGCCAAGCCAAGCGTTCTTCATTTTCATGATTACTTTGTTGCCTTCGAAAGAATATCCTTCCATCGGCACGGTGGATACACCGCCAATGAAACTCGTGTCTTTGATAATTTGCAACAACTCTGCAACTTGTTTCGCACCCATTGCACCACCACTGTGGCTCACTCGACCTTCAGGAATATCAAATGTGTACGTGAGTCCATCAGCAGACACTTCGTATCCTGTTGCGAATTGTGCAACTGTGTCACCTTCAAGACCGTCAGTAACAATAGTTTCGTAAATTGCGCTGAAAGCTGGGTCGTACCAGTTTGTAGTTACTGGGTCATGCTTTGAAACGTCACGTGGGTAACCCTCGCGAAGTTGTCCACCAGCTTTTGGTGTTGCACTTGCAGCAGATTCATCTGCGGCAACCGTGTCGGTTGAACCTGACTCAGAAGAACTTGATCCACATGCTGCCAAAATTGATGCAGCAGCACCAACAGAAAAACCAGCCGCAGTCAACTTTCCTAAAAACGAACGCCTACCGAATTTCTTTGCTTCGTAGTCGGCAGCTAACTGCGCAACATCCGAGCCGTATTGATCTTCAATCCATGAATTACTCATTACAGAACCCCCTGATTATGTTGGATATTTACTAACAAAAAAGAATATAACATAGAGTTCAGATTTCCGCAAGCCCCTTGTTTTAATGGGCATTACGTCAGTTTTGCTTATTTTTGTTCGAGATACCGCACCGCTGCGAGCGCATAAATCATCGCAGCCTGAGCAGCCCCATTGACGTGCATATTTTCGTTTGGACTGTGTGCGCGGGGCAAATATCCCGGACCAAACGATGCGATACATGGCACACCTGCAGCAGTTTGAATATATGCGGCATCAGTCGCACCAGGAAAAGCATCAAGCTTTGGCGTTGTACCAAGCACATGTTTTGAAACCTGTTGCAAGCACGCAACTACTGGGTCATCCATGCTGATCTCAGTAGCACCCACCATCAGGTTCCACTCCAACTCAGCATTTAACTCTGGGTCTGAATTTTTTGCGTCGCTGAGAAATCTTAAAATATCTTTTTTAACTTGCTCTTCGGTCATCCCTGGCACGGTACGAATATCGCAAGCAAACTCTGCCCTACCCGGGAACACTCCATAGGTAACTCCAGATTTAGCCGTGACTCCGATGTTTACCGTCGGTCCAAATTTACAAAGTGGATGCTCATCAAACGTCAAATAATTTTTTAATTCGTTTTGCATTTTGATTGCGAGAGCCGCCATTTTAAGTGTCGCATTAACTGCTGGCAATTGATCAGAAATCGAAGAATGCATTTGAGTGCCGAGTACGACAACTTTGAATAATGCAGCTCCTCGAGATACGAGATGGACTGACTCCCATTCAGTAAAGATTCCGCCTGGCTCACCGATCACACAAACATCTGCTTTGATATGTCCTTGATCAGCTAACCATTTAGAACCGTAGACAGAACCATTTTCTTCATCAGCAGTTAGCGCAAGAGCCATTTCACCCGGGAATGAGTCGAGTGTTTTTAGGGCCGCAGCTGCGTAGACCATTGCTGCAATTGCCGCTTTCATATCGCCTGACCCAAGGCCAATCAGTTGATCGCCTTGAACTACCGCTTCAAGTGGATTCGTCTTCCATTGAGACAGATCTCCCGGCGGTTTCGTATCAATATGACCTGAAAACATTATTCTCTTTCCTGGTTTGCCACCAACAACTTGTGCAACAACGTTTGGACGTGTCTCTTCGCATGCCAAAAGCTGAACATCTTTGACACCCAACTGGTTGAGCTGCTGACAGATAACTGCGCTAACTTCACGTTCGTCGCCAGGTGGATTTATTGACGGGGTTTTAATCAGATCACATGTGAACTCAAAAATATCTCGCTGTCTTGCTCTAATAAAATTAGCAACCTTGATTTCGTTCTCCGAATTCAACGAATTTTCAATGCCCGCAAATAACTCATCCACTTGGATCTCCTTATAACAATCAGGATTTGCAAACTACATTTTAAATAATATATCTTTGCGGTGGTGACCATCAAATCAGCAGGGCTCGAGCGAATTCCTGGATTCAGCGCTGTGGTAGAGCGCGATGCAAAATGCCAAATGCGAGATGGCACGATTTTGCGCAGTGATATTTACCGCCCTATTGAAGATGGCAAATACCCAGTGTTGCTAGCCAGAAGCCCTTACGACAAGCGCGTTGCGCTTTCATCGTTCGGCAATTCGCATCCAGCGTGGTTTGCAGAACACGGTTACATCGTGATTATTCAAGACACTCGCGGACGATTCGCTTCAGATGGAGAGTTTTATCCATTTGCAAATGAGTCAGACGATGGTTACGACTCTGTTGAGTGGGCTGCCCTGGTTTCTGGGTCAGACGGCCAAGTTGGAATGTTTGGCTTTTCATATCTTGGCGCGACTCAGTTGTTGGCGGCGGTAGCGCGACCACCATCGCTAAAAGCAATCGTGCCGGGCTTTACGGCTTCGCAATACTTCGAGGGTTGGACATATAACGGCGGGGCTTTTGCACTCGCCTTCAATTGCTACTGGGCAAATTTGCTGGCAATGAACACAGCTCACAAAAATGGAAACATCAAAGATCTTGAAGATCTGTCGTCAAGTCTTGGCTCAGCGAGCAATTGGTTTTGGTCAACGCCACTTAAGAATTATCCACCACTTAAAGATAAACCTGCTAAGTATTTTTTTGATTGGCTTGAACATCCAACATATGACGATTATTGGAAGCGTTGGAGTATCGATGAAGACTATTCGCGTATTGATGTTCCGTCGTTGCATATCGCTGGTTGGTACGACATCTTTCTTACTGGATCAGTTAAAAACTTCAGTGGTATTTCAAAAGACGGAGGTTCAGCCAAAACTCGCGCACAACAAAAACTTCTAATCGGCCCTTGGACTCACATGCCATGGAGTCCAGTTGGAAATACGGGCAAAGCAGAACCGAGCACCTCTGAAATTGATGACTGGACAATCCGCTGGTTTGATGAAATATTGAAAGGCAAAAAGACCGGAGTTTTAGATAGCCCGGTGACGTTATACCCCGTCAACGGAGAGCGAATAGATCTCGATACGTGGCCAGCACAGGACTCTCCAATAGAAAAGTGGTTTTTCCACTCTGGTGGTCGGGCAAACTCAAAATTTGGCGACGGAAAGTTAAGTAACCAGGTCGCAGTAGACGAGCACGTTGACTTATTTATTTCAGATCCATCAATCCCAATTCAAAGCAATGGTGGCCATAGTTGTTGCTTTGACTCAATAACGCCTATGGGCCCTGCCGATCAGCACGTCAGTGAGTCGTCAAGAATGGTTCTCGTCTACACAAGCGAAAAGTTCGAAAACGAAAATTTACTAATTGGCGATGCGAAAATTATTCTTTATGCCAGCTCTTCGGCTCTTGAATCAGATTTTGTAGCTCGACTCTGCGAAGTAACCGAAGATGGAGTCAGTACAAATATTCAGGAAGGCATTATCCGATCAAATTACCGCACCTCGCTAGTGAGCCCTACCCCAGTAGCGCCGAACACGATAAATGAATACACAATTTCTCTTGGACCTGTCGGCTATTTGATGGCGCGTGGGTCAAGATTGCGCGTAGCAATTGCCGGTAGCGACTTTCCACAATGGGACAGAAATTCTCAGACCGGTAATCACAATTACCAAGAACATTTTTCAGAATACCTTGCTGCTACACAAGTTGTTTTTCATGATCAATATCAACCGAGCCGACTAGAGATTTCAAAAATAGATACAAAATAGAAATAAAACAACTAACAATAAAAGGGGGATGTTATGCAACGATTTAAGGGTAAAAATGTATTAATAACAGGTGCCGGTAGCGGGTTTGGACGCAGAACTGCAGAATTATTTGCAGGCGAAGGGGCCAAAAACATCTACCTTGTCGACAGATTACAAGATCGACTTGATGCAAGCGCAATAGCAATTCGAGAACTTGGTGCCAACCCAGTGACAATCTGTGCAGATCTTGGTGACATGAAGCAATGCGCTGACGTAATAGCGCAAGCTTTAAGTGTTGATAAAAAACTTGATGTAATGATAAGCAATGCAGCTGCATGGGCCGACACACACTTTTTAGATATTACAGACGAGTCCTGGAGACATGTTCTTTCGGTTGATCTCGATGCATATTTCGTTCTTGCGCAACGCGCAGCTAAAGCGATGAAAGACACGGGCGGTGGCGTAATTCTGTTTACCGCGTCTATCAGTTCGGTCGGGCATGGTCGCGGGTTCACCGCATACGCAGTTGCTAAAACTGCACTTGTTGCATTGGCTAAAGCAATTGCCGTTGAGTGTGCTCCATTCAATATTCGAGCGAACTGCGTTAGCCCGGGCCCAGCCGACACTCAACAATCGGTTGACCTTGCCGGCAAAGATCTAATGGATAAATGGCGAACTAAAGGTTTCCCTGCCGTGCCTCTAAATCGACTCGCTTCGACTGATGACATCGCGAATACTTTTCTATTTTTGGCATCTGATGAAGCCAAATACATAACAGGTGCAAATTTCATCGTTGATGGTGGACTCACCGCACAGGTTTACGACGTACCCGAAAATTAATCCTCTAATTTCAAAAAGTAAAGGAAACAAAAATGATCAAAACTATTGGCACTGCATACCGTCGTGATGATTTCACGAAGGATGAATTTTTTGACTATTGGTTTAACGTTCATGCACCAATTTCAAGACAGGCACCCGGCATAAAGGGTTACGTAGTCTCTGAAGTTGTAAGAAAGATTGCCGGAGAGATCGAAACGGATGCATTTGTCGAGCAATGGTTCGAAGATGAACAAGCCCTTGCAGATGCAACTGCATCAGAAGCAGGTCAAGCAGCATGGGCAGACGTGAGTAACTATGCAAAAACAACCGGAACTTTTTGGGTTGCCAAACAACATGTGATTATTCCGCCACCACAGTTATTCACGACATAAGCAGATTTTGTTTTTTAGCGATCACATTGTTAGTGTTCAATTAAATAATATAACAACGAGGGGGAAATCATGGCAGAGAATTGGCGAGGCAAAATTGGTCCAATGACTAAAGACCGTATGGATCTTTATCTAAAAGGAAACGCAAACGTAAGAATCGCAGCAATTGACGACGGAGGCATGCCACACATCGTGCCGGCTTGGTACCACTGGGATGGCGAAGCATTTTTCTTCGTACTCCGTGAGCGAGCTGAGATTGCCAAACTCCTAGAGCGCCGACCAGAAGTTGGGATCGTTATCGATGAAGGCTCTGTCGCTGATGAGGCGAACGATCGTTTTTTCGAGATGCCAAAAGTTTGGGCTCAGGGACGAGCAGAAGTTCTTGAGAAACCAAACACAGGTGGCAAGTGGGTTGAATACGCCAGCGCAATGGCTGTTCGATACCTTGGACCAAACGGACCTGAATATATTTCAGCATCACTCGGTCAACCGCGCTGGTTATTCAAACTCACACCAACAGTATTAAAAACTTGGGAAGGTGTCGGTTGGGCAAAGAGATATTGGGTTGACTCAGGCCAAGGACCAAGTTACGAAGAAGTACACGCCGCCGGAAGACCTGGAGCGTAATTGACCATAAAACCTTTTGATCTTTTTGATATTACCGATCGAGTTGCTTTAGTAACCGGTGGTTCTAGAGGACTAGGGGCAATAATCGCAGAGGCACTGGCACACGCTGGTGCCTCTGTGATTATTACAAGCACAAACGAATTTGAAATCAAAGCGCGTGCTGAATCAATCTCACTTGCAACCAATCGAAAAGTCGTTGGTGTTAAAGGTGACGTGTCGAACGAAAGTGACTGTAAAAGAATTATTGAGTTCGCAGAAAACACTTTTAATCAATTAGATATTCTCGTAAACAATGCCGGAATAAACCTAAGAGGTGGCATTGAGGATTTGACTGTTGATGAATTTGAAAAATCACTTGCAGTCAACGTGACAGGGTCATGGTTAATGTGCAGATCAGCAAAGCGACTACTTGAAAGGTCGAAAGCTGCCAGAGTAATAAACATGGGATCTACTTTCGGTGTTGTTGGTGCAGCAAACCGCACGCCTTACACAACTGCAAAAGGTGCGGTGCATCAACTGACTAGAGCGCTTGCGATGGAGTGGGCAGCTATTCCGATAAATGTAAATGCCATTGCGCCCGGCCCTTTTTTAACAGACATGAACATTCCATTTCAATTTTCTGAACATGCTTTGAGAGTTATTGACCAAGAAGTTGCGCTCAAGCGATGGGCTGAATTAGATGAAATTATCGGTCCATTGATTTTTCTGGCTTCAGATGCATCTAGTTATGTGACCGGTTCAATTCTCGCCGTTGACGGTGGGTGGACAACGCATTAAGAATATTAATTAAAAAACATTTACCAAAAATTAGGGGGATTTATGGCGTCAAGTTTTGCAAACATTAATGGAACAAAGATTTGGTACGAACTAACAGGCTCAGGTGAAGTAGTTGTTCAGATCGGTGGAGCGGTCAGTGCTCACGAAGGCTATGAGACAGTTACTCCCGAGATTGAAAAACATTTTACAGTTCTGAATTACGACCATAGGGGGTACGGCTTAAGTGATCGTCCCAAACAGACGTACACAATCCAAACTTGGTGTGACGACCTCGAGGCGCTTCTCGCCGAATTAAACATAGACAAGGCGCACATCCACGGTGGCTCAATGGGTAGTTTTATTGCAATTGCATTCGCGATCAAGTTTCCAAAGAGAGTTGGCAAACTTTTACTCGGCGCTGGCGCCGTTGCGAAATGTGATGGCATGGGCGTCTCGCACTTCAAAGTATGGCAATACCTAGCAAAGTCATACGGCGTTGGGTCGATTGAAGTTGCTGATGAGCTTGTAAATAAAGCCTTTTCTCGTGAATACATCGACTTACAAGGCCGCGAAAAGTTAATCGAACTAATGCTCGACACAGCCAAGAGAAACGCTGATACAGACGTCTTCATCGATGCCTGCCAGGTCATGATTGATGCCGATGTGCGTGCCGACTTGAAAAATATCGAAGCTCCGACACTCGTCATGGTCGGATCAGATGATGTACTTACTCCCCTCGACTCTGGGCCAAGTGGCGTTGGCGCAAGACAAGTCGCAGAATCAATAAAGCGGTCAGAACTTAAAATATTCAACGGCAGCGGTCATGGACATTACGCAGAATGCGCCGATGAATCAGTTAATGCAATTCTGGATTTCTTAAGTAAAAATTAGCCAGTTGCACTTTCAATAAGTTGAGAATTCACCGGGCAAATATGAACGGTAAGCGTTGGGCCCTTGCTGCGTATTTCTGAACTTTGCTTCGAAACTTTTGGAGGTAGCGAGTAATAGCCTCCAACATCGTAAATAAAACGTTGTTCATTGCCATTAACAGATGTGCCAACATCGATAGCACCTCTTAGAACAAAGCATTCTTCGGATGTGGTTCGACTTTGCCAGTCACTGACATGAATATCGGTGTCACTGCCCCATCGTTGAATCCAAAACTGACGAGGCGAATTGACCTTGCTCAAACAGTACGAAGACAGGGTGTTTGATTTCGGGTCATTGTCGTCAACGAAAGTATTTCCGATGATTATTTTTTTATCAGTTTCAGGATCTCCTAATTCAAATTTCAGTGGGCCCTCTGCGCAAAGCAATGCAGTAATCGGCGTGACACAAGAAAATTCAAATACCAACGAATCTCTATCAACTCGTAGCAACGTATAGGGCTTGACATTTATCCCGTTTATTTGAAGTTCACCAGAAATAACAAGCAAATCAAACGAAGCCGTGAAGTGTCCACGCGACTCGGTTCTCCACTGCGCCGGGGCCTTAATCAGTCGAGTGCTCTCGCCTTGCAACGTAGTAGACAATATTTTTTGTTCAATTTTTCCAGTGACGCCGGCAATCACCATGCTGCGTACCTTCAGTGACGCATCACTTATCCCGACGAGCAACCCGCGTCGTCGATCAACATTTGCTGGATCCATAAATTAACTTCTTATATCCATCGGGTACTACTATAAGCAACATGACATGGTCCGACATAAGAACTGATAAATCGTTTAAAGAAAATCTTGCAAATCAAACTACTGTTGTTGGTTGTTTCGTGATGGTCTCAGGTGCGCAAACAGTTGAGATGTGTGGACTCGCAGGTTGCGATTTCGTATTCATTGATACAGAGCACACACCGGTCGGGTGGGAGCAAATATCGGCGATGGTGATTTCGGCTCTCTATACAGGTATGACTCCAATAATCCGAACCACATCTGGTAATCGAGAACTTGTCACACGAGCATTCGACTCGGGTGCCCGCGGAATCATGGTTCCACAAATTAACAATCGCCAAGAAGCAGAGACTGCGGTGAGAGGTTGTTACTACCCACCATTAGGCAATCGCGGAGTCGCTGGCACGAGAAACTTTGGTTTCGGTTTGACTATGAGTCTTGACGAGTACATACCAGCGGCGAATAAAAATGCAATCTGCATTATTCAAATCGAAAGCCGCGAAGCTGTAAAAAATGTCGAATCAATTGCGTCAGTACCCGGCATTGACTGCCTATTTGTTGGACTTTCGGATCTTTCGGTAGATCTTGGTGTACCGGGACAAATGACTCACCCTGACGTTGAGGCAGCACTTGACAAAGTTATTGCAGCGGCGAAAAAACACAACCTTTCAGTTGGCATACCAGTCGGCGATGGCAAAACAGCTAAGTCTTACATTGAACGTGGAGTTTCACTTTTCGCAACTAATGATCGTTCGATTATTAGCTCTGCGATGAGCCAATACAACACAGACATACGTGCATAATTTAAGTTCAGCTTTAATCAGCGATGTCCTTGACACGCTAGGCGTGCGGAATTCTTTTTGCGGGCCTCAAATAAACGAGCTCTGGTCAGGCGCAAAAGTGTCTGGACAAGTCGCAACTCTTAGGTGTGTGCCTACCGACAAGATCGTTGATAACCCATATCAGGGACTGTTTGATTTATTTAAAGTCATTCAACCGGGTGAAGTAATCGTGATCGAGGCTGGCGAACAAGATTCTGGTGTCTGGGGTGAGTTATTGAGTGTTGCGGCAATCGCACGGGGATCAATCGGCGTCGTTACCGACGGACTAGTTCGGGATAAAAACGAAATCGCTGAACTTAAGTTTCCCGTCTTCTGCGCTGGCACATCACCGCTTGATTCATCTGGTCGCCAAATTGCAATAGAAATGCAAACGCAAGTTAGATGTGGCCGAATGCAAGTAAACCCAAAAGACTGGGTTGTCGCAGATGAGCTTGGTGTCGTATTTATACCTCAACACTTAGTCGACGAAGTTTTTAAATTGGCTTCCGAGAAGCAAATGGGTGAATCACTTGTACGAAACGAACTAGCAGCCGGTCAAGACATCGGTGAAGTTTTTGCTCGACATGGAATACTTTAAGTTTAATTCAAATAAATTAACGCGAAACCTCGCGACCAGAACCGGAAATCAACTGCTCAACTTCTGACAGCGAAGTCGTGAGCTGATCACCATAAATTCCGCGTTTTAGTGCAGCCATTGCGACACCTCGAGAAACACCGAGTTCAATATTTTGATCAACCAAACCGCTAATCACCCCGGCGGCGAATGCATCACCGGCGCCGACTCGATCAACAGTTTCCGTCTTAATCGAGCTTGTAAGTTCAACTCTGCCGTTGATCAAAGAATAAGCGCCGACTGCGCCATCAGTTAAAACGACATTTGAAACATTTAATTGTTTTGATAGCTCTTTAACAACTTCTTCGGCCTCGCCATTGATCGAAAAAACATCTTTTGCATCTTCGCGAGTGCAGATAACCAAACTTGCTGATTCACACATTTTTGACAGCGTTTGTCTTGCTTCTTGCACAGACCAAAGTCGCGAACGATAATTTATGTCAACAGTCACCTGAATTTTTTTAGACTTTGCATAAATCACGGCAGCCTGTGAAAGCTCTGCGCAAGACGTACTTAATGCAGGAGTTATGCCTGAAATATGAAACACTTTTGCCGCATCAACCACAGATAGATCTATGTTTTGAATTGACATTTTTGACGCTGCAGAATTCGCACGGTCGTAATGCACCATCACTGGTCGAGGAGCCGCACTTAATTCAACGAAATACAGGCCAGTGCGCGAATTGCTATCCCAAGTAACACCTGATGTGTCAACTCCGTGTCGACCAATCTCTTGGCTGATCCTTTCACCAAGTGGGTCTGCTGCTAATCGAGATATCCAAGACGAAGATTTACCAATTTGACGTAAAGCAACAGCAACATTTGACTCTGCACCCCCAACCGACACACGAAACGACTCGGCAGTCGTCAGACGCTCACCTACCTGTGTCCAAATACGAAGCATCGCTTCACCGAGGGTGGCTACATCAACGGTCATTGGATCGCCTTTAGAAATTCTGTCGCAGCCTTCTTGACGGCTTCAACATCGCCGTTGTCTAACGCTAATTTTGGAAACATTGAACCGCCAACACCAACCGCGATTGCCCCTGCGTTCAAATATTGTCTGGCGTTTGAGCTATCAACTCCCCCGGTTGGTATCAACTTTGGTTTTCGCAACGGCGCCCGAATTGCTTCTAAATATCCTGGCCCGCCCAATTGCTGCGCAGGAAACACTTTCACTGCTGTCGCACCGAGATCAATCGCAGTTTGAATTTCGGTTGGTGTCGCAGCACCAGGAAAAGTGGCTAATGCAAGTTCGTGCGCTGTTTGCAAAACCGATTCTGAAATAACTGGAGCAACAATGAACTGGCCACCAACGTCAGCGATTCTTTTAACTTCATCTCGTGTGTGCACTGTTCCGGCGCCTACAACCAAGCCTGGACACTCTCTAACTACTTCACCGATCATTTTCAATGCATCAGATGAGTCGAGAGTAATTTCTATGAACTTGAAACCAACTTCAGCTGCGGCAACTACCATTTTTAGTACATGAATAGTGGGACAGTTTCTAAGAATGCCGATCGCACGACAAGATTCAAGCACGCTCAAAAAATCGGTGTTATTTGTTTGATGCAAGAGAGCAACTCCTTTTCGCCTAGAAAGACGAGTATAGATAACTTTGACATTGCCACGACTAACGAACTCGCGATACGGAAACCTAGTGCAAATTTAGAATTCGAAGGAGCGCTCAACGAAATTAGTGCCCTTAATGGAACAGCCGTTGCCATTTTTAATGCATTTGCATTGCCTTCAGGGCC
>JBILAG010000045.1:0-15040 GCA_044354345.1 Ilumatobacteraceae bacterium | reverse complement strand
GCTGGGCTGTGCAATTCTGGCCCATCTAGCCGCATCAATTTCAAATAATGTGTGTGCAGAATCGCCATCACCTGCAGTGGATGAAAATCTCCACTTCGTATCATTCGCGTCAACATCTCTAATGCCAGTGGTGAATCACCAGCATCTATCGCATCAGTTAGATCCCAAGGCTTGACACTGCCAGCGTCGCCTAGAAATACTGATACGTCTTGTTTGGTTAATTTCTTGGATGTGCCATACGCAGACACCAACGTGTCAATCAATCCTGGCAAACGCGCTTGGTCTTCGCCCAACCAGTCAATGATGTCGTTCAACGCAACTGCGTCTACGCTCAACTCAGATTCAGCGAACTTTTCTAAAAACCATGTCACGAGTTCTTGGCGACGCTGCGGTGGCTCAGTCGCAATAACCGTCGCTCCAGATCGTTTGAGCGCATCACTAATTGATTTTGGCAATTTGCCAGAAGCGCTAACAACTAAATGCGTACTGTCAGATGGATGCTCGAGATACTTAACGAGTGTCGAAAGTTCACCAACAGTTGCTTCAGAAATTTCTCTAATCACAACAACTCGCTCTTCACCGAATAGCGACATAGTTTCCGCAGAAGCAACCGCCTGACGAATCGCATTCTCTCGAAGATCTGCGGACGCCGCACCTGCGTCATGTGTTTCTAAGATTGTGCTCCGACTCTCTTGTGAGTTCATCGACTTGATTAAGCCGCGGGTGATCTCCGTAACTTTGTCTGAAACAAGCCTCGGGTCGCTACCCGTAATCAAATGAATTGTCACCCCTCTACTCTCGCATCTCTGTGTAGCAACAACAAGATCATTACGAAAACGGCAACCCACATGCCGAAATTTACGAAACCAGTTGCGCTCAAATGCTCACCGAGTGCGGCTACCCACCAGACCCATCGCACACCAATTAGTACTGGCCACATAACAATTGTGCCCACCTCAGCAAACACAGTTTCGCTAATCGCACCCGCGAATAGCGACAACGGCAAACCCGCGAGCATCACTAGAGAAGCCACCGGAACAGCCAAAATATTCGTGAGAACTCCAATTGTGGCAGGAACTCCAAAAACAAAAACAACTGCTGGCGCCACACCAACTTGCGCAGAAATAGTTGCTGCAAATATTGACGCCAACCAGCGCGGGCCAGGAACTATGCGCGCGAGAGGGCCAGACAATAAACATAATCCTGTCGTCGCACCGACCGACATGTAATAACCGACAGACCAAGCGAGCAATGGATCAATAAAAATTGTAACGATTACCGTCATCGCGAGAATGCGCAATGTCCGCGTTGGTCGACCCAGCGAGATTGACAGAGTTGCCACCCCTGCCATCACCGCTGCACGAATCACACTCGGTTCAACTCGAGTGATCACAACAAACCAAATCAACACTCCGAGTGTCACGATTAATCTCACTGTTCTTCGTAACCGACGTAGCAATGGCGAGAGTGCGGTCAGCACAAATGCCACATTTTGCCCTGACACGGCGACAAGATGTGCGAGCCCTGATTTTCTAAAAGCCAAGACCATTTGTTGTGGCTGTTTTGAGTCATCACCAATAACGAGTCCTGTAAATAGTGAACGCTCATCAGGTGGAAATGATTTTGCACCACTAGATATCAGTCTCCTCACCCGCTGAGCACTGCGATAGATAGGTGATGCAATGAATTTTTGCTCTCCAACAGATTCGATTTCAAAATTTCCTTTGATATGTTTTGAAACCAACCGTTGGGCTTGGACTGGTGAGAGATTGTTTCGCCAGCCCGACACAAAGATGGTTTCGCCAACGTTCGTATTGCTTAAGCGCCATGACGGTCGCCCATACGCGTAGACCACGAATCTGTCGCCTGAAATATCGAGAACTATTTGAGTCGCTGCCCCGACTCTTTGCGGGTCGGTGATCACTCGAGCAAACCCAGAGTATTCACCGAGCTCAACGCGATGCAGTTCGCCAATCGATCTCGAGCTATTTATAAAACCCAAAACAGCAAAAACAACAACAATTGCAAACAGAATCGATTTACTTCTGACAATGACCATCGTCATAAGTATCAAGAAAAATGCACTACCAGCAACAAGTTCTGTGATCAAGGTTCTCTCAACTGCGCGAGTGGCACACACCGTTGATATAGCTAATCCAACAATGAACCAATCAGAACGCCGAAGATCGTACGATTGAGTCATGGCAAAAGTCGCAAGAAGAACTGAAAAAACTTCGCCAGCCGTACTTGACGGCATAGATGCTCACCGCGACACTGTTCGCAAGATGGGTGGGTTTTTTGCAATCGCACTTTCAATTGCGGTTCTGATTGTCGGCTTGTTGTTGCTAGGACTACCAGGTTCAATCACCGGCGTTCCGGGTTTTGTGTTGACCGTAATCGCCTTGCCAACTTTGCCACTGTTTGGAGTTCCTGCCACTGGCGGATTTGTCCGTTACTTCTTGAGTCTGATCTCGAGTCTTTTTTTGTGGTGGGTTATCGGTCATTACGCCGCACGCCGAGCGATCCAATCAACGATTTCAAGTTGGCCAGAATGGCTTCGCGAATTTCGACCACTAGCAATCGGCATCGTATTGGGTTCAATAATTTCGCTTGCTCTCGCAGCGGCCGTACTCGGGGTTATCTGAAGCACTAGTTCACGCGTGCTTGCGGCAAGATTTCACTTAGCTTTGCCGGGCCGATACCGCGAACGTTTAATAAGTCTTCGACAGTTTTGAACCCACCGTTTTTTTGACGAAATTCAATTATTGCTTTTGCAGTTGACGGCCCAACTCCTGCAAGTTGTTCAAGTTCAATCGCAGTGGCAGTATTGATGTTGATACTGATTTGCAATTCATTATTTGTCGCACTATTTGAGCTGTTCAAATTATTCGAACTAGTGAATCTGGGTTGAACAATTATGTGTGGTTTTTCGTTTCGCTTCGGGATATAAATTTGTTCACCCTCACTTAGCAACATCGCTAAGTTGACTGAATCTAGGTCTGCTTGCGCTGTGGCGCCGCCCGCAGCAACGACGCCGTCATTAATTCGCGCCCCAACATGTAACTGGTATACACCGGGTGTCTTAACTGCCCCAGCGATGTGCACAGTTAGCTCTGTAACTAATTCATTGACTAATTTTTTGTCTAGTTCTGTCATCTGCGGCGAACTCACCGCAAAACTCAAAGTCGTGGCAGTACTAGCAATCGGGATCGAATCTTCGGGTGGAGGTGGCGGAACTCTCAACAGCCACCAACCCGCCAATGCAACTGCGATCAGGCTCAAAATAGAGCCAACTAAACGTGACAAACCAAACCATTTAATTGTGGCTTGTACTTTTAAAAGTGCTGAATAGATTTGCTTCATCACCCAATGTGGGCAACAGCCTCAACTTCAGGCTCAACAAAAATCGGTTTCTTAAAAAAGCCTGGTAGTCAACTTTTTGCGGTAGCCAGAAGTTCGCGGATCATTTGGCCCCATTTTTTCTAACACATCGAGATAATTCTGCTTCGCGTCGTCGTCAGACTTCACTCGTTCTAACAACTCAGTTAATACCCTGTCGTAATCGTCTGCTGGCACAAATGCAGCCCGCGCCGCAGCAACTGCAACACGCACTCGTTGCGTCTCGGGGATTGTCTTTAGAATTTCAAGAGCGGCTGAACAGTCGTTGCGAGCCACAAGTAATTCAGCAAGTGCAATCACTACCGACTCATTTGCGGGTTCGGCTTCTAAGGCTTGACGCAAACTGGCTTCATCACCCTTGGCTAGTAACGCTTTTACATCTACAGCGACAACTTCTGGCAGAAGCTTGTTCACAAACTCGCTCACTACATGTTCTGGTTGAGCACCTACGAAGCCATCCAGAATTTTTCCGTCTTTCATGGCATAGACAGCAGGTATCGACTGTGCCTGAAACGCTTGAGCTATTTGAGGACACTTATCAACATCGACTTTCGCAAGAATTACTTGACCTTTTGTCGCTGCGACTAATTTTTCAAGAATTGGACCAAGAGTTTTACACGGTCCACACCAAGGAGCCCACAAATCAACGATCACCGGAAAGATCATTGATTTATCAATTACTTCTTTTTGAAAAGTGTCATCTAATACATCAATCGCCATGCACCAAACGATACTGCTGGCGAGCTGTTTAATCGCAAGTGGCACGATACATCGCTGATTGGCTAGGTTGTTTATCAATGAGTGACACAGTCAGTGCCGGTATTGACTCACCTAAAGTTTCGAAATGGCTTGAAACCAATGTCGAAGGTGCACAGGGTCCATTTGAGTTTGAATTTATTGCTGGCGGGCATTCAAATCTAACTTTTTCGGTTCACGACGCAAATCAGAATCATTACGTGTTGCGCCGTCCACCACTTAGCCACGGCCTTGCAAGTGCTCACGACATGGGGCGCGAGCACCGAATGATCGACGCACTACAAAATTCGAACGTTCCAGTGCCGCGCACCCTTGGATTATGTAATGACATTGAAATCAACGGTACGCCATTTTATGTAATGAATTTTGTTGATGGGCACGTCATCCGTGACAGCACAATCGCTGAGAGCGTCTTGACAGTGCAAACCCGAACTCGTGCCAGCGAATCTCTGGTTGAAACTCTGACAAAAATTCATTCAGTCGATGTTTCCAAAGTTGGATTGCAAGATTTCAGTCGCCACGAGGGCTACATAGCAAGACAACTGAAGCGATGGTACGGGCAATGGAATGCACAAAAAACCCGTGAACTTTCGTCAATTGACCGCGTATACGAAGAACTTGCAAAGCGAATTCCAGCGCAGGGTCCCGCGACAATCGTGCACGGCGATTATCGCTTAGATAACTGCATTGTCAGTTCTCAAGGAGAAATTCAAGCCGTCTTAGATTGGGAGATCTGCACACTTGGTGACCCACTTGCAGATTTAGGTTTACTCACTGTCTATTGGACAGGACCTGGTGACGAACCGTCTCCGTGGATGTCGCAGTACACAACCGTTAGCGGATTTTTAAATCGCGACGAATTAATCGGGCTCTATGCAAAAATTACAGGTCGAGATGTTTCTAATATTGAGTTTTACCGTGCCTTTGCATTTTGGAAACTTGCCTGCATTGTCGAGGGTGTTTACGCTCGCTATTTAGGCGGCGCACTCGGAGAAAAAACTGCTGCCGAACTAGAACCGCTTAAATTGCAAACCGAAACTGCAGCGAATAGCGCCGAAGTTGCACTATCGCGCCTAAACTGAGCACCAAATGGATAAGCCATACACGACTCTTGGTGATCTTCCCGAGATTAATGATCCACTTTTAGTTGTGATGATGTCTGGCTGGATCGACACGAGTTCAGCCGCAGCAAACGCGATGGAGTCGATTTCGAAGGAAATAAAAGCCAAAGCGATAATTTCTTTCGACAACGACACTTTTGTTGACTATCGAGCACGACGCCCAATCATGGAGTTGCGCGAAGGCGTGAATACGAAACTAATTTGGTCCACTCCTGAAATTTCGCTTGGCCAAGACATCAATGGCAAAGATGTATTGCTGTTAACTGGCCCAGAGCCAGACACTCGATGGCACCTTTTTGCTGAAACTGTTGCCGACATTAGCATCGAATTCGGCGTGCGACGAATGATCGGAATCGGGGCTTATCCGTTCGCCACCCCACACACTCGTGCGGTTTATATCTCATGCACTTCGCCTGACAAAGAACTAGTTGCAAATTTGCCATACATTAAAAGTTCGGTAGATGTACCTGCTGGTATGGCAGCGGCGATTGAACATTCGCTTCACGATAGAAAAATTCAGGCTCTCGGATTATGGGCCCGCGTGCCTCACTATGTCGCATCGATGCCTTACCCTGCTGCCTCGGCTGCCTTGCTTTCAGCACTCTGTGATACGGGCGGTATCTCAATTGATGTTTCTGACATGCGCGAGCAAGCCACTACCCAACGCGAGCGACTTGACCAATTGATTGCTGGCAACACTGATCATTCACAAATGTTGACTCAACTTGAGCAAAGTTTTGACGAGCAAATTGCGAACGGTACAACTGAGATTAATTTCGGAGGACCAATCCCAAGCGGTGACGAAATCGCTGCTGAATTCGAAAAATATTTGCGCGAGCGCTAAAAACTGCCTAGTTAACTAGCGCGCTAACTAGCGCGTGCGAGACCGTGCAACCAAGATTGCACATTGATACCGAGAGCATTGACGTCGTAGCCGCCCTCTTGCAACACAACTGTTGGCAACTTAAGTTGAGCAACAAGTGCACCACACCGGTCGTAACCGGGTGTGGTCAAGGACAAGTCGCTAATCGGATCAGTAATGAATGTGTCAAGACCTAGCGAAACGATCAACATTGACGGACCAAATTTTTTGATGCTTTCGCATGCTCGCTCAAGAGATTTCAAATAATTGTCGTCGTCAGTGCGCGCCGCGAGTGGCAAGTTAAACGTTGAACCTAATCCTTTACTCGACCCAGTTTCGTCGGCATAGCCCGTGAAATACGGGTATGCCCTCGCAGGGTCGCCGTGCAGAGAAACGAATTGCACATCGTCGCGCTCATAAAAAATTTGTTGAGTGCCATTGCCATGGTGATAGTCGACATCAAGCACGGTTACCTTGGTACCAGTGGTACTAGCCACATGATGCGCCACAATTGCAGCGTTATTGAAAAAACAGTAGCCACCGTACAAATCTGTAGTTGCGTGATGACCTGGCGGACGACATAACCCATAGCTAAATCGCTCACCATCTAGAACAATTTGAGTAGCACTCATTGCAACGTCAACCGCACCACGGGCAGCTTCGTATGTGCCCATGGTTAACGGGGTCGTGGTCTCAAAACACCACCAGCCCAACTTGCCATTGACTGACTCTGGCTCAACCCGCTCACCCATGTGCTCGCGCAGGTTTGATTTGAAAAACATGTCAGGCACAACTTCGCGAACTTCTTTTACGTCGCGTTGATAATCGGCCCACGCGGTCGATAAAAACTTCAGCAAGCCCGGATTATGTATTTTTGTGATCGGTTCGGTGCCCCACGCTGTCGGCGACACAAAGTCAAAAGTCTTGTCGGCAGCCAGAGTTTCACGAATCTTTTCGGCTCGCCCCGTGTGCTCAAATGGCGAGTGCGCAGTCGAGCTCTCAATTTCGACTTCGGGATCGTGCAACAAATGTGCAGGTGTATAAACAACTTTCATAATTTCCTCAATTCTAGATCTCTCGCTTAAATCTAAGTTGAATCTAAGCTGAACCTAATTTAAATCCAAAGATTTTCGTGCACGTTTGAACTCAGCCATTCCGGGCGTCGTCGCAACTGTCTCAATCGCATCCCAAAACTTAGCGGCCTCGTCTCCGCGAGGAATCTTCCAAATCACTGGTCCAAAAAAAGTTCCCTCTGACGCAGTCCCCGGTTTAAAAGTGAGAATCGGAGCTCCGAGATCTTTGCCAGCTCGCGAGATTGCCAAGTCAGTCTCAAAACGAATTATTGGCGTATGAGTTTCGTCGTCGAAGGCATCAGCCCATCGCGTGGGCAATGAATGGCTTTCTAAAATTTCAGTAAACACACCATGCGGGTCAGTATCAGAACCCTTGCGTTTTTTTAAATTGTGATACGACGTGCCAAACGCAGTGTAAAACTTTCTCACACCTTCGTTACCTTCAGATGCGCGTGCAGCACTAGCGACGCGCAAAGTAGCCAGACCAAAATTATGAATCACTTTGTGATATTCATCGTCGGGCGCATAACCACGATCACCATTGATCATCGCCAGTGACAGAAACTTCCACGAAACTTCATAGTTTCTAATGCTTGCTACTTCTGTAACCCAACGCGAAGTCGCCCATGCCCACGGGCATCCCGGGTCAAAGAAAAAGTCTAAATCTGCCATAAATTCAGATTAGACGCTTCAAGCAAACTTAGGCTCGTTCGACTTCCTTGAGTTCATAGGTTTCAATAACATCGCCCGGCTTGAGGTCTTGGAAATCTGTCAAACTCAAACCACATTCGAAACCCTCACGCACTTCACGCACATCGTCTTTAAATCGACGCAAAGTATTGATATTGCCCTTCCAAATGATCGTTCCTTCGCGCAAGAAACGAACTTTCGAACCACGAGTAATCACACCCGAAGTAACCGAGCAACCCGCAACAGCTCCAACTTTTGGTGCTTTGAAAACCTCGCGTACTTCGGCTTCACCAGTAACAACTTCGATGAATTCAGGGGCGAGCATACCCTTCATTGCCTTCTCGACATCTTCAAGAAGCTTGTAAATAATTTCGTAAGTTCGAATCTCAACATTTTCTTTTTCGGCAAGCTCACGAATCTTGCGATCTGGTCGCACATTGAAGCCAATCAATGTTGCATTTGTTGCTGCAGCCAACGAAATATCATTTTCAGTGATCGTTCCGACACCACGATGCACGAATGCTGCACGAACATCGTCACGCTCAAGTTTGCGCAAACTCTCGGTTACAGCTTCAAGCGAACCGTGCACGTCTGCTTTGACAATCACGTTAAGCGTCGCAACTTCACCGGCTTGAATTTGGGTGAAGATATCTTCAAGTTTCACTCCGCGCTGAACTCGGGCATCACCGCGTTGATTCATCGTGCGATATCTCTGCTCGCGTGCACCAGCCACTGTTCGCGCAGTGCGCTCATCAGGGGCAGATCTAAATTCTTCACCGGCACCAGGCACCGCCGACAACCCAAGTACCTGTACTGGTGTCGAAGGACCGGCTTGTTTAATTTGCTCGCCACGGTCGTTGATTATTGCGCGAACTTTGCCCCATGCAGCACCCGCAACAATCGGGTCACCAACTTTGAGCATGCCTTTGTCAACCATGATCGTCGCCACCGGACCACGACCAATATCTAGTTGCGCTTCAAGCACTACGCCCTTGGCACGACCTGTTGGATTCGCAGTCAACTCTTCAAGTTCGGCAACTGCATTCAACTGATCTAGCAAGTCATCAATTCCCAAACCACTTTGTGCTGACATCTCAACAACGATTGTGTCGCCACCCCATGCTTCTGGCGTTAGTTGTTGCTCGGCGAGACCCGCGAGAACGCGTTGTACATCGGCGTTATCTTTGTCGATTTTATTTAGCGCAACAACGATCGGTACACCAGCAACACGAGCGTGATTAATTGCTTCAATCGTTTGAGGCATGACTCCGTCGTCGGCAGCGACAACCAACACAACAATGTCAGTTACGCCTGCACCACGAGCACGCATTTTTGTAAACGCAGCGTGACCTGGTGTGTCAATAAAAGTAATCAACTTGCCATCTTTTTCAACTTGATATGCACCAATATGTTGCGTTATTCCGCCGGCTTCACCAGCCACAACATTGGCCTTACGAATTTTGTCAAGCAGAGTGGTTTTACCGTGGTCGACGTGACCCATGATTGTAATAATTGGCGGACGAATCATTTGTGTCTCAGGATCATCGTCGTCTGTATCATCAAACATTGCTTGCAATTCGAGCTCTTCTTGTTGACCTGGGTCTACAAGCAAAATCTCTGCACCGCACTCAAGTGCGAAGAGTTCCATTTGTTCATCGACAAGTGTCATCGTCGCGGTAACCATTTCGCCGTGCTCAAGCAAGAATCGCACGACATCAGCCGGCGTGCGATTTAATTTCGGCGCGAACTCCTGCGACGAACCGCCACGCTCGATAACAATTATCCCCTCAGGTACTGGACTCGCACTTGCTGTGTAACTAGTCGGTGTTTGCGGAAGCTGCTCTTCAAATTCTTGACGACGTTGCCCTCTAGTTTTCTTACGCGGACTACGACGTTGCCCACCAGGGCCACGACCAGGTGCAGGACGCCCGCCAGGACCAGATGGACTACTTCGACCAAGTGCAGTACCGCGTCCACCAGTTGGTGCACCCGGACGGCCACCAGCTCCAGCTGGACCACGACCAGGTGCAGAACGATCCGGAGTTGTACGACCGCCTGAACCGGCAGGACCACGACCAAGTTGTGAAGCAGGAATTCGACCAGTGCGTGCATTTGTTGATGGCGCCGTACTACGAGGTGCCGAACGATTGAACGGCGGACGAGTTACGCCACCTTCAGGTCGACGCGCAATTGGCGGTGGCGGAATCGGACGTGAAGAACCAGGCGGTGGAGGAATCGGACGAGTTGAGCCAGGCAAAGTTGGACGACCAGGAACGGTTGCACCACCAGCACGATTTGGCTGTGTCGGCTGAGTCGGCTGAGTAACTGGCGCAGTGCTCGCGGCTGGCGCCTGTGCCGGTTGCTGAGTTGCCGGTTGCGTAGTTTGTTGTGTCGTAGTTTGTGGCGTTATTTGTGTAGTTGGTTGCGGCGTTACTACCGGCTGACGAACTGGTTCTGGTTGCAGCGGTTGTATTTGACGAACAGGCTGTGTGGCTGAACGAGCAGTTGGGCTAGTCTGATTCGGCTGCGCAGAAGAAACTACGCGACTTGCAACGATTTCAGTTTCGCGCGGTGTAGCCGGCGTCTCGACTGCAACTTCTGTTGATTCAACTTGCGGTTCAGTCGCTGACACTTTTTTCGCAGCCGCTTTTTTCGCTGCAACACCAGTGCCGGCAGTTTTCTTAGCAACAGCCTTCTTAACTGTCGTGCCGTCAACTTTTTTTGCAGCAGCTTTTCTAACTGGTTTGGTCGAAACTTCTTCTGGTTGCGATTCGCGAATCAAACCTTCACGTTCAGCACGACTACGAATACGATCAGCTTGCGCATCAATAATCGTTGACGATGGACCCTTGACACCGATGCCGAGTTTTCCGCTGAGATCAATGATCTCAGCGTTCGTCATTCCGAGTTCTTTAGCGATCTCGTGAACGCGTTTAGCCTTTGCCAAAGTGTCTAGCCTTTCGATTCTTCAGTTGTTGCACCAGATTGTGCAGCTACTTGTTCTTGACTCAGAATCGATCCGTCAGCAGCGTGCCACTCCATTGCGCCCGTGTCTATATTCGTCTTCCATTCGCCTTCTGCATAAACAGACTCGGTCGCGGTTTCTACTGAACGTCGCACCACGCCATTGCCTTCGGCTGCAACTTCAGATTCGCTCTTGATGTCAATTCGCACACCAGTCAGACGCGCAGCAAGTGTGGCGTTGACACCCATCTTGCCAATTGCCAATGACAATTGAAAATCTGGCACGATTACATCGGCTTGAGTTTCGTCTGCACTTAAACGAACTTCAGTAACTTTTGCTGGCGACATCGCTTTGGCAATGAAGTCACGCTTATCTTCGCTGAATGGGATGATGTCAACCTTTTCGCCACGCAATTCGTTGACAACCATTCGCACTCGCCCACCGCGTGCGCCGACACAAGCACCGACCGGGTCGATTGCTTTATCGTTTGACCACACTGCAATTTTCGTGCGTTGACCCGGTTCACGAGCACACGATTTAATCTCAACAATTCGATCAGCAATCTCAGGTACTTCCATTTCGAAAAGTCGCATAATCAAACCTGGGTGAGTACGGCTAACAACGATCTGCGGACCCTTTGGCGTGCGACGCACTTCGACGATGTATGCCTTGAGACGAGCATTTGGCTCGCGTGTCTCGCCGAGCACTTGCTCTGCTTGTGGTAACAACGCTTCGACTCGACCAAGATCGAGCAACGTGTAGCGAGTGTCTGTCTTTTGCACGGTTCCTGAAACAATGTCGCCTTCGCGGTTCGCATACTCTTCAAACTTGCGCTCGCGCTCTACTTCTCGAATTCGTTGACTCATCACCTGACGGAAAGTCACCGCGGCAATTCGACCGAGCTCGTCTTTCTTTGGAGTGTCATCTCGCTCGTTTACCCATTCGCCGTCATCATTTACGTCGTAGGCAGTAAAAGTGATGTCCATGTTGTCTGGGTTTACTCCGACAATCACTTCATCTGCAGCACCTGGACGCTTTTTGTATGCCGTGGCTAGTGCCTCGACAAGAACTTGCAATAATGCGTCAAGTGTGATTCCACGATCTGCTGCGAGCATGCGCAGCGCTTCTGACATGTCCATGTTGCTCATGATGCTTTGGCCTCCGTTGTAGTTGCGAATTTTTTCTTTGAATGACGCGCTTCTTCTTTTGAAGTTGTCTTCCATTCGAAAACCGTTCGTGCGCGATCTATCGTCGCGTAGTTGATTTTGATTTCTACGTCGTTTGAATTGCGCAAGGTGATCTCACGATCGTCAGCACTTACCAAAACACCTTGAACGCGTCGCTCGCCACCAGTTTCGAGAGGCGCAGTCAAGCGCACATTGATTACTTTGTTGACCTCGCGAATGTAATGACGCGGCAATCGCAAATTGCGCTCAAGACCAGGGCTTGTTACTTCAAGGGTGTAACGACCAGGCACCGGCTCGGAGTGGTCAAATTCTTTTGAGATCAGACGAGTGAGTAACCCAATCTTCTCAAGATCAACGCCAGCAGGTTGACCATTTTCGCCCAGCATGCCAGGCTTCGTATCAACAACTACACGCACAACACCACTTACAAATTCGAGGTCGTAGAGATCAAGGCCGAGATCGCTAACAATCGGTGTGACAAGTTCGCTGATACGCGTGACTACCGCACTTTCACCTGCACTCGACACCATTAGAAATCTCTCCTTTCTTGCAATAACACGGTCAAATAACTATTAAATCACTGGCAAATCACTAGCAAATCGCTATCAATTCGCTATCAAATAGTCTCTTTGATACTTCAAAAAGGCACCCGATAGAAAACAAAAGGCGTGGGCCTAAACCCACGCCTTCGGTTCGTTGAACTTTTAGGTCGCCTTAAGTATAGTCCCGCGGAACTAAAGTTTCAGATGGCGCTATTGCTCGCGCCGCCAAGTGAGGGCTCGTGATTTTGCGGATGTCAACAATGTTTTTAAGGACTTTACGCGATGACCCAGTTGACGCCGAGGTACCGAGCCATCGCCTACTGGTGCGGGCTGGATACATCCGGCGTGCCGCCCCAGGCGGTTATACATGGTTGCCTCTTGGTCTGCGAACCCTGAACCGAGTCGAAACGATAGTCCGCGAAGAAATGGACGCAATCGGTGCTCAGGAAGTGCACTTTCCTGCGATGCTGCCCCGAGAACCGTATGAGATTACTGGTCGGTGGACCGACTATGGCCCGAACTTGTTTCGCTTACAGGACAGACGTGGTAATGATTTTTTACTCGGACCAACCCACGAAGAAATGTTCACGCTATTAGTCAAAGATCTCTACAGCAGTTACAAAGATTTACCACTGTGGCTCTATCAAATTCAAACTAAATTTCGCGACGAAGCACGTCCACGTGCTGGCCTGTTGCGCGGACGCGAATTTTTGATGAAAGATTCGTACAGTTTCGATATTGACGACGAAGGTTTGCAACGCAGTTACGACGCGCACCGCAGCGCCTATTTGAGGACTTTTGACAGACTGGGCTTGCCATACGCAGTTGTCTCGGCGATGTCTGGCGCAATGGGCGGCTCAGCATCTGAGGAGTTTTTGTTTCCGTGTGATTCGGGCGAGGACACTTTTGTTAGTTGCGACAGTTGCTCGTACTCGGCCAATACCGAGGCTGTGCGAGTTGGCGAGCCAGCCAAGATTGACTACTCGAATCTCGGAGAATCTGTCGTGTACGACACGCCTGCAACGCCAACAATCGCCACTTTGGTTGACTTGTTTAACACTCGTTCTGATTTGAAGCGCGCTGACCGTCAGTGGATTGCTGCCGACACACTCAAAAATGTCATCGTTAATTTGCGCTACCCAGATGGTCGCACCGAGCCGCTTGCAGTTGGCGTGCCAGGTGATCGTGATGTCGACACAAAGCGACTTGAAGCACAAGTATCACCAGCAGAAATCGTTGAATTCACAGAGGCAGATTTCGCTGCGAACAAGAATCTCGTCAAGGGCTACATCGGGCCGCAGTCACTCGGATTGAAAAATTCAAGTGGCATCAGATACTTGCTCGATCGCAGCATCGCAATTGGTAGCGCGTGGATCACTGGCGCTAACGCGCCAGGTCGACACGTTGCTGGTCTCGTAAATGGCCGTGACTTTTCGTGCGATGGCATAGTCGACGCTGCCGATGTTCGCGCCGGAGATTCTTGCCCGAAGTGCGATGCGAAATTACAGATTCGTCGCGGCATCGAGATCGGACACGTGTTTCAACTCGGTCGCAAATATGCCGAAGCTCTCGGGCTCACTGTGCTTGACCAAAACGGAAAATCACAAGTCGTCACAATGGGTTCTTACGGCATCGGAGTCTCGCGAGCAGTTGCCGCAATCGCCGAAGCCAACCATGACGAAATTGGTTTGAAGTGGCCTTCTGCAGTTTCACCAACTGATGTACATATTGTTGTTGCCGGCAAACCTGGCGATGAAACATCGGCTGCTGGCGAAGCACTCGCACTTGCACTGCATGATCAAAACATGACTGTGCTGCTCGATGATCGTAAAGGCGTATCACCTGGCGTCAAATTTAAAGATGCTGAATTAATTGGCACACCTCGTATTGTCATCGCAGGTCGTGGTGTCGCAACAGGAGTCGTCGAAGTTCGCAACCGCCGCGCCGGAACTTCAGGTGATGTCGCAATCGATGATGCTGCAAAGCACATTGTTGCAATGCCGATAAAATAATTGAGAGATTAATTAATGACTGCGATCCTCAGCCCGGCAATAAAGCACTATGAATGGGGCGACTTCGCTGCCTTGCCAGATTTGCTCGGTTTACCGCAAGATCAAAAACCTTGGGCCGAACTTTGGTTCGGCACCCACTCTGATGGTCATGCAACATTGCAAACCGCCAATGGTGAAACGCAATTAAAGAATGTTGTCGGCGATCTTCCGTTTTTATTGAAGCTCATCGCGGTCGCAAAACCACTTTCACTACAAACGCATCCAAGCACGGCACAAGCGCTCGCAGGTTTCGCTCGCGAAAACAAGCTAGGTATCGCTCGTACCGCATCCAACCGTATATATAAAGATGAGGCCGCCAAGCCAGAATTGCTCTGCGCACTTTCTGAATTTCAAATGCTCTGTGGTTTTGCGCCTGTCAACGAGTCGATAGACC
>JBILAG010000128.1:0-4047 GCA_044354345.1 Ilumatobacteraceae bacterium | reverse complement strand
AGAAACAACTCGAAGAATTGCGCGAACGCAATCGTCGAATTGAACTCGAAGAATCAGAAGTCAAAGTTCGTCTCGAAGGAGCGATTGACACATTGCGTCGTGATCTCGAAGTTGAGCCACAGCGGGCTATCGACACACCGTTGCCTGAGTTGCCCGAGGGCACTAACCCGCTCGCACGCCAGCGTGAACTTGAGCGCGAACTTCGCTTGATGGGGCCAATTAATCCGCTGGCATTGGAAGAGTTCACCGAACTACAGATTCGAAATACATTTCTTGAAGAGCAACTTGAAGATGTCAAGAATTCTCGTCGTGAACTAATGAAAGTGATCAAGCAAGTTGATCAGGAAATTCAAAGTAATTTCGCTGCCGCTTATGCCGATGTGCGAGACAACTTTACAAAATTGTTTGCGATGCTGTTTCCGGGTGGCACTGGTCGATTGACTCTGACCAACCCGGACGATTTGCTGAACAGCGGTATCGAAGTTGAAGCAAAGCCGAGCGGCAAAAACGTTAAGAAACTCTCGCTACTTTCAGGTGGTGAGCGGTCTCTGACTGCTCTGGCATATCTCTTCGCTGTTTTCCGCAGTCGACCTTCACCGTTTTACGTTATGGACGAAGTTGAAGCGGCTCTCGACGACGTCAACTTGCACCGTTTCTTGGCGTTGATTCAAGAGTTTCGTCAAGAGGCACAGCTACTGATAGTCAGTCACCAAAAGCGCACGATGGAAGCCGGTGACTCTTTGCTAGGTGTGACGATGCAACCAGGTGGTTCATCGCGCGTGATCGTCGAACGAGTGTCTGCTCAATCAGCGTAAACTTATCTATGCTCGCGCTTGACGTTTTCGCGCAACTTGTTGCATCAGATACTGCTCCAAAAATAATGCTGGTGTTGGCGTTGCTTGTTTCGTTTTTCGGAATCGGCGTCGTCATTTCTAGTCGTCGTGACCGCGCTGCTACTAGTCGTGAAACTAGAGATGAAACTAGAGATGAAACTAGTTACGACACGAGCCAGCAAGATTTGGCGGTTCGCGATCGAATGTCTAAGACACGGTCAACATTTGCCGGCGCGATTTCGGTTGCATTAACTCGGTCGTCGATCACGCAACAAACTTGGGACGAACTTGAAGAAGCATTGTTGCGTGCTGATGTTGGCGTAACAACTACTTCACGTGTTCTGGCCCCAATGCGTGAACTAGTTAAATCAAAGAAAATTACTCAACCGAATGATTTGGCCTCTGCGCTGCAAAGTGAGATGACTGCACAGTTGTCGCAAACCTCGCGAGAGTTGAATTTTGACTCCTCATTGGGCGCTCCAAATATCTGGCTCGTAGTTGGTGTGAACGGTGCTGGTAAGACAACAACGATCGGCAAACTTTCTGCTCAGCAACGCGCACTCGGACGCAGTGTTCTTCTGGCGGCTGGCGACACATTTCGCGCCGCGGCAGGCGAGCAATTAGAAACTTGGGCATCGCGATCTGGTGCCGAGATTGTTCGTGGCGCTGAGGGCGGAGACCCCAGTTCGGTAATCTTCGACGGCGTTGCACGAGCCACCGCACAAAAAATTGATCTCGTGCTTGCTGACACTGCAGGGAGATTACAAAACAACACCAACTTGATGGAGGAACTTTCCAAGGTTCGAAGAGTTGCTGACAAAGGAAGTGGCAAGGTGACCGAAGTTCTATTGGTGATTGATGCAACAACCGGCCAGAACGGATTGACTCAAGCCAAACAGTTTTCACAGTCAACGCAAGTCACGGGCGTCGTGTTGACAAAACTTGATGGCTCAGCCAAAGGTGGCATCGTGTTTGCTATTGAAACTGAACTCGCGATACCAATCAAACTTGTCGGCGTTGGCGAAACTATTAATGACCTTGTTGCGTTCAACGCTGCCGAATTTGTCTCGGCGTTATTCAACTAGTCAAATTGGGTCGAAGAAAAATTCACGAGTAACCTAATCTTCAATGTTTGAAACACTTTCAAATCGGCTCGGCGGTGTTCTAAAGAACCTCCGCAATCGAGGTCGATTAACAGAACAAGATGTAACCGAAGTTTTAGCAGAGGTTCGTACTGCGTTACTCGAAGCCGACGTAAATGTCACAGTTGTTCGAGATGTTGTTGAGAGAATTCGGTCGCAAGCAGTTGGTGCAACGTCATCGACAGCGCTAAACCCCGGTCAGCAAATAATTAAAATAGTCAACGACGAACTTGTTTCAATGCTCGGTGGAGTGACATTGAAAATTATGTATGCCAGTCAACCACCGACGGTTGTGTTGATGGCCGGGCTACAAGGCTCTGGTAAAACTACGAGTGCGGCCAAACTTGGGAGTTGGTTTAAGTCGCAGGGCAGACAGCCGATGCTTGTTGGAGCCGATTTACAACGCCCGGCTGCAGTTGAACAATTGCGCGTTCTTGGTGCGCAATTAAATATTCCAGTTTTTTCTGCTCCTGGTGACCCTGTAAAAACTGCGCAACTTGGTCTGGCTGAAGCAAAGAGTCTTGGGCGAGATGTTTTAATTGTCGACACGGCTGGCCGTTTGGCAATCGATGAAGAAATGATGCAACAAGTAAAAGATATTTCAAAAGCAGTGAAACCGAATTACACGTTCTTGGTTGTCGATGCAATGACTGGTCAAGATGCTGTCGCCGTGGCTCAGGCATTTGATGCAACCCTGTCGATTGATGGCGTCGTACTAACAAAACTTGATGGCGATGCACGCGGAGGTGCCGCACTTTCGGTAAAGCATGTTCTTGGCAAGCCAATTGCGTTTGCTGCAACTGGCGAGAAACTTGACGCGTTCGAACAATTTCATCCAGATCGTATGGCGAGTCGCATCTTAGGAATGGGCGACATGCTCACTCTGATTGAGCAAGCCGAAAAAGTTTTTGAAAAAGATAAAGCCGAAGAGGCCGCCGCAAAAATGCTTGAGGGCGAGTTCACGCTTGCGGATTTTCTTGAACAGTTGCAGCAACTCAAAAAGATGGGGTCGCTACAGGGGATTATGGGGATGATGCCAGGTGTGCCCAAGGAGATGAAGAACGCGGAGATTCCAGAAGATCAGGTGAGGCGCACTGAGGCAATCATTTTTTCAATGACGGCACAAGAGCGTGCAAACCCCGAGCTAATTAATGGCTCACGGCGAACGCGAATCTCGAAGGGCTCGGGCACCACGGTTGCCGACGTCAATCGTTTAGTTAAGCAATTTACCGAGATGAAGAAAATGATGAAACAAATGGGCGGAAAATCGGGGCGTGGCGGCAAATCTGGAAAATCAGCTAAAGGCCCAAAAGGCTCGGCAATGCCTGACGAATTGGCCGCGGCGTTGAGTTCGCGACTTGGGCCAAGGTAGCCTAAGAGGTCGGTTCAATTGAACCATTTCGCTCAAAGATCGGATATTCATGTCAGTTAAATTGCGTCTCTCTCGTGTTGGTAAAACCAAGAGGCCTCACTATCGAATCGTTGCTGCCGACAGTCGTTCAGCACGAGATACAAATTTTCTTGAAATTCTCGGCACGTATCAGCCCCAGCAAGAACCATCGGCACTCAAAGTTGACAGCGCCCGGGTAATTTTGTGGCTCCAAAAAGGTGCATTGCCAACAGACCGAGTGCGTAAGTTGTTAGAAATCGCCGGCACATGGCAAGAGTTTCAAGCAACTAAAAAACCAGCGAAGTAGTTTCACTGAGTAATAGTTTTATTTACGATTAATAACAAGAAAGCTCTAAAAATGTCTGATCCAGTAAACGCCAATACAGTTTTGGCTCCAATAGCAACGTCAGTCTTGACTCACATTGTGCGATCGATTGTTGATACGCCAGATGCTGTGAAGGTTGAATCATTGGATGACGAAGGAAAGATAATCCTTGAAGTTCGCGTCGCAGACGGAGACCTAGGTCGAGTAATCGGTCGTCGTGGTCGTACAGCGCAAAGCATTCGCGCCGTTGTGCGTGCTGCCGCTTCGCGCGACAATGCCGAAGTCGATGTCGACTTTCTCGACGACTGACGCCCAGACTCCGAAGGGTTTGTTGCATGTTGGTCGCGTAACGCGACC
>JBILAG010000127.1:0-4063 GCA_044354345.1 Ilumatobacteraceae bacterium | reverse complement strand
CCAAGATTCGCGCCGCTGTTGAAGCAGCACTTGAAGGCAAGTCTGCAGTTCTTTGGCTGACCGACAAGCGCGGCAAAGAAACAGCAATTCCGTCAGCAAAGATTGCTTTTGTCGAATTTGGTGCACCAAACGGTGACCGCAAGATGGGATTCGGCAGCTGACACTGCCCGCTTTGTTAGACCGCCAACTTCTCTTCATTACTGGAAAGGGCGGCGTCGGTAAGTCAACTGTTGTCGCATCACTTGGTCGAGCCGCTGTCGCTCAAGGTAAGCGAGTTTTGTTGTGCGAGATGGACGCCAAAGGCGCACTTTCGACTTTGCTTCAAACAAGTGAACTGAGTTTTACGCCGCGTGAGATCTCTCCAAATTTGTCAGCGATGACAATGAACACGCAAGATGCTTTGCGCGAATATGTATCTATTTTTTTGAAGACTCCGTTTGTTGCGGCAATTCCTGGTCTAGCTGGAATCTTTGATTTTGTTGCAGATGCTGCGCCGGGGGTGAAAGAAGTATTGGTTGTTGGCAAACTTTGCTACGAAGTACGTAAAGGCAACTATGACATTGTGATTGTAGATGCCGAATCAACCGGGCACATTGTTGCCCAAGTTGCGGCCCCAACAACACTGCGCAATTTTGTGCCACTTGGGCCATTGAACGAACAAACTTTGTGGATGACGGCAATTCTTGAAGACAAACAAAAAACAGGAGTCGTCGTAGTAACAACTTGCCAAGAGATGGCAGTTAATGAGGCTTTAGAACTAGTCGGGGCATTACAAACAAAAACTAAAGTCAACACCGCAGCAGTAATCGTCAATCGTGTGCCTTCAGAAATTTTTACAAAATCACAAGAAATAGTTTTCAATCAACTTAATCAGGCTGTAATTAAATCCTTTATTGCTAAGAAAACTGGCTTAAGCATTGATCTTTCGCTTCAGGCAACGGGGCTGGCTCGGGCTCGACGCAATCTCGCAACACATCACATTGCTTCTTTGCGGAGTGGGCTCGCCAAAGTCGATCCGATTAAAGAGTTGTTACTCCTGCCAGATTTTTCTTATCAGTCAACAGACTTACTTGTCTCAAAATTATCTAGCGAGCTTGAAGCTGAACTCTCATGACAACAGTTGCTCAGTTAATTCAACAAGATGGGCTAATTGTCGTATGTGGATCAGGTGGAGTAGGTAAAACATCAATTTCGGCAGCATTGGGTGTGCTGGCTGCGACTCAAACCGAAAAGCGCGTACTTGTCTTGACTGTCGACCCTGCCAAGCGACTCGCCAATGCACTCGGACTTCGTGAGTTTGGCAATGTTGAGGTTCAGATCACAGGTGAATTGTTCAAAACAAGTAAAACAAAGTTACGCGGGTCACTATCGGCGGCGATGATTGACACGAAAGCGAGTTGGGATGACCTAATTTCTCGCCACGCACCAGACGCGACAACGCGAAACAGCGTGCTACAAAACTCGCTTTACAAAAATCTCACTGAAAGGTTTGTGCATAGTCATGACTACATTGCGGTCGAGCGCCTGTACCAAGCGCACTCTTCTGGTGCTTACGACCTGATTATTGTTGACACGCCACCATCACGAAACGCATTAACTATTTTGGATGCACCAAAACGAATGCAGGACTTTTTTTCAAGCCGACTACTCAAGTTATTGACAGCAAACTCTCAGTGGCAGTTACTCACACTTGCAGCAAAACCGTTTTACGAAATCGCCGACCGGTTGCTCGGTAAAGGACTGTTGCGAGATGTTGCCGAATTCTTTACTTTGTTTAGAACAATGGAGACTGGATTTGTCGAACGAGCCAAGAAAGTTGAGGCTTTGTTGCACGACCCTAAAACTTCGTTCGCAATCGTTACTACTCTTGAAGACGCACCACTTAGTGAAGCTGAGTTTCTTAGCGTTGCTCTCAAAGAGCGTAAGTTCACAACTCACTTGGCGATTGCGAATCGCATTATTCCAAAAGAACTTCAAGGCGAAGTGTTAATCGAGCAGGCACATGTTCTGAACAATGCACGGCAAAACACTGAATTTATAAGCGAACTCACTGAAGTATTACTTAGTACAGATAAATCTTCAGACACATCTTCAGAGATCGATGAAGCGAATCTCGCGAAACTATTAACCCAGACCTTAGAGACAATTCAGAACTATGCGCAAGAGACAACAAGTATTTCTGAGATGCAGGCAGCGTTATTAGGTCGCGTCGCCGGGTTCGCCGATAATTTCACTGTGGCACCAATGCTTGAAAGTGATATTGCAGATATAAATGGCTTGATCACACTTGGCGAAAATCTAAATATCGTTTGAGTCAACACTGATAAGGCAGACTTAGAGAACTAACTATGCCAACACTCGTCGAAATCGCTCACGAACTCGGCAACACTGTCGAGCGCGAATTGGCACACCTCGGTGCTTTTGTCTCAGAGTGGGGAATGCTCGCAGATTTTTGTTTTGCGGACATGTTGCTTTATTTACCGTCCAATGACAAACAATGGATTGTTGTCGCACAGGTGCGCGCTGCAACTGGTCAAACACTTTACGAAACTGATCTAGTTGGTTTGACTGCTGATTTAGATAAGGCGGCGATGATCGCTCAAGCATTTACAACACAAAAAGTTGTAACCGGCGAAGTTCGTGTTGTCTCGCAGGTTGAGCCTGTGAGCTTGATGGCGATTCCAGTGCGTTGCGATGACCGAGTCATTGCCGTGTTGACTCGCGAGTGGTCAACACGTAGCGGTCGAAAACCCGGACAACTCGAACGAACTTATTTAGCGATTTTTGATGATTTCACGAAAATGATTTCTACTGGTTTATTTCCGTTTGAAGGTCGTGTGGCCGACGCAACTGTTGCTCCACGAGTTGGTGACGGTGTAATTGTTTTAGATGCTGATGCTCGCGTTCGCTATGCATCACCTAACGCGGTGTCGGCAATGCACCGCGTTGGAGTGAATACAAATGCAGTTGGGCAAAGTTTGGCAGAACTTGGAGTCGCGCAAACTGCAGCCAGAAATGCCTATGAGCGACGCGAGCCGGTTGTCGAAGAATTTGAACAGACTTCTGAAGTCACATTGCTAACTCGCACCATACCGACACTCAAGCGACTCGGTCGCGGCGTTGTCGTAACTGGCGGTGTGGTGTTGTTGCGGGATGTTTCAGAATTACGTCGCCGTGATCGCTTGCTGCTTACTAAAGATGCAACAATTCGTGAAATACACCATCGTGTAAAAAATAATCTGCAGACAATTTCGTCTTTGCTAAGACTTCAAGCGCGCAGACTTAAAAGTGAAGAGGCAATTTCTGCCATTGCCGAATCAGTGCGACGAATTAGAACCATCGCACTCGTTCACGAAACTCTGTCACATGAGGCAGGCGAAGATATTTCGTTTGTTGAAATCGTGCGTCCACTGTTACGACTTGTTGAAGAAGGCCTGCAATCTACTGATCGCCCAGTGAAGTTCAATGTTCAAGGTGACGGTGGGCGGTTGCCGGCCACGATTGCGACACCATTATCAGTTGTGATACTCGAACTTTTACAAAATGCAGTCGACCATGGGTTTCCCGAGGGCAGCGCGGGTGGATCAGTTCTTGTGTTATTGAGTCACGATGACGAATCATTGAATATTCGTGTGACTGACAATGGTCGCGGCTTAAGTAATGACTTTGATATCAAAGCCGCTACTGGTTTAGGTTTGTCAATTGTTCGAACACTTGTAACTACTGAACTAGCAGGCACGATTCAGATGCGACCAGCTTTAGTTGACGATTCAATTGGTGAACTAAAAATCGTGTCCAATGGCGCAGGAACTGTCGTTGATCTAAAAATACCGTTTGTCGGCGATTAAGTATTTTTCTGTGCGCTTAGATTGAAGCAATAAACGAATTAGGCAAGCAGGCGAGAGTTTCGTCGCTCAGCTGCACGCTGGCGTCGAATGTCTCGACGCTCATCTTCTGACATGCCGCCCCAGATACCCCAATCTTGGTTTGTTTCAAGAGCGAAATCCAGGCATTTTCCGCGAACTAAACATTCATCACAAACAACTTTGGCTTCTGAAATTTG
>JBILAG010000044.1:0-15383 GCA_044354345.1 Ilumatobacteraceae bacterium | reverse complement strand
TACGATGCACGACTCGGCGGACGTTACCGCTTTTATAGAGATGCCGACATTCTTAACGGTCCTTTTGGAACCCGCTATGTCGGTGACATGGACAGAATGTTCGACGCATATTCATCGATGGTTGAAACCGTTACAGATTATGTTCGCAAAACAGTAAAAAAAGGTGCAACCGATTCTGATTTCGTTTATCGCCAAGCAACACGAGCCAAGGCCCTTGACGCCGTAAGAGGAGTTCTTCCCGCGGCATCGCTATCAAACCTAGGTATTTATGGCACCGGCCAAGGATATGAAGCATTGCTACTAAGAATGCGCGGACACGCATTACCAGAGGCACGTCAATATGCCGACATGATGTTGACCGAATTACGAAAAGTTGTGCCAAGTTTCTTGAAGCGCGTTGATGTTGCAGATCGAGGTGGAAAGTGGACCAACTATCTGATTGATCGTCAACAACAAACACTTGAATTGGTTGATGAATACTTCGGCGCGCTTGATCCTGAGGAAACTCAAGAAGTAGTTCTGACAGATTTTGACCCCGAAGGCGAAGACAAACTTTTAGCTGCGATTTGTTATTCGAGTTCACATTTATCAGAACAACAATTACTTAAAGAAGTTAGATCACTTAGCCACGAGCAGCGGGTGAATTTGATTCGCGCTTATGTAGGCGAGCGAGAGAACCGTCGCCACAAGCCTGGTCGAGCGTTTGAACGCATTGATTATCGCTTTGATGTGTTGGGAGATTACGGTGCGTTTCGTGACCTACAAAGACATCGACTGTTGACAATTGAATGGCAGCGACTAACACCAAATCATGGCTTCATTCGCCCTGAAGTTGTCGCCGAGTCGGGTGCCGGCGGCGCATTTGATGAAGCAATGCAACGTTCAAGTGAACTTTATGATGCCTTGCTTCCCGAATATCCGAGTCAGGCGCCTTACGCAGTTTCGATGGCCTACAGAATGCGATATGTGATGCAGTTCAATGCCCGAGAGGCGATTCATATGCTTGAATTGCGCTCTTCACCGCAAGGCCACCCGTCGTATCGTCGTGTAGCCATTGAGATGCACCGACTGATTGGCGAGAAGGCAGGTCATCGGGCGATAGCTGATGCAATGACTCACATAGTTAAAAACGCCCCAGAACTAGAGCGTTTAGATTCTGAACGAAAAGCCGAAGCGAGACGTAAATGACCTCTAAAAGTAACAACCACACGAGCAAACAGCCGATTTGGAGTTATGACCCCATATATCGGATACTATGCGCGACTGAATTGAAACGAGTGAACGGACACCATGGCTGACGAAGACGAAATCGAAATTGAAGAGACCGAAGAGGTGGTTGGCGACGATCTAGAGATCGACGACTTAACTGAGGTCGTTGACCCTGATTTTGACCCAGATGCTGATGCAGTTGACGGTGAAGATTTCGATCCAGATGCAACAGGAGACCTGGTTGTCGATTTAACAAACGACATGGCTACCTCGCTAAGCGACGAAGGTTCGACGCTTGCACCTGTTGACCCGACGAAACCGAAATCAGCAGATGATGACGATGACGAAGATGATCTTCGTACTGAAGACGATGTTGAAGCAGATCTCTCATCAATTCTGCAAGAAAAGTTGGCATCGCCCCAAGAAACCGCTCCCGAAGAAGAAGACGAAGTTGTTGGTGACGACCGGACCGATGGGGTAGAGAGACTTCAACCTCGTCGCCCGGATGAGACCCAGTGCTCTCACTGCTTCTTGCTTGTTCGACAAACAGCTCCAGGTTGCCCTGTCGAAGACGACGCCTGTCCGCTATTCAAACACTGACCGACATGACTGCGGCACCGACTCCGCCAAATCCAGGCGAATTGATTAACAAATTCATTTCGCAGTTGCCCGACAAGATCAAGTTGTGGCGTTTCGTCGGCAAGATGGCGGTTGAACAAGTAAATAAACGCTTAGTTGATCAAGTTGATAATTATTCGACTCGTGAACCCAGCAATCCGCCGGTGATGCCGAAATCTGACAAATTGGTCGCTACAAATAGCAATGACGCGCCAACTAATAAAGATGCGACAGTGGCGAATACGCAAAAAAAGTCTGTTGCAAATTCGAAGGCAAAAGCAAAAGCGTCTCCGGCGACGACATCAGCGAAATTACCGATTGCTAATTATGACGATTTGTCAGCATTGCAAATTCTTGATTTACTCGGTGCGCTGAACAAGACAGAACTTGCCAAAATCAAGAAGTACGAGACCGCCAATCGATGTCGCCAAACTATTCTGAAAAAGATCGCGATGTTGTAAGATGCGGCAAAGTAGTTTCAATTTTTTGATCACTCTAAACCTCAGTTGCTGACTGTGCAAATTTTCTCAAGGACAGCCACAGAAAAAGATGTAGATGTTCTAGCACTACTTGAGAGCGAGGCACGTAGATCACTAAATCAATTTCGAGGCGCCGATCGACTTGCGAACGAAGTGCCTGAGATAGGCAACAGATGGTCTGAAGAATTGAACAACGACACAGTTTTTGTTTTGGCCGGCGGTATTGATTCAACTGTGATGGGATACCTAGTCGCTCGTATTACAGAAAAAGCAGGCAACCAAATCGCCACTATTGAACAAGTCTTCGTGACTCATGATGCACGAAATTTAGGTGTCGGAGATGCGCTTGTCACAACTGCATTGACTTGGGCACGAGAACAAAAACTCCAGGCGCTTGATGCACTTGCGCTTCCTGGAGATCGCGAAACGAAGAATCTTTACGAGCGTTCTGGGCTGGTAGCGAGATTGATTACCGTTACCAAAAAACTCAGCTAGCTAAAACAACCAAGTCAGCTAAAATCTCTTTTTATTTGCCTTGCCAGTTTGGTGTTCGCTTCTCAATAAAAGCTGTTAAGCCTTCTTTTGTATCTTCAGAGTTCAACACAGCACCGAATTCTTTATTCGTCATATTGATAAGCGTTTCATCCGACTCTGTGGCTGAAGCCAAAACAATTTTACGACTTGCCCAGACGGCGAGTGGTGCAGCTTTGCAAACTCGTAATGCAAGATCCATTGCACCTTCAAGTGCTTTCTCTGGTTCTACTAAATGATTAACCATGCCAAGTTCATACGCGCGCTGCGCTGTGAATGGTTCGCCTGTGAGAATCGCTTCCATCGCTGCGGCTCGACCAATCGCCCGAGGCAAACGGAAGAGTCCACCTGCACCTGCAATTAAATTTCGTGTTGCCTCGGCGAGACCGAATGCAGACCGCGTTGTAGCCACAACCATGTCGCACGCCAGCACTAGTTCGCAACCACCTGCGGTCGCTAAGCCATCAACTGCCGCGATTACTGGTTTCTTGCGTTGGCGATAAACAAAACCACCTAAGCCACCGCGTGGCGTGTTCAACGCTGCGGCTTGACCGGAATGAATCGCTTTGAGATCAGCACCAGCGCAAAACACTGGTCGTTGCTGACCCTCGGTGTTTGCGGCCAGTATGGCGATCCAAATATTGTCATCGGCTTCGACCTTGTCGATTGCCGCTTCAAGGCCACTAGCAACGTCACCATTGATCGCATTTCGTGCGTCAGGGCGATTAAGAGTGATTATGGCAACTTTGCCCTCAACTTGATATTCAACGATATTTGTCATATCGCGATCGTAGAGGACTAAGCCTGCTCAGACGAAGACGGGGCTTCGGCTTCAACTGTCAAGTCTGAAACCGGTGCTTCGACAACTGCTTCTGCAACTGGCACTTCCACAGCTGGCGCTACAACAACTTCTTGTGCAACTGGAGCCTCAACAACTGGCTGTGGCGCAGGTGGAATCGTGAGTTTAATTTCTTTTTTGTCGCGCGGTTTACGAACTTGACGAGCTTGACGCGGAGGTCGTAAAGGTTTCGGCGCTTGCACACCTGCGACAACTTCGATACCAAATAGAGCTGCAATCTGAGGCAGCAGAGGAGAGAGTCGTTTTACGGTTTCGCGCAGCGCATCAGTTGTCGCAACTGGTGCCGCGGCAGGCTTTACTTGAGCACGAATCGGCGAGAAGGCGAGCGCCTCGAGAACAGCGATCCATCGATCCGCACCAGCATCGCTGGCAAGAGACTCTGTAGCGGCTTTTGCGATTTGTGCGCCGAGTTCAACTGGAAACAACACACCGGCTTTCGGTGGCTCACCTGAAAGTTTTAGCGCTCGAACCACTCGTGAGACTTCAACAGCAGACTTCATGTCTTCTATCCAATTAGACATTTCTTTTTCTTGATGACTCTTCAAAGCCGCTTTAAGTTCAGTCGCAAGTTCTCGTGTTGATTCATCTCGCACAACCATTGGGTCATCACTGCCCACCACGACTGCGCGAAGATCACGCAAATCAAGCAACTCAAGATCTGCTTTAGCGGCTTCGGCTTTATCAAGCCATTCAGCAACTCGCAGTTTTGGCAAAATGTCTGAAGCCATAGAAATTAAACCATCGGCTTTGACTTCTGCTTTTCCGTCTTTTTTGAGTTGTGCATTTTGCGATTTAATTGCTTCACGCACCGCAGCAAGACCACCAGCGAGTGCACGTTCTGCGACTCCTCGTTGTTCAACCGGCAAAGACTCAAGTACCGCTGTGCGATGCACACGCTTTGGCTTGAGACGCTTAGCAATAGGTCGCTTTGGAACCTCTGGAGCAGGTGGAAATGATTTGCGATCTGGTCTTGGCGCTCGCGGTTCGCGATTTGGTCGATCTGCTCGCGGCTCACGCGGCTCACGCGGTTCACGATCTGGTCGATCTGTACGCGGACCCTGCTTGCCACGACGCGATTTATCATCACGAGATTTCTTTGCAAGTTTTTCTGTTACTCCAACAAATGGTTTGTCATCAATGAGTTGCAACAAAGTTGCTTTTTGACTCTTATCGCGTTGTGTAACTACCGACAGAACTGTGATGCCATCAATATCAAAGTCTGCTTCGATTTTTAGTACGTCACCAATTTTGCTTTGGCTAGGTAGAAGAGTCGCGACGACCACACCCTTAGGAACTTTTGCGCCAGCAGCACGCCAAGTCCAGGTTCCATCGTCCCGCGTGCTAGTCAATTCAATATCTAGTCTCCGTGACATGAGCCTTTACGGTATCCGAAAGGCGAGCATTTCCCCCAAAAGCGATTACAAAGCGCATCATCATTTTCGCTACGGTGAGGTCATGGCGATTTATGCACTAGGTTCTCGCGAACCAAAGATTCATGAGACAGCTTTCATCCACCCAGAGGCAGTAATTATCGGCTCAGTTGAAATTGGTGCCGAATCAACCATTTGGGCTGGCGCAGTATTGCGCGGTGATGACGGCGAAATTAAGATCGGCATGCGCACCAGCATTCAAGACAACTCTGTTATCCATACGATGCCGGCGACGCCAACAATTGTTGGTGACGACTGCGTAATCGGGCACCTCGTTCATCTTGAATCATGCACAATTGAGTCGGGCGCGCAGGTATCTTCTGGAGCGATTGTTCTGCACCGTGCAGTTGTTGGCACCGGGGCGATTGTCGGCGCTAACAGCGTGGTTTTGAACGACATGGTCGTACCACCAGGGGCATTGGCTGTTGGCTCTCCAGCTGTGATTAAAGAGGGGCGTGCGCGTCAAGAAGAGATTTCAAGGGGCGTTGACATATACGTAAAAAAGGGTAAGTTTTTCGCAGCGAACTTGCGCAAAATTCGCGACTAATTAGTTTTTTTTAGCTGACTATTCTCAATAGTTCGGTCAGATCAAGTCGACTAGAACTACTCAGATGCTCGCGTGCTGTGTCTCGACGAAATTGCGCGCAAAGGTCTGGTCTGAAGAAGCGGGCGCCCTCGCGAATTACGTAATTCAAGAGAAAAAAACGATACGCATACGGAAGAAATTCAATCTCTGTAGGGCTGAGTGGATAAATTTGATGATAAGCGGTCAGAAATTTAAGAAACCTAGGCTCGCTAAACGTATGTGCAGAATAAGAAAACTGGGTCTTGTCACCAGTACGAGATGAAACTCTGCTCAAAAAATAGAAATCGAGTAATCGTGATTCAACACGAAACCAGTCGTAATCCCATCTGGTTGATAGTTGAAACGAACGACCAGAGTTACCTTTAGATGCTTGAACCGCGAAATTGCCTAGATTCCAGTCGACCAATATCGGAATACGTAACCATTCGTCGTAATGCACTTTTTCGAGATGCAACAGTAGGTCGTGTGTACTGCGCTGCAAGATTGAAATATCTGTTTTTTCTAATCCGAAGTTTTGTGGAGCCTGTGATTCGCGAAGCAAATCATAAAGATGAATTGCATCACCCTTGACCGAGTTTGAAGTAGGTGGCAACGATGGTGCTATCGCCGCGCAAGCCAAATGAAATTCTGCAATTTCTTGAGCCAGAGATATCACGTCTTGGTCGGTCAAAATGCGTGGCAATGAATCTTGTTGTTGTACATCGGTGTAGAACACCGCCCAACATGACTCGTCGTACCACGTGTACGGCCGACCATCCTTACTTAGAACTTCAGCCAGAAATCCTGACCAACGACCACCTCTAAGCTGTGCGCTGCAACGGGCGAGTCTGTCGTGGTCTTCGGCAAACTGAAAATATGACCCATACGAACTAACTTTGGCGATCAAATTTGATTTGTCAGACATGGTTAAACGAAAGACACGGTTGGTCGAAACATGTGCACTCACTTCGGTGAAAGTTTTAATTACTCGCGGGTCACCGAAATTTGCCCAGGCATCGCGAACAGTGTCAATAGCCCCCGGTAGCGAACTTGCCGACGATTCTATTTTTGAATTTGACATGCGAAATTAGTCTCGCAGACTTTAGCTATATCTTCTTGCGTGCTATCGCGAATTAGATCTAATCCCGATCGGAGCAATGAGATGAAATCCAGCTTGATGTCGTTGCTCTTCAGATTCTCCGCCCCAAAAACCATATTCATGATGGTTGCGAGCAAATTCTCTACATGCTGTTTGCACTTCGCATGTCGAACACACTTCTCTCGCCATCGATTCTCTTTGCTCACGAGCCTGTGGTCGTTCTGCAGGTGGCGGAAAGAACATCGAACTGAGCCCGCGACACGCGGCGTCGTTCATCCACTTGTCATCAGTTTCAAGTCGTTTGATGAAGAAGTCGGACCCCGCCACGTACGTCAAACTAGCGGATAAATAACTGACTAGTCAATTACATAGAGGCTTATATCAGCCATTTAGAGCCTCGTCAACACCAAGCCCAAAAGCTTCAATATCTTCCAAAGTCGTATCCCAGGCCGTCATCCAGCGCACCTGCTGGGCCGCAACATCCCAATCCCAGAAAAACGACCAATCTTGAAGAGCAGTTCGGGCGGGCTGAGAAATCGTTGGATAAAGGCTATTTACGAGAGGAGGCTTAACTAGACCAAGCGACATGTGATGTTTTGTTCGCTCAAAAAGCGCGAGTGCCATCGCGTTTGCTTGAGCCCCGAGTTGAAAAAATAAACCATCGCGAAACAACTCAACGTACTGCGCCGAGATGAAGCGCATCTTTGAATTTAATTGAGTGATTTGCTTTCGAATGTATTCGACGCGATCACCAAGTTCTGGTTTCAAGAATACGACAGCTTCGCCGAACATGACGCCAGCCTTCATCGCACCGAAACTCAAAACATCAACGCCCGCATCAATGGTAAAACTTCGCAATGCCTCGGGTGTCGCGCCATAGACAGCAGCCGCATTACTCAACCTCGCACCATCCATGTGTACGAGCATTTCAAGTTCATGAGCTGTCTCACAAATTGCACGCACCTCATCGGGCGAATAAACCGTACCAAGTTCTGTTGACTGAGTGATCGACACAACTGCGGGCTGAGCGTGATGCACATGGCCACGCAAATGTGCGACGCTGTGTAAGTCTTGCGGTTTGAGTTTTCCGTCTAGTGATGGCAGATCAATTAATTTCGCACCAAGGATTTTTTCTGGCGCGCCAGTTTCATCGACTGCAATATGCGACCATGACGTGCAGACGACTGCTTCAGCTGGTTTGAGTACACAGGCGAGTGCGAGAACGTTGGCACCTGTACCGCCAAACACAAACTCAGAGCGCACATCAGCATCAAAGAGTTTCGAGAAGGCGTCTTTGGCCTGAACGGTATATTTGTCGAGCCCATAGGCAAGCGCGTGCGACTCGTTAGCTCGAACAACTGCAGCCATTACATCTGGGTGCACACCAGCGGCGTTATCAGACGTGAAAAGGCGAGCCGGAGGCTGGTGTGAAATCTTCATTTGTTAAGTATGCCTTCAACCAAACATCCGTGAACCTAAAGTGACTATTCGCGCACCATGACGATTCTTGTATTACAATTTCGTCATGACAAAATTAGTTACGGCTGGCAAAAGCCGATGTCAGTGGTGTAGGTCGCCGTTTAAGCAGTTGCCCGGCGCTGGTAGGCCAAGACGCTATTGCTGCCAGTCATGTCGCCAATGGGATTGGGTGGCTCGACAACGCGCCAATGAATTACTGGTTAGCGAAAATGAGTTAGTTAATGCCCGCAATGAACTAAACGTATTAAGAGATCAGGTGTACGTACTCAAGTGCGCAATTACTGATGTGGAGGCAGATCTGGATCCGGATATTGATCCAACAACACGGGACTTTAAGTCTGCACTTAACTGGTTACTAAATGCAGCTAAACCTTTAGTTGACGGTCAGGTGGATACGAGTCTAAACAGCGCCAAATCGGCGTTTCGATAAGGCGCCAGTTTATGCGTTCTGTTTATTTGCCCATAATGTTAGTTATGTAAAGTTAAAGTTTGGACTGATTTCGGGGCTACTGTGACGAAATGAATAACGACAGATCTCAATCCTCTCAAAAAACTTTGGCGTCGTTACCAAGTGCCGGCTGGCCGAAAGACAAGGTTTTTGATGCACTCGAAGTATTGCGAGTAGACGATATTGCGTGGCGCGATGGCCGTGCGTTTAGCCTCGCCTACTACGCAGGCGCCGAGGCGATAAGCGTCGCTGAGGAGGCTTACAGACGCTTCAGTGGCGAAAATGCGCTCAGTACCGACGCGTTTCCAAGTTTGCGCAAGATTCAGGCTGATGTTGTGGCAATGACCGGTAAGTGGCTAGGTGCGACTAGCGAATCAGCTGGGTTTATGACGTCTGGGGGCACCGAGAGCATCCTGATGGCAGTCAAGGCTGCACGCGATCGGCTACGTGCTGAGCGAAACATCATAGATCCAAACATTGTGTTGCCATCCTCTGCCCATGCCGCTTTCGACAAGGCTTGCGCTTACTTCGAAGTTGAGTCAAGACGCGTTGACGTCAAAGATGACTGGCGTGCCGATGTAGACGCAATGCGATCACGCATCGATCAAAATACCGTTCTGGTTGTTGCATCGGCTCCGCAATACCCTCAAGGTGTCGTTGACGATGTAACAGGTATCGCTGCACTTGCAATTGAGGCAAAGATTAACTGTCATGTTGATGCTTGTATGGGTGGGGTAACTCTCGCCTATCTTGCTCAACTCGGAGATGTCTTACCACCATGGAATCTGCAAGTACCGGGGGTCAGTTCAATTTCCGTCGACTTACATAAATTTGGTTACACATCTAAAGGTGCATCAGTGATTATGTATGCATCAAAATATTTGCGATCGTTTCAGGGCTTTGTGACTGATAACTGGCTAGGTGGTTTATACGCGTCATCTGGCGCACTGGGCACAAAGTCAGGTGGCTCAATGGCGAGTGCTTGGGCAGTAATGCATCACCTCGGAGACGACGGCTACCTTCGGCTCACCCGTCAAGCACGAGAAGCAACTTTAAAACTCGCAGACGCGATTAACTCGAGCGAACATTATGTATTACGCGCGCAACCCGAAACGACACTGGTTTGTTTTGGTGCGAAAAACCCATCGGCGCTAAACGTTTTTGCTGTAGCTGATGAACTTTGGCAACGGGGTTGGTACATCGATCGGCAAACTCCACCTGATTCATTACATTGCACTGTTAATGCGATTCATCACGACAAAATAGAACCGTTCGTAAAAGATCTCGAACTGTCTACTTCTACAGTTTTGGCTGGTAATAAAATTGGCGACCGCGGTAGCTACGGAACAATTAACTGACTTCTTTTTGAATACGAATGGTTTGGGTGGCGAGTTGATTCATTTCGTCGTTTGTTAGCGCTACAGCGATTGCTCGAGCCATCGCATTATTTGTGGTGACTTCAGCGGCTTGGCGCTGCTCAATAAAGCCAGAACAGTCAGGGTATGGCGGCGACCAGCCATGCATTTTTGCAATAGCTTCATTGTTTTCACCCGCAAGCGTTGCCTGCATCCCAGATAAGCCGTGCGACACCAGTGCAGCAATGTGGTAGCAGCCGCGAAGTTCGCGCAACAAATTTATTAAGCGGTATGCCAATGCTGGTTGATCGGTTGGCAAAGGCTCTGCTCTAACCGCTGCAAATAATGACAGCCCCGCTGCGTCAATACTCTTAACCAACTTTTCGGCAGGTGCAATAAACTTTTCGAGTTCTACAACATTTGATAAATGCTTTCGACCCCAGACGTCACAACACTGCATAAAGCGCTTCCCTGCTGCACGAGCACCTTCTACCGCGATGCCTCTATTCCAAAGTTTTTCTGTGAGCGCACGATCAAAAAACATAAAGGCGGCATGTACCACATCAGCGTCAACGTCACCTAAGACTCCACCTCGACCTGCAAAATAGAAAGCAAAACTGCTTGAATATCCAGCCGCTAAACCAGCAGCATTTGTATCCGGGTCGAGCATGTACTGCGCACCAACTGATCCAACTATCGGTGCGATGACCGAAGCGACTTCAAACTCATTCAGTATTTTCATATACCAAAACATAGTACGATCTAGATAGCCAATACTTTCGTACGGGAGAGTACCTACACAACCAGTGCAGGTACACCGAAGGAGCAACCACCCCGGAACCTCTCAGGTAAACGGACCGTTCAAAAGTGGCGACACTGGAAATTGAGATTTGGTTAAAGCCATTTCTCTACCGAAGGGGAAACTGATTGAGCAATCTCTCAGGAAGCTCTCAGGTACCCAAACAGTTGGGGTGCTTAATTCCGCACACCCAAAACGAGGTACCAAATGAGAAAATCACTTGAAGAGTTGACCGCAAAAGATAAGTTCATCTCACGCCACATTGGTGTTGACGATTTCGCTCGAGACACCATGCTTCGCAGCATCGGGGCAACTGGCCTAGAAGATTTGATCGAGCGCACTGTCCCATCATCAATTCGGCGCAATGAGTTGCTAAATCTTGGCGAGCCAATGCTCGAAACCGACGTTTTAACACAACTGCGACTAATCGCCAACAAAAATACTGTCCGTACAAGTCTGATCGGCATGGGTTATTACAACACGATCACCCCGCCGGTTATTGCTCGCAACGTATTAGAGAATCCTGCTTGGTATACGTCATACACGCCGTATCAACCAGAGATCAGTCAAGGTCGCCTTGAAGCGCTTCTCAATTTTCAGACAATGATCACTGAGATCACTGGTTTCGATATTGCAAATGCTTCCCTACTTGATGAAGCGACTGCCGCTGCCGAGGCAATGACCATCGCACTTCGATCTAGTAAATCCGATTCGAAAGTCTTCGCAGTTGATGCCGACACACACCCGCAAATCATTACAGTGCTCAGAACCAGAGCATTACCAATTGGTTTAACTATCAGTGTTGTCTCACTTAACGAGATGATGACTACAAGTTGTTTCGGAGCACTAATCTCGTGGCCAGGATCATCCGGATCAATCGCATCCGCAGATCAGATCAAAGATATTTCTAACGCAGTTCACTCACAAGCAGGATTAACAATTGCTGTTTGCGATCTTCTCGCATGTATGTTGCTGACCCCACCTGCGACTTTAGGATTCGACATCGCGGTGGGTTCGGCACAACGATTTGGAGTACCGATGGGTGGTGGTGGGCCGCACGCCGCTTTCTTGGCAACCAGTGAGTCGCACGCGCGTGCACTCCCCGGTCGTTTGGTCGGCGTCAGCACCGATACTGCTGGCCGACCTGCATTGCGTTTGGCACTACAAACACGTGAGCAACACATCCGCCGCGAAAAAGCAACATCAAATATTTGTACGGCGCAAGCGCTGCTCGCAAACATTGCTAGTTTCTATGCAGTTTGGCATGGCCGTGAGGGGCTTGAACAAATCGCCGAGCGAGTACACCGTCTCACATCAATTTGCGTTGCTGGGCTTCGTAAATCAAATATTGAGGTTGTTAACGCAACTTGGTTTGACACCATCGTCGTCCGAGTTAAATCCAGTGCCGAGGTTCACCAACGAGCGTTGGCACACAATATTTTACTACGCAACATTGACGCCACTTCTGTTGGAATCAGTTTTGATGAGACTAGTAATTTGGAGTTAATCGAAAAATTATTTGATGTTTTCGAGATAGATGAGAATGTCTCACAGCTTGATAGCCAATGCGAATTAGGTATTACCCAAGTAATGCGGCGCAGTGATGATTTTCTCACACAGTCAACTTTCAGTAAATACCGAACCGAGCACGAAATGCTGCGCTACTTGCGACGCTTGGCGGATAAGGATTTAGCTCTCGATCGAACAATGATCCCGCTTGGATCATGCACGATGAAACTAAACGCGACTACAGAAATGATTCCAATTACATGGCCAGAATTTGCCAACATTCATCCGTTTGCACCCGCTGCTGATATCGCAGGTTACACACAATTGGTCGATGAACTTTCAGCGATGCTGATTGAGATAACTGGATACGACGCAATAAGTTTGCAGCCCAATGCCGGAAGCCAAGGTGAACTTGCAGGCCTCCTAGCGATTCGTGCTTACCACCTCAATCGCAACGACGCCGAGAGAGTTATCTGTTTAATACCAAGCAGTGCGCACGGCACAAATGCAGCTAGCGCTGTGATGGCGGGCATGACCGTTGTCGTCGTTGCCTGTGATGACAAAGGCAATGTTGATTTAATCGATCTGCAAACCAAGTGCGAGTTAGCAAGTAACAAACTCGCTGCACTAATGATCACCTACCCATCAACTCACGGTGTATTCGAACAGAAAGTTACAGATATTTGCGAATTGGTACATTCATATGGAGGACAGGTCTATGTAGATGGGGCGAACCTGAATGCATTAGTTGGGGTTGCACAGCCTGGTCACTTTGGCGCAGATGTAAGCCATTTGAATCTACATAAGACATTTTGCATCCCTCACGGCGGCGGTGGACCGGGCGTCGGACCAGTCGGTGTAAAAAAGCATCTTGCAGAGTTTTTGCCATCTCACCCACTGTCAACGAACGACGAAAGTAAAGTTGGCGCAGTCGCCGCTGCGCCAAACGGCTCAGCGTCTATTTTGCCGATCTCTTGGGTTTACATAAAGTTGATGGGAGCGAAAGGTTTACGAAGCGCGACTATGCACGCAATTTTAAGTGCGAACTATATTGCTAGCCGGTTGGATGCTTTTTATCCGGTGCTGTATCGAGGCGAAGGTGGCTTCGTTGCACATGAATGCATTTTGGATATTCGCGAAATCACAAAAATTACCGGTGTTTCTAACGACGACATTGCCAAGCGACTTATGGATTTCGGCTTCCACGCACCAACTATGAGCTTTCCGGTTTCAGGCACCTTCATGGTCGAGCCGACTGAAAGCGAAACAATTGCCGAAATAGACAGATTCTGTAACGCAATGATTGCGATTCACGCCGAGATACAACAAATCGCCACAGGATCAATTTCTCATGAAGACTCACCGCTACACCATGCACCACATACGGCCGAAGACCTTTGTGCGCCGTGGAGCCGTAAATATTCGCAACAACAAGCTGCGTATCCAATTTCGGCAATGCACGGCCGCGGATACTTCGCACCAGTCTCACGGATTGACGCTGCGTTTGGAGATAGAAACTTGGTTTGCTCGTGCGAACCGCTCGAGTCTTACGCTATTTCTTTGCAATAAATGGGAGTTTGACAACCACACCTTCAAGTCGTGTACCTCGCACATCGATCGCTACGACGCTTCCTATTGCAGGTTGCGAATTGACCAGGGCAATTGCAACACCGTGTTCGAGTATTGGTGAAAAGTTTCCGCTCGTCGTTTTACCAATGATTGAATCTCCAATAAGTACGTCGCAACCGTCACGAGGCGGACGACGCCCAACAGTAGTAATCCCAATCAAGTGTCGACTGACTCCGGTTTCACGCTGTTTGAGCAGTGCATCGCGACCCGTAAATGTTTCTTTGCTCCAAGAAATAACCCAATCCAAATTTGCTTCTAGTGGGTTAATCAGCGGTGAAAGTTCATGACCATGCAGTGGTAACCCTGCCTCAAGTCGCAGGGTGTCGCGAGCGCCAAGTCCTGCAGGCATAACGCCCGCTCTAAGAATTTCTTGCCATAAATCGCTTGCGTGTGAAACAGGCACGGCAATTTCAACTCCTTGCTCTCCTGTATAGCCGGTTCCTGCGACGACACATTGTGCACCTCGCCAATCAACTTGGCGTACTTGAAATTTTGAAACATTCGAAAAATCACTACTGATAGTTGCCAGAAGTTCTTTTGCTTGCGGGCCTTGCACAGCCAACACAGCACGACTCTGCGTTACATCAACTCCGCCGATCGCCGATAAAACATGATCAGTATTTGACGCATTTGGCATTACATCAAAACGATCATCACTAACCCACCAGACGATGATGTCATCGAGAACGCAGCCAGCATCATTTAGTAAGTGTGTATATTGTGCTCGACCGACCGAAATTTTGTTCAGATCGTTTGTCAGCACACCTTGCAGTGCTGCCTTTGCGTAATAACCCTCAACTCGCACAGTGCCTAAGTGTGAAACATCAAACACGACCGCACCTCTACGACATGCCAGGTGCTCGCTTATCGTGCCAGTTGAATACGCCACCGGCATATCCCATCCACCAAACTCAACCATTTTCGCGCCAAGTGCACGATGATCACCATCAAGTGGTGATAGACGCAAATTTTCCATTCTTAGATTGAAACCGCCAATGTTATGGCCGTCACCGATTCTGCGTTCTGTATCGCGACATTGCTATCCAACCGATCTGAACTAGCCGACATTTCCGATTTCGAAATTTGAGAATCTATTGACAGGATCATCGCATCTACGTCACTCTTAACTGCTGCTAGAGGTAGAACGTTTAGTACACCTTGACCGTTTCGAAGTACGTCAACCAACTGGTCGCCTTGACAAAACACAACTGCCTTACCACTAATCACAATGTGTGCCGCTGCGATTTCGGTGTCAACATGATTTCGAAGGTACGTGAACACTTCACGAACTGATTCAAGTTTGATACCAGCGTCTAATAAGTTCTTAATAACTTTGAGTTCAAGCAGATCGCTGTACACATAACTGCGTCGAGT
>JBILAG010000043.1:0-15419 GCA_044354345.1 Ilumatobacteraceae bacterium | reverse complement strand
ACAACGAACTTCGCCTGATCCAACAATCACCCCCCGAAGCATGGGGTCTTCGAGCTAGAAACAAAGAACAGCGATTTGCGCTTGAACTTCTGCTTGACCCGCAAATTACGGTCGTCGCCCTTGACGGTCGCGCCGGTACCGGAAAAACTGTTCTCGCCATTGCTGCTGGGCTTGAGCAAGTAGTTGAGCAGCACCGCTATGAACGACTTGCCGTCTATCGACCACTTGTGCCAGTTGGTCGTGCCGATGTGGGCTTTTTGCCCGGGGGTCTTGAAGAAAAACTTGATCCGTGGATGTCAGCGATTCACGATGCAGTGGTCGCACTCACAGATGACCGATCGAGTCGAGATGCCCGTGGGCTGATTGACGACTTAATCGCCCGCGGCCAACTGACTCTTGAGTCGGTGACTTTCTTGCGCGGACGAAGTTTGCAAGCCCAGATTGTCGTTGTCGATGAAGCACAAAACCTTGAGCCAACGACTCTCAAGACGATCCTGACCAGAATTGGTGATGGCACCAAAGTGATCTTCACCGGTGACACCAGTCAAATTGACGCACCTTATATGGGTGAGTCAAATAATGCGTTAGCCGTGCTGGTACAGGCTTTTGCGGGTCAAAGCTGTTTTGGTCACATCACTCTTGAGGCATGTGAGCGAAGCGAAGTGGCGAGTCTCGCAGCCGAACTACTGTGATTAATTTCAGCTGTTAACTTCGGCCGTTAATTTCACGGCAGTAGTTTGGAAAACTTTTATTTGAATTACTCAAAAAAGGGTTGACATCCGTTACTAAGTAGGCGTACTCTCCACTTAGTGCTAATCACACAGGTTCTACCTAGTTGTGACCCGAAGATTGATCGGGCCTTAAGCCTCAATGTCTCAGAACTACAGATAGCCAAAGAACCAACATCGGTAAGCGAAATTATTAATTGGTGTCAGTTGGCAAACTGCAAGGGAAAAATGAAACTTTTCTTTGCCCCGAATGCTGAGCGCCCACAAGCCCGTCAGCGTCGTGAAGCAAAAGCACAAAAATTATGTCTGTTGTGCGCGGTGCAGGCAAACTGTTTAAATTTTGCCCGCGAGCACCACGAATACGGCTACTGGGGTGGAGAAAGCGAAGAGCAGCGTCACCTTGCGGGGTTCACAGTTGCCGCACCAATCGGTATTCGCGCTAGACAAATTCAAAAATCTCTAATAAAAAATTAACCGCCTTTAGCAACACCAAGTTTGCCATGGCTGGCGTGTCATGATTGATAGATGCGTTTACGACCAAAATCTCGGACAACATCAGAACCGAAATCAACAGAAACTTCAGAACCGAAATCAAACCTGCCGAAAGATCCAGATGCATTCGTAACTACATTCATTGAATCAATTCAAGGGCATCGTCTCACTGCGGCCCTTGAGATGGTCTCAGATGACTGCGAATATGACAATGTGCCGATCACAAAAGTTTTTGGTAGATCCGCAATCGAACAAACCCTTGGAGGTTTTCTCGCTGAATGCAGCGCCTACGAGTGGCTCATCCACCATCAAGTCTCAAGTGGCGATTTAGAGCACGGAGTTGTAATGAACGAACGCACTGACCGATTTGAAATAGACGGCCGATGGGTCGATCTTGACGTCGCGGGTTTGTTCGTTATCAGCAATGGAAAAATCGCTTTGTGGCGAGACTATTTTGATCGCGAGATTTTTACTAAAGCACTTGCTGCGAAATAAGTCGCGTCACTACAACACGCATTAGTTACATTGCCATCAATGATTAGTGCATTAGCAAATAAATCGCTCGAAGAAATTAGGTTCGCCGTTGTTGACACCGAAACAACCGGTTTATCTGGCACTGACGATTATGTTTTGCAACTCGGTGTTGTAATTTCTCAAGCCGATGGCACGATCGATGAACAATACGAAACTTTCGTCAGACGCAACTTCTGGAAGCCAGGTCGTCTCGGCGCTTTTAAAATTCATGGCATCACGAGACGCAATCTAAGACGCGGTATTACACCAAGTGAGATGCTTGAGCGACTCAACAGTTTTCTCACAAATACTATTTTTGTTGCGCACAATGCAAAATTTGATATTGCGTTTCTAACTGGCGAAGCAACCCGCGCCAAGACAACAATCAAATTGAATGGTCCTCTTGACACATTAAAACTTTCCCGAGCCTTAGACCCGAAGCGCTCGCAATCTCATCGGCTGCGCGATGTAACTGCCCGCTACAACGTCACGGTGAGTCGCCCACATGACGCTCTTGCTGATGCCTTGGGGACCGCTCTGGTTTTACCTCACCTGCTTCGAAGTCACAACATCACGACTGCCGAACAGCTGGCAACTCACTTCGGGGCTTAAATTAACTAGTTTTGCCACTTTTTTTGTAGCGATCTAAAACAGTTTGGGCAGATTTCTTGCCAAGGTTTTGGTACTCGACAGGCTTAAGAACTTTCACGCCACCACCTGCACGCAATAGCAGACGGCCAAGCCATTGTTGAGATGTGATCGACATCGTGATATCAACAACGTCAAGATTTTTAATGCGCTTATTAACTCGCGAAATATAGGGGTAAGACTCAACAATCCAGCGTGCTGAGGGCTCGACACGCAACGTTACTTGCGACATCTGCTCTGAAAACCACTGCTGATCTTGCTCATCTTGTTCATTAAGTTGATCAAAAATACCAACTGGTTTGATTTGCTCGATTCGGTCAATCCTGAAAATGCGATCTTCGCCAGATTGATGATCATCCGCTGCGACATACCAACGACCCGAATCTTCAAAAACTTTTCGTGCGGTGATTATTCGCTTCGAACGCTTTTGGGAGGCAGGCGAAAAATACTCGATGTCGCATCGCTCGCCAGTCGCCACTACTTCACGAAGTTCTCTAACAAACTTTGCTCGCGGCAATTCAACCTTGATTGTCTCTGCACCCGTTGGCATCAGTGGTGCAATTTTTGCCAGCGCCGTCGACAGTGGCCCTTTTTTGTTGGCACCAGGCAATTGCAGCGCCGTTTGGGCCATCACTGAAATCGCAAACAGTTCAGCAGTGCTCAGTTTTAGCGGGCGAGAGAACAAAAGTGGCACCTCGGCAATGACCATGCCGTTGTCCATATATACGTCAATCAACGCGTCTGGGGTATATGGCGGTACTCCACAGACCGAAGCCATGAGTAAGTCTTCAATCAATTCTGATTCTGTGAGATTGAACTGCTTGGCCATCGTCGAAATCTTCACGCGTTTGCGCTGCATAATCCACGGCAACATCACAAGGAGCCCCGTCACACGCTGGGCTGCACTTCGCGGCCCGCGCCGACCAGACTTGCGCACTGGTTTTCTAGCTGTTTTCTTAACAGTTTTATTAGCTGATTTCTTGGCTGGTGTTTTAGCTACGAATTTCTTAGCGGTTTTCTTAACGGTCTTCTTGGCTCGCATCACTTACCCACTGCCAATTCTTCAAGCCACTGCATTACTTGTTCGCGCACTGATGCTGGCGCTAAAACTTCAGCACTTTCAACCATTGCAAACAGCCACAGCCTAAAGGCCGACATATTTGCACAAGGAATCGCGAACTCAGCACTTCCATCTGCACGCTCTCTAATTATCGCAGCACTGCCAAATTCGTTTCGAACTCCAGCAACAAGTGAAGCATCTACCAACACGATTGCTGTTGTAACTTCGCCATCACCCGCTGCCATCATTTCTTTTTCAGTCGGTACAGCAGCCGCGACATCAAATCCAACTGGTGTTTTAAATGCTCGAATCGTGGATGCAGTAACTTTGCCTTCAATCCTGTCGACACGAAATACTCGCTGATCTTTTCGCAAATGATCAAAACCAATTAGATACCAAAATCCACTTCTTGACAACATTCCATAAGGGTCGACTTGGCGTTTTTCGCCTTTGTAATCAAAGTTAAGAGTTCGCCGTTGCATCACAGCATCAGTGATCGCACTCATGTTCTGATCAACGAATCCAATATTGACACTTACTGCTGTTGGTCTGAGAACTTTTTCGCCACCGAGTTTCCAGAGCGCTTCTTCTCCGTGCTGGGCGCCAAGTCGCACTGTTGCTACCGCAAGTTGAAGCGCGATCCGTTCGTCATCCGAAAGTTTTAAATCGCTCAACTCGTAATTTGAACGATTTACCCAATAGGTAACCTCACCGGCCGCATCACCGCCCAAAGTTTTTGTCTCAATAGGTATACCCATCTCACGGAGCGCCGCTTTGTCGCGCTCAAATGCAGCTCGCGCTGCCTCATTACTATTCGGATATTGCTTGCCCAACTCTTGGCGAACTTGACGCAATGTCAGTGGCCGATTTCGATCTACCAGCAGGGCTAGTAAATTTAGCATTCGCTCAGCTTGAGAGATTTTCACGGGCACAGAAACAGCGTAGGTGATCTAACGATTACCGCGATGCAGGCGATACCAGTAAATTAGCCCTCGAGTTGACGCGTCTTGCGAGTCTTTAAGCTTCTCCCCATTTTTGGATGGCTTTATTAGTGAGCTAGTTATTTCGGTGGCAAGAGTTTTGCCGAGTTCAACACCCCACTGATCAAAACTATTAATACCAAAAACAACTCCTTGAACAAAAACACGATGTTCATACATCGCAATTATCGATCCGAGAGTTCGAGCAGTCAATCGAGGTGCGATCACAGTAGTTGACGGCCGATTACCAGGCATTACGCGATGTTTAATGTTTTCATCATCAGCGTTCTCGCTTTTTAGTTCTGCCAGAGATCGTCCAAATGCCAGAGCTTTTGATTGTGCAAACATGTTGGCAATTAAAATATCGTGAGCCAAAACTTCATTATGAGTTGGTTGTGCGAACCCAATGAATTCGACTGCCACCACATCAGTACCCTGGTGCAACATTTGAAAAAACGCGTGCTGCGCACTTGTGCCTACACCACCCCAAACGACCGGCGAGGTTCGCATTGAAGTTGGCTCACCGTCAACCTGCACCGATTTACCGTTACTCTCCATTATTAATTGTTGTAAATAACTTGGCAATAATTTAAGTTGGTGTGCATACGGTACGAAGGCTTGACTTGTGTGCCCAAGCACGCTGCAGTTCCAGACATCAATCAACCCAAGAATTAGCGGAAGATTATCTTCTGGTGCAGAATTTTGCATCTGGTCATCTACTGCTCGCATTCCGGCAAGGAACTCATCAAAAATATCGGTGCCAAATGCAATCATCGGTGCCAAACTCATCGCCGACGAAATTGAGTAGCGCCCTCCAACCCAAGGCCAAATTTTAAATGAGTTCGTAGCAACTACGCCCGACTTTGCGGCACGTTCCGGATATGCCGAGACGACTACAAAATGCTCAGCAAGAACTTTGTCGCCAATTTCAACGCCAAGCTTTTCTGCAAGCCACTGTTTGGCAATGCGAGCATTACTTAATGTCTCGACAGTGTTAAAAGATTTCGAGCAGACAACGAACAAAGTCTCGGCTGCGATGCACTTATTCAATACTGATTTGATCTCGTGAGCATCAATATTGGCGACAAATGCACACTCGACTTCAGATTTGTAAGTACCAAAAAGTGCGTCGTAGATCAGAGCTGGACCAAGATCACTGCCGCCGATTCCAATATTTATGACTTTTCTGAACTTTCTATCAGCTCGAACAGCGCCAACAAATCTTCTCAAAGCTTCGCGTTCAGCATGCACTTCGGCAACTACATCTACACCATCAACAATCACCGAAGTTTTCATATCTGATCGCAATGCCGTATGCAGTACCGATTGCTGCTCTGTCAAATTTATTTTGAGTCCATTGCGCATCTCAGCAAATTGTTCAACAATTTGCAAATCTTTAGCTAAGACCAACAACTCGTCTAGTGCCTGTTGATCGATTAGCTGCTTCGAGAAATCAACAAATGCAAGATCTTGATTCGCGAGTCCGTTTTGTGCAGGGTCGCCACCTAAATATCGACTAAACCTCTCAGAACGCGTTGAATCTTGATCAAACAGCACTTGCAACGAAGTAGAGGTCATTTGACTACCTTTGGCTAAAACGCGTTGCCAAACTCTAGAACCCTCATCAGCCATTGATTTAAGGCTACTGACTAGGGTGATTGCTCGTGTCAAACTCAACGGAGCGCTCTGGTATTGCCTACGGATTGGGCGCCTACATCACTTGGGGCTTGCTAACTATCTACTGGAAATTTCTAAAACAATTTAGCGCTGTTGAATTAATTGGTTGGCGAATTGTAACTTCATCAGTAATTTTACTCACCGTAATTATCTACACCAAGAAACTACGAAATTTATTAACTGCGTTGCGTGACCGAAAACTGCGTGCGAGAGTTATTTTCGCAAGCATCATGCTTGCTATCAATTGGACAACATATGTTTGGGCGGTTTTTCACGAGAATATTATTGAGACTGCTCTCGGATACTTTATTTCACCACTATTTACGATGATCATTGGCTTCGCTGTTTTGCGGGAAACAATGAAAACAGTGCATCGCGCGGTAATTGCACTTGCTGTTGTTGCGATTGTTATTCTCACTTACTCATATGGTCGACCACCGTATTTGGCGCTAATCATCGCTAGTTCTTGGTCTATCTACGGATACCTTAAAAAACAGGTACCACTTTCAAGTCTTGAGAGTCTGACCGCAGAAGTTGTCGCTCTTTTGATTCCTGCCGTCGCGATTCTGTTTTGGGGTTTCAATCGTGCCGACAGTGTGCCGAATAACGCGACGACAATTCAGTGGATTTTTGTTTTATTCACGGGCTTAATGACGGCCATTCCGTTGCTACTTTTCGGCGCAGCATCACGAAGAGTTCGTTTAAGTTTGCTCGGTCCGTTGCAATATCTTGTTCCAACGTTTAATTTTTTTCTTGGTTGGTTGGCCTATAACGAAAAACTTGACGTCACACGACTCGTCGGGTTTGCCTTTGTTTGGTTTGGTCTGGTTATTCTGATTACCGATTCGCTGCGATCATCGGCGAAAAAAGTTAAAAACGCTTAAGCATTGCTAGAAACGCGAAAAACTTCACCAACTAAAAGTAACTTCATTGACTTAATTAATTCTGATGTTCGTCGCGCATCTTTGTAAACCATATTGAAGCGACCGAGTCCAGACAAGATCACAGTCAACATGTCTTCAAGCGACTGAGCAGAAATATTTGGATTAAGTTCACCTCGTTCAATCGCTTGTTCACACATCTGCAAAAGAATGCGACCGATTCCACCACTAACCGGAAGCACAGCCTTCAATACTTCTGGATGACGATGGGCTTCCGAAGAAACGCTCATTACAAATGCAACAACTGCCGGTTCACGAACAGTTAACAAGGCAAGAGAATCAACCATATTCGAGATGTTCTCTGAAATTTCAGCATCTGGACTAATTGAAGCTTCAATAGTTTTGCAAACAAGTTCTTGCACATCAGCAAACACTGCGACATACATTTCAGTCTTTGAAGGAAAATAGTGATAGATCGCTGCGGTTGTGATTCCAACACTTTGTGCGAGTTTCTTATTGGTCGTCGCGGCATATCCATGTGTGGCGAACGACCGCCGAGCTTCAATCAATAATCGATTAGCAGTGTCAACGCCAGCACCATTCGTCGGACGACCTAATTTAGACATCAAACAAACATTACTTAGTTAAGCCGCCATAATCCGAGTCAGAGCAACTGCGAGTTCGACTGGTCTATCACCTTGCACTGAATGTCCTGCACCATCCACGACAATCACTTCACAGTTAGATTTTCGACGCATCAATTCGGCGACATCAGCATCATCAACAACTGGAGAAGTCCCGCCACGAACAAGGGTCATGGGGCACTCAAGTTGCGAAATTACGTCCCATAAAGCGGACAGTCGGTCAAGACGTTTAGCTGTGTCTTGCGGTGACCGATGAGTTGATCTGTCGTAGCGCCATTGCCATGATCCATCTGGTTGTTGTTTGGCGTTATGTAAGATTCCGCGACGAAGTGAACTCTCTGATCTTGTTGGATTGTGCTCAATTGTGCGCGCTAACAAATCTTCAAAACTCGCGAAAGACTGTGGTCCGTTCACGAAATCGGTGATTGCTTTTGCTTTTTCTGAGTTAACACCTGGAGTGATGTCGACACTGACAAGTGACGAAACCAAATCTGGTCGCTCACCTGCAAGCGCAAGAGTTGTTAAACCACCCAGCGACATGCCAACAACGAGCCGCGTTTTTGGCGCCCAAGTTTCAATAGCAGTTGCAACATCAGGTGCGAGCACGGATGGCTCATAATTACCATCGCTGCGCCATGAAGAATGACCATGCCCTGGAAGATCAATTGCCAAGACTGAAACTCCCATTGCTAATGCAACAGTGTCCCACGTATGGGCGTTTTGAGCACTGCCATGCACAAATGTAATTTCAGGCGTCTGCGAGCCCCACTTCAACGCACTAAGCGAGCGGCCGTCGCTAAGAGCACAGGAAATTCGCTCTACTTTCGGTAGCGCCGAAACCTTTAACGAATACTCAGAAATGTTCTCGTTGAACATTGCGAATTCGTCGTAATCAATCAGCATCACTAATCATCATGTACTAATTATGGCACATTTAAGCTAGTCGTTGTAGTTACAGAACCTGAACTTGTTGATTTTGCCACCGTTGTCGTTGGTGCACCAGCAATCGTCGTCACGGTCGTTGTTGGTGCGCTAACGAGTGTCGTCACTGTCGGCAGAGTCGTGTAATTTGGATCTGGCCTGTCCCACGGAGGTAATGGTGATCCATAAACCTCAGGTTCTCTTAGGCCGTCAAACACATAAATTCGGTCGCCGTATTTGACGAGCGCCGGAAAGTACCTCGCCACAGACATCGGGATCCGAACACATCCATGTGATTCTGGCTTGAGAGGCACAAGAATCGCACCATGTATCGCGATGTTTTGGTTGAAATACACTGGGTTATACAAAGAACCGAGTTTGGTTTCGCGCATTCCAACACGTCGATTGTAAAAATAGAAAACTCCTGGCGGAGTTACAGCTTCACCACAAATTCCTTTTGTGATCTGCTCAGTCGTATCATTGCCTTCTTCGCCTGGGTCAATTTTAACTTCTTCACACCACATCTCTCCGGTCCCAGACGAAATATGAGTTATCAACACTGGTTTTTGATTTGTGAAAACAATTAAAACTTGTTCCGGCAAGTAAACCTCAACATGAGTCGCAGTATCGGCAATGCGCCGTGGCTTAATTGTTAAATTTGACTGCATGGTCGCCCAAGTTGACTGATTCACGACACCAGTGGCTTTTTCGCGAGGCACTCCGAGAACAAGTTTTTCAAACGCCCACATTGCTTGCACGGTGTTTTGTCCGAACACGCCATCGACTGGGCCCGGATCAAATTGCAACTCTTTCAGTCTTTGCTGCATTCGTAGTACATCGTCACCCTGCATACCTAGTTCAAGCGTGCGAGTCAGAGGCGCCGTGACTACTGGTAACAAACTGGTGCCAACTACAGCCGCAGGTTCTTGAGCGACATTCGCTTTGTTTTTATTCGCTTCGCTTTGCTGCACACCAATTGCTATGACGGTGACCAATATTGCAAAAGCAATTAATGCGGGTCGCCATCGATCAAACGTCGACGGTTGATACTGCGAATTATCCTGGCGATTCATTTTGTGCTTGGTGCACCAAAATCTGGCTTGATTGAATTCAATTTTTTACGCAATTGAAACGCCTCTCGTAAAATTTTAACAATTACCGATGGAGAACTCAAAGTTGAGACACCTCGAGTACGCGGAAAATAGTCTACGCCAAATTGCACAACCGATAAGCCACGCTTCTTCGCACTGATGATTAACTCGGCATCAATAAATGACCCTTCGCTTTCAAGTGTTACTTGATCAAACACAGATTTGCGACAGAGCTTGAAAGCAAAATTGATATCGCGAAAACGAACTCCAAATAAGACTCGAACCATAAAGTTGTAAAATATTGAGTAAATAACTCTTACATATCCTTCGCCGGTTCGATCAAATCGGTAAGCGCTCACGATGTCGGCTTCGTATTGGCGCATTAGACGCATGGCGTTTTGAACCTCACGCATATCAAAAGGCAGATCGGCGTCTGTGTACAAAATCACATCGCCAGTTGACGCCGCAAAACCAGATTTAATCGACCCGCCTAGTTTGCGATTTGTCGGATGGTGCACAACTTTGACGTGCTTGTCGCTGGCCGCCGCTGCGTCTGCTAATTGCGGTGTTGAATCTGTCGATGCATCGTTAACGACCACAAGTTCGTAATCAGCAATCATTTCAAGATTGATTAAGTCATCACAAAGCTCTTGTGCCGCATTCAATGCACGTTGGAGATACTGCTCTTCATTCCACATCGGAAAAAATATGCTCAATCGCGCAAATTTAACGGGCACCATACTCTTCTTAGGCTATTGTCGGTCTTGATATGTCGTTACTTCCTCCTCCTTCACAAGCCCAAACAGAGGCCGCAGGCTCACTAACTAAGCCATGGGTTAATGCAGTAGTTATTTCACAACTATTAATTGCAGGGTCTTTATTGACATTGACTTTTTCGGCGCGCGCCATTGGCAAGCCAACTTGGTGGCTTGGGAGCATGCATGACCCGGCATTCTTTTTACTTTGGTTTCTACCATTTATTGCACCAATCGCAATGATCGTCACTGCGGTTAAGTTCTCGCGATTTCTGCCATACATCGGTTTAGCCTCAACACTTTTTCTGGTCGCAATTTCAGTCTCAGATCTTTCTCGGACACCTGGGATCGCACTTGGTGAAATAGCCATGGCTGTATGTATGGCGCTAACGACAATTGCTGCACTGGCTGGGCGCCGCCGTTCAGTATCAACTGGCATATAGACCTTGACGGTTAATACCTTCTCGGTTTCACACTGCCCAAGTCTCTAGTGTTGAGGCGTGACAAAAACTGGTTCAGATTCTGAAAATATGAGCACATCGGGCGCAAAAGTTTTAACCACGCTGCCGAGTGGCGAGCGCGTTGGCATTGCATTCTCTGGAGGACTCGACACTTCAGCTGCCGTTGCGTGGATGCGTGAACGCGGCGCTTTGCCATATGCGTATACGGCCGACATTGGTCAGCCAGATGAAACAGATCTTGAATCAATCCCAGAGCGAGCAAAAGTTTATGGAGCAGTCGAAGCCAAACTTGTTGACTGTCGAGAACTTTTAGTTCAAGAAGGATTAATCGCACTTCAATGCGGCGCATTTCATATCACGACTGCTGGCAAGACTTATTTCAATACAACTCCACTTGGTCGCGCAGTAACCGGCACATTGCTCGTACGCGAAATGAAACATGACGGAGTCGACATCTGGGGCGACGGCAGCACATTCAAAGGCAATGACATTGAGCGCTTCTACCGCTATGGATTACTCGCTAATCCGCATTTGCGAATCTACAAACCGTGGCTTGATGTCGACTTCGTTCGCGAGATGGGTGGTCGCGCCGAAATGAGTGCATTCTTGACAGCCAAAAAGTTGCCGTATCGTGACTCGGCACAGAAGGCTTACAGCACCGATGCAAATATTTGGGGTGCAACTCACGAAGCGAAATCACTTGAAGAGTTATCAACGAGCATGCACATTGTCGCCCCGATTATGGGCGTTGCGCATTACGACAGTTCTGTGAAGATCGTGGCAGAAGATGTCGTGATCAGATTTGTCGAAGGCTGGCCAGTCGCAATTAATGGCAAAGAGTTTTCATCGCAAACCGAATTAGTGACGACCGCGAATGAAATCGGTGGCCGACACGGTCTCGGTATGAGCGACCAAATTGAAAATCGAATCATCGAAGCAAAGAGTCGAGGCATCTACGAAGCTCCTGGGCTTGCTTTGTTGCACATTGCATACGAAAGATTAATCTCTGCAATTCACAACGAAAACACAATTGAAAATTATCGCACGATGGGTCGCAGACTAGGTCGATTGCTTTACGAAGGTCGGTGGTTTGATCCACAATCGTTGATGTTGCGCGAATCACTCACTCGTTGGGTTGGCTCACTAGTTACCGGCGAAGTAACAGTGCAATTGCGTCGCGGCGATGACTATTCAATCATCAATACGACTGGCGAACACTTCACATATTCGCCAGAACGACTGAGCATGGAACGGGTTGAAGATGCGCCGTTTGGTCCACTAGATCGAATTGGTCAGTTGACGATGCGCAACTTAGACATTGCCGACACGCGAGAAAAACTTGAGATCTACCGTCTAGCTGGCACACTCGATGCAAATACTCTTGCAGCAGGCACTCTCGGCGAACTCGAATAAATTTTTAGTAGATAAATTTTTTAAATCGTTAACTAGCTATTTTACGACTACAAGCGCGCGAGTGATCGCGGCGGCAAGCGCAGCACGCTCGCCCATCTTTGAAACTTTGATGTACTCGGTGTCAGCATGTGCGCCGCCACCACATGCACCAAGCCCGTCAAGAGTGGGCACGCCAATTGCGGCCGTGAAGTTGCCATCAGAACCCCCACCAACTGCGATGCCCTGCAAATTGGAGATGCCAATACCCTCCGCAACACTTTGCGCCACGGCGTAAAGCATCGTAGAAGATGATTCATGCATTGGCGGACGATTGATTAATCCACTCACGCTGATCTTCGCACCAGCCACAGTTGGTTGCAATGCACCAAATGCAGATTCAACTCGGGCTTTTTCTGAAACTACATTGACTCGGACGTCAACTGTGATCTGCGCGGCAGCTGGCACCACATTTTCTGTCGTACCCGCTGTGGCAATCGTCGGAGTTACCGTCGTGCCGATCTCGGGCTGAGCAATCGCCACAATTTTTTGAACTTGCGCTGCAAGTTCAACTAATGCATTGATACCTTTTTCTGGTTCAAGGCCAGCGTGTGATGCTCGGCCGGCAATATCAACACGAAATGTGCCGACGCCTTTGCGAGCGATCTTGAGTGCATCACCGTTTCCGCTTGGTTCAAACACCAACACGTTGCCAGTTGCCTTTGCGCGCTCTTCAATTAATGCGCGCGATGCATACGAACCAATTTCTTCATCGGATGTAATCAAGATCTCCGCGTGACACGTCTCGCGAATCTCGCTCAATCCATAAATTAGTTGAATGATGCCAGCCTTCATGTCAAAGATGCCGGGGCCACGAGCGATGTCGCCGTCGACACTAAACCCACGCATGGCTACAGTGCCCTTCGGAAACACAGTGTCGTGATGACCAACGAGCAAAACCTTCGTGTCGTCGCTGCCCTTCCAATGCACATGCGGGCCCTTGTCGCTCGCAATTATTTCTGGGGCTTTGCCGAGTACTTCGGTCATCACCTTGGCCAAAAAATCGGCGCTGCGCTGCAAATGTTCTGGTTCGTTTGAGGGTGACTCAATGTTCACGAACTGTTTGACATGTTCGAGCATCTGAGCAGTCCGCGCATCGAGATTCGCGCGCAACTCGCTTGGTGTCGGTGTCCCTGTCGGCAAACTCATCTATCTATAGTGCCACGCCAGACCACTTGAATCTTGCTGGAAAAATTAATGTGCCCGGGATCGGACTCGAACCGATACAGCTATTTCTAGCCAGGGGGGTTTAAGCCCCCCGCGTCTACCATTCCGCCACCTGGGCAACTCTCTCAGGCTACGCGCGTTTGAGGCTCATCGCTAACTAATAACGATTCAACACTGCTCCATAAAAAAGTTCTTGCATTTTCGGCATTTCGACCAGTCAACTCATTGGCCACCACTACCCCCTCAATCATGTCGCTGAGCACTGCAACAAACGGTCGCCCACGCAACAACACAGAAACAACAACTCGGTTATTGAAACGACGCAGACTGCGATCAACGCCAACAATGCGTGGTGGACTACGAAAACCCGGTGGACATAAACCGTGCCGATGCGCTTGACTCGCGAGAATTCTTGCCGCACCAGCAAATTGGGCATAACGAACGGTAACGAGCACAGGGCCACGCGTTGCGACACGACTTGAATCGTGGGTTGCTGTGCTCGTCATGACGCAAATTATGGCAGACGGGTATCGCACAGTATTCCGCTCAGAAACATCCTCAAACACCCCATCTGTAATGTGGTTAAGTCATGTCAAACAAAGAACTAAACCCGATGCAACAAAGTGTTGTCGAAGTTCTCGGCAAGCCTGCCGGTTGGGTGCCGCTGCCGCTCACTGTTGTAAAAGCTGTGCGTGAACAACTCGAAACCGCGCTGGAGCCTCTTGCTAAGAAATTATCTCCCGATCAGCCACTATTTATTAGTAAAGGAAGTTTGAACACCGTGCATGGCTGTGAAGCACATTTTATGGCATCACTTAATTCGTTTGAATGGACAATCAGCAACGTGCGTGGCACGGTAATGCACAAAGCGGTCGAACTTTCAATTAATTGGCGCGGACCAGTTGAGCCTGCAGATCTTGTCGACGAAGCGCTCACCCGTTTAGAGGATGAAGAGAGTCGCGGCCCGAGCGAATTTATTTCAAAATTATCAGCTGGCGAACGAGCGCAACTGCGAAGTTATGCAGTAGATCTTTACACGAAGTTCGAAGAAAGTTTTCCACCACTCAAGGCATCGTGGCGACCAGTTACAGAAAGTTCGGCACGAGTTGGGCTTTTTGATGGTCGAATTTTTTTATCAACACGAGTAGACCTAACTCTTGGCGGCGCTGGTAGCAAAGTAATCATCGACCTAAAAAGTGGACGAATCTATTCGAATCATCGAGAAGACTTAAGGTTCTATGCACTAGTCGAGTCTTTGCGTTCTGGTCAGCCACCACGACGACTGGCGACTTATTCACTTGAGTCTGCACGGGCCGATGTTGAAGAAGTCAGTGAAGGTGTCTTGCAATCTGCCGTGCGACGCGTCGCCGACGGTGCAAAATTGATCTACGAGTTAACTAGCGAAAATCGTGAACCGAAGTTAAACCCTGGCCCACAATGTCGATGGTGCCCACTTAAAAATAACTGCGAAACAGGCAAGCAATTCTTAGAACGCGGTTTTGAGGACGACTAACAAAACTTCAACTAGCTGATTACTTAGCTAATTAACTAGCCCCGACCCATGTTTGGACGCTTGCCGTGGTTAGCTTTTGAACGACGCATACGAGCTTTTTTCTTTTTAGTTTTCTTAGACATGACCTTATTCTAGTTGGCGAATTTGCGCCATCGGGCTCGATTGCCAGAATACGGGGTGCCGTCGGCGCTTGTTTTTGAGCAGACATAAACCAAAGACTTATACGAACCGAGCCCATCAACTGGGGCGCAAAATGCGCCAGGGCTGATGTCTTTGACTTCGACCGACGCTGGCGTCGTGCTGGACGAACTAGGAGTAGCACTAGTCGAAGTAGTTGCAGTCGAACCCGACACAGTTGTACTTGTCATGACGGTGCTTGATGTTGTTGTGCTCGATGTTGCCGTGCTCGATGTTGCCGTGCTAGATGTAACAGTTATGG
>JBILAG010000126.1:0-4169 GCA_044354345.1 Ilumatobacteraceae bacterium | reverse complement strand
ATGGCGAGCGCTTGAACTTGCCACACGCCAGAAGTTATGACTGGTTTTCGCCCCCGAATAACTCGCTCACGCTGGTGTCTTCAAATACGGCGGATAGCGCATCGGCAAGAATTTTTGCGACAGAAAGAATCTCTATTTTGGCGATTCGTTTCTCAGGGGCAAGTGGCAACGTATTTGTCAAGATAACGCGGCTAATTCGTGATTTATCAAGTCGTTCAATCGCCGGGCCAGACAGCACACCATGGGTTGCCATTGCCCAAACTTCTTTTGCGCCGCGGGCATAAAGCAGATCAGCTGCACTGCAAATTGTTCCACCAGTATCAATCATGTCGTCAGCCAAAATGCAAAGTCGGCCCTCAACATCACCGATCACTTCTTTAGCTTCAGCGACATTAGTTGTATTCTTCGGACGACGCTTATTGACGAATGCAACATCTGCGCTCATGTCAGTTAAATGTTGCGCAAATCGCTCGGCAACTTTTACTCGACCTGCATCAGGCGAAACAATTACGAGTCCTTCTCGAGCATTTTTTCGAACGTATTCTTCAAGAACAGGAATCGCAGTCAAGTGATCAACTGGTCCTTCAAAAAATCCTTGAATTTGTCCGCTGTGCAAATCAATTGAGACCATTCGCTTTGAGCCAGCAGCTTTGAACATGTCGGCAATCATTCGCGCAGTAATTGGTTCTCGACCTTCAGCTTTGCGATCTTGTCGCGCGTATCCATAAAACGGACAAACCGCGGTGACGCGTTTTGCTGATGCGCGATATGCGGTATCGATCATGATTAGTTGCTCCATGATCGAATCGTTAATGCTGCGTCCATCAAAACCACAGTGTGTTTGCATAATAAATACATCTCCACCGCGAATACTCTCACCGAATCGTGGTCGAAGTTCTCCGTTGGCAAACTCGACGATGTTCGCTTCGCCGAGTTGCACATTCAAATGTTGAGCAACTTCTTCGGCCAGCGCCGGGTGAGTTCGTCCCGAATAAAGCGCCATGCGCTTCGTAGTGACTTTGTCTATCGTCTTGTTAACTTCATTCGGCCGAGTCATTGCTGACCATCATAGAACGAACTGGTGATTGCGTTGTCAGCGACCGAACTTCCGAGTTCAAGGTTCGCGAACGGCCCAACATGGGCATTTTTGCCGATCGTTGAATTTCGTGCAAACGTTGATTCAACATGTGAGCCTGAGCCAACAACCGTGTCAGTTAAACGCGTATTTGGTCCGATTTCGCAGTTATCGCCAATCACAGTTGCGCCTTGCAAAATGGTGCCTGGCAACAAAGTCACGTCTTTGCCAATCTGCACCGTTACATCGATAAATGTTTGACGCGGATCAACCATTGTTACGCCGTTAGCGAGCCACTGCTTATTTATCCGTGCTCGCAACTCGCGTTCGGCGAGTGCCAACTGCCAACGGTCATTCACGCCAGCGACTTCATTGGCTGGGGCAGTGCGCGAACCAACATGGTGACCCATGCTCGCAAGAACTTCAACTACATCTGTTAAATAATATTCAGACTGTGAATTTTTATTTGAGATTTTTCGCAATGCTGGACCAAGAAGATCTCGACGAAAAGCAAAAATGCCTGTATTGATTTCGTTAATCGCACGAATCTCTGGTGTTGCATCACGCTCTTCGATGATTTGTAAAACGCGATCATCTTTAGCTCGCACAATTCTGCCGTAACCAGTCGGTTCATCGACAAATGCAGTTAGTAATGTCGCAGCGTTATTCGATTGTTGATGTTCTCGCACGAGATTAGAAATTGTTGAAGTTTGCAACAACGGCGTATCGCCCGGCATGACAATGATTGTTGAAGTGTCGTCAACTTCGGTTTGTGTGCCGACACTTTTATCAATCGCCTTTAACCCAACAATCGTTGCGTCACCCGTGCCGCGCTGAACTTGTTGTTCGGCAAACGAAATATTTGACCACTTCGGTGCATGCATTGCAACAACCTGTGTTACTTGTTGCGCAGCATGGCCAACCACGACAACAGTTTGTGTGATTTCAATTTCTTGTAGTGCATGAATCACATGAATCACCATCTCTCGTCCACATAACATGTGCAATGGCTTCGGTCGAGTCGACTGCATTCTGGTGCCTTCTCCCGCAGCGAGGACGACGGCGTAAATTCTCACGCCTCTTTTATACACGATTAAAAGTTTTTGGGCGTGAGACTAGTTCTCTCGCCACTTTGAGTTCCGGGGAGAGGACTCGAACCCCTATATACGGGACCAAAACCCGTTGTCCTGCCATTGAACGACCCCGGAAAGGGTATTTCTTAACGCCTCTACGGTAGCCAATTTTATGTGCCGATTCTCAACTTAAGCAGATATCGTATTGCGAGTCATGGGATCACTGGTCAAGCGTCGTCGCAAACGAATGCGCAAAAAGAAGCACAAGAAGATGCTTCGCCGTACCCGGCATCAACGCAACAAATAGAACCGCTTCGCGCTGTTTCTTTGCGGCATTACCGCTTCAACTAACTAACTAATTGGTTTGCGTGCGGACAACTGTTGCGTCTGAGAGTTGCTCGGCGAGATTTTCAAATTTTCCGTCAAGCCACCATGTTGATCCACTTCCGGCGAGAATTGGCTCGACGCCGGCTGCTTGTGAAATTCTCTGCTTCCAAGTTGCCAGACGCGGTTCAACTTTTATCGCGGCAATTTCTAAATCATTAACTCCAGAATTGTTCAACTGAATTTTGCCAAAATCTGTGAGCTCGTCAAAGGCTTTATAAACCTCCGGCGTTGAAACACCGAACGGTGGAATGACGAGAGTTATTTCGCGATGCATCTTCTCTAGCGGCTCAATAATTTCGCCGATTCCCAAAACTTTGGCACGACCGCCAACAAGACAAAAAGCAATATCGGCGCCAAGTTTCGCTGCGCTTACCAAATCGGTGAATCCTGCCCAGCGCAGAATTGCCGCCGCATCAGCAGAGCCGCCACCCAACCCGCCGCCTGCAGGAATATTTTTGGTTACTCTCACGTGTGCTTGTCGGCCAGCAAGCAGCAGTGCTCTTGAAACAAGATTGTTTGTCAGATCTTGGTCAGTTGCATTTAGATCGCCAGCGAACTTGCCAGTTACTTCGAGGCCAGTTCGCGAAGGGTCGACAACTAAGTCGTCGGCAAGATCGAGAGTCACCATTTCGGCATCAATCAAATGAAATCCATCTGCGCGCACGCCAGTGATTTTTAATGAGACCGTGAGTTTGGCAGGTGCAACAAGCGAAATAGTTTGTGAACTCATTCTGCTGAGCCCATCACGCGAATCTTAATTACTTTGCAAAGTCTTCCCCATGCCGCCAAGTCAAGTTCTTCTGCACGAGATTCGGGGTTCACCCCTGCAGATTCAAAATCTGCTGGCAGCGCAACATTGATTAGGGCGCCGCGCAACATTTTTCTTCGCTTTGCGAAACCCGTGCGCACGAGTGCAAATAGTTCGCTCGCTTCAACATCTGTGACCCCAGGTTCGTTTCTGCGGCGAATATCCACGAGTGCCGACTCAACACGTGGCTGTGGAAAGAAAACTGATGCAGACACGGCGCCGACGATTTTAGATTTTGCCCAGTAATTAATTTTGACGCTCACGGCGCCATAGGCATCGCTACCAACTTGAGCGACTAATCGATCGGCAACTTCACTTTGCACCATCACTAATAGGTGATCAACTTGCGACAGTCCATCTAAAATGTCGGCGACGATTGGTGTCGCCAAGTTGTACGGCAAGTTAGCCACAACATGCCAGTGTTTTGACTTTGAGAGCAATGGTTGCCAGTCAAGTTGCATTGCATCTCCGTGGATTATCTCAACATTTGGCAGTGACGCAGTACTTTCTCGCAGCACTTCAACTAATCCATTATCTATTTCGACGGCGACTATCTGTGCTCCAGTTTCGGCAAGTGCGAGTGTAAGAGAGCCAAGGCCAGCGCCGATTTCAAGTACAAAGTCTCCGGCTCGCACATCGGCAAGGCGAGCTATCTTTCGAACAGTGTTGGCATCGACTACAAAGTTTTGACCGAATGCTCGCCGTGGAGCCAGCCCATGTTTGGTTAAAAGCTCAGAAACTTCAGTTCGTGTGAATGTCACCAGGAAACGTTCACTGGGATCGGCGCATCAACAAGATTTGAAACTCTTTCAAAAACTTTTGTGTG
>JBILAG010000125.1:0-4204 GCA_044354345.1 Ilumatobacteraceae bacterium | reverse complement strand
CAAAGTGCCAAAGAATAAAGTCTCTCAACACACGTTGCTTCACGAACTCGCCCACTTTGCGTGCGCTAATCGCGGACACGGCCGCGAGTTTCGCTCACAACTCGTCACCTTGCACCGCCATTACACATCTCTGTCTCACGCCGCAGCACTTCACCAATTATTTGTTGCCAGTGGTCTCTCGGTTAATCCGCTAATCGCCACAAGTTAAAAGTGACTCCAAAATCTGATCGGCATCGAGTTCTGCGCTGTTTCTAGTGCGTTGGTGATCTCTTGATAGCGAGGGCCACCAAAATGACGCAGTGCGGTTAACACATCTGTCACTTTTGTTGCGCCAAGAATTTTGAGGAATGGCAACACATAATCGGAAGGAACCGTATAGGAAAACTCGTATTCATCACTGCCAAAGACGCGCTCAACCCCAGGACCAATATCTTGTCCAGAAATTATTAGGTCGCCATTTTCGGCCAGTGAGGCCCAAACTGATCGAGAGTCTGCACCGTTTCGCTCTTCGAGCAGAGTTACTTCTTTAAGTGGTGAATTTTGCTTTTGCGCTTTTGTTGCATTGAGTTCTGCATAGTCAGGATTCTCGAGCCACTGCACTATCTAGTTACGCTCGGGAGCGTCAATATTGTGTGCTTCGTTGTTGTGCATATCGTCGCTGACTGTGTTGTCGCCGACATTTCGCCACAGCGGTGGGGTTTCTCCTTGTTTTAGAAAGTGCTTGCCGATATTTGAATAGAGGCAACTATTCACAGCTTTCTTCTCGGCGCCAATCTCTTTGCAAATTAGTCGGGCGCGACTATTTGGGTTCTTGCGCAGAAACTCAGTAATTTTTGCAATCATTTCTTCCATCGTTATCTCCTATTTTTTCGTCTTTCGTTTTGATATACATGTTTTTGCATTCGGCGTGAACTGCCCCGCTCGAACTAAATATCCTTTTCGACAGAGTTCTTCGGCGAGTTTCTCTTCTGCATCTTCGACAGAAGTTCTCGTAGAAAAATGCCCAGTTGGTGAGAGCTTCTTGTTGTGACCAATCATGTGAAGAGTTACATAGTTCGAGTTGAGTTTTTTATCGGTTTCTGATTTTCGCTTGGCCCGATGTTCTTCGATTCGGGTATCGACATCTTTTGAAGTTGAGCCGACATAGACATGGCCTTTTGCTGGCTGAGTTTTTAGGTGGTCTTGTTTTAGATCAATTACATAGACGTGAAACTTCTCGCCGTTGTTTACGAAGTGACCACGGCGGATGTATTTCTCAATTTGCTCGTCGCGTCGTCGGCGAGCAACCGCAGCAGACGTTCTGGGTTTTGAGTAAGGGCTAGCCTCATAAATTTTGACATAGTGCCCTCGTGCATAATCTGGGCCGGCAGACCCAGGCCCTTTGAGCGTCTTGAGCCGTGCTTCGGGCAGCGTCTTTGAGATACCTATATATAGGTGTGGCTTTGTTTTATCTCGGCCACGCAATTTTGTGTCTAATTCAATGATTACAACGCAATATTTGGCTGTTTTGGCGGGTTTCTTGGTCTTTGCAGGCATTATTGGTTCTCGCTCTCGAGCCTGCTCGACAACTTGCCATAAATCGCGGCTTCGGCAATCTCGAGGATTACGATCCAACGGCGAATCGTGGCCGAAACCATCAACTTAGAAACGCCACCGGCAAAGTCACAATCCATCTCTGCGCGAGCGTAGAACTTGCCCTTATCATCCTCTTCGTCTTCGTCAACAACCCGGTAAAGCTTAAGAAAACGATAATCGTTGTTGAACTTATTGCATTCTTCGATTGGGTCACCATCAGGAAACAGCAAACAACGAAACGAGATTGAACCATAAAACGGTGCAAGACCGTGCATCGAAACAAACCACTCAGTGCCATTACTAGCGGATGAAATGAATGCATCTTCGTCTTCATCAATTGTGACAAGCGCCTTATAACCCTCATCTCTAATTAATTCTGCAATCTCTTCAACTGTGAACGATTCGTTCATATAAATACCTCCACTCGAAGTTGTAGCACATAGGTATAGCAGAGATATTTGTGAACCGTGCAACATTTGCTGCTATGGTGCTCAATTTGTAAATCACAAACCACCAAATAATAATCAGGAGACACAATTGCAGCAACAAGAATCTCAACCACAACCCCAACCAAAAATCAACGATAAATATTTTTGTCCGGAGTGCGAAATAAGTATCGTTCTGCACATCAAGCTAGAAAATCTGCCGACATGCAACAACCCGAAAACCCACGGTTCAAAGACAGTTCAGATGACAAAAGCCGACTTGAGCTAATTTCGGCAACGAGACAAAGAGTGACTACTATTTATTGGCAGGGGGTAGTTATTAAAAACAGCACGTTTGATAACTACATTGTTGTTGACTTTGAGACGACCGGACTAGCGCCCGGCTACCGGCCTGTTGAGATTGCGTGGCTCGAATTTGATGAAGATTTCTGCGAGATTAATTCTGTTGAATCGCTGATTAATCCACAAATGCCGATTGAACATGGTGCCGAAAAAGTACACGGAATCTCAGATGCGATGGTTAAAGATGCACCAACTCTTGACGACTTTATTACGGTGCAACATGCTGACAAATTTCGAAATAGCAACGTTCTGGTCGTGGCGCACAACGCGAAGTTTGATCTGCCAATGTTTGCGCCATTTTGTGGCCAAGCGACACAACTCTGCACGATGAACTTGGGTCGTAAGATTTACCCAGCGGCGCCGAGTTTCAAATTGGCCGTGCTTGCGAAAATCTGTGGTGTTCATAAGGTGCCGACGCATCGGGCGCTTGACGATGTCGAGACATGCTTTGCATTGTTGAAGCACTTTTCGCAGAGCAAATCATTATCAATTAATGAGTTAATTGAGTTAGAACAGGCTGTTGACCCAGACGCAGTGATGCCTTTTGGCAAGCACAAGGGGACGAAAATTGTTGACCTACCAAAGGATTATGCGGTTTGGCTGATTAACACTCTCGACAAAGATGACTGGATTGCTCGGCAACTCCGCAACACCCCTGACCTATATATGTAGGTGTAAGAAACGAGGCTCAAATGACCGAGAAACTGATGCCCAATTGGCAGCCGACGGCCATACTTCTTGATGCTTTTGAGATCGCTGCCGAGCAGCATAAAGACGGCGTTCGCAAGGGCACAACTATCCCTTACATAAGTCACTTGCTTGCCGTTAGTGCGCTGGTGATTGAACACGGCGGAACCGAAGTTCAAGCAGGGGCAGCCCTATTGCACGATGTCATCGAAGACACTGATCTTAAAGACACGTTCTTGCTTGGGGCGTTGGCTGGCCCAGAGATTGCAAAAATAGTTATTGCATGCACCGATTCATTTAAAGAAGAGAAACTGCCGTGGCGTGAACGAAAAGAAAACTACATTGTTCATCTTCGAGAGATGATTGCCGAGCCAGTTACGAACGCTGCGATTCTTGTTGCGTTGGCAGACAAAGTTCATAACGCCGAAACCACAGCGAATTTGGTTCTGTTAGAGGGTTTGACGGCGAAACAGATTTTTGTCAGCCCACCATTCAACGCCGGGGTTGATGAACAAAAATGGTGGTACACAAGTTTGGTTGCAGAGTTCAGCAAGTCAACAGTTGCACCAAAATTGGTCGAGCGTCTCGACCGAGCAGTGAAGGTGATTTTCAAATAACCCAAACAAAAGGAGGTACGAATGGAGAAATTCCAGCCAGTTATAGATTGGTTCAAAGACCGAGGTGGAAAGTACGCCGGTGATAGTGCGCCGAGCTTGTATAAAGATGCAGATAATCGAATTTGGGAAGAAATTGAACATAGCGGAAATCATGAAATCAAATACCGTGGGTTGCAACTGTTTGTGACCGAAGTTTCGTTAGATGAAGATGAATCAATAATCTCGTTGCAGTACCTTCTTGATCACGGCCGAAACGATGATGACGATGGTGAAGCAATAAACACAGCAATTGAACTGCTTGAGCCTTTGCTGCCAGAAAAAGCAGAGTTCGACCTGAGTTGCTCAATCGGGACAGACATTTTTCTGATTCGCGATCTCGATGACGCCGATTTAGAACCAACAAAATTAGATGAGATCTTGACGCCGCTTACTAAGTTCGCAGAGTTTGCAACAACGAAAGTCTCAGTACTCTACATCGCACCCGAATTCGAGTTAAAGAAAACTTTAAAGGCGGGTGGCGAGGCCTGAGGCACGACG
>JBILAG010000124.1:0-4304 GCA_044354345.1 Ilumatobacteraceae bacterium | reverse complement strand
TAAAGTTTCGTGGTTTATCGAACCAGCCGAGCCTGGGCCAAGTCCAACAATTGTGATTTGCGCGGTCATGCGCTTGTCAACTTAGTTTGCGATGATGGTGCCACTGGAAGGGTTCCAGCGGCCGTAGGCAGAGTCAACTTTTATTTTCGTTGTCGCAAGGTATCCATTAAGAAGAAGTACTCCAGCGTTTGCTTCAAGTAACGCCGAGATGTCGGGAGCGACTTCGACGAATGGTCGAACCAAAATTATGTGATATCCGAAACTTGATTTAACTGGGCCAGTTGCAACGCCTGGCTTGGCGAGTAACGCGCCAGCAGTGAAGTCAGGATCAAAACTACTTTGATATTCGCTTAGCAACATGCAAGCATTTTTTTCGCCAGAAAGTGCACCACCAGATACTTTTGCATTTGGTTCAATCGAATATTCTCCGGCGATAGTTGCGAAATCGGCGCCATCTGTAATTTTCTTAAGAGCCTCTGTAGCTTTTGCTTCTTCCTTGACCACTAAATGTCGAACACACATCACACCAAGCGATGCAGGTGCTTCGTCGTACAGCTTTGCTGCCGATTTGGCATCTGGTGCGACAACTCGGTTGAGAGCGAGTCCGCCAGCGTTAAGTTCAATAATTAAATTCTTTAGGTGTTCAGTAAATTCGGTCGTGTCTGTACTTTGGCTAACTGACACGGCGATCTCGTCACGGTCGGCTTTGGTTATCTCTTGTCCATATTTCTTGAGGATCACATCTGCCGCAGCACCTTGAATCAAAGCAGTAAGAACACTTCGTGCGGTATCGCCAGCAATTTCACCATCAACTACTGGTGTTTGTCCGGCATCGCTGAGTTCTGTAATTGTAAGTTCAAGTTCATCACGAGAAATTTTCTTGCCACCGACTTCGGCGGCAGAGTTCGAAGTTGAACCGCAACTTGATAAAACAACTGCGAAAGTCACAAAAGCAGTCGTTGCGAGACTAAAAGAATTTGTTTTATTATTTTTCATCGCCCTTACCCTAGTGCCACTTCTTCGACAAGTTCTTGCATAAATGTGACTAGATACGAAGCTGGCTCTTGACCGCGCGGAATCGCAATGCTCAGGTCATTCGACTGCTCGCGATATGTTGCCGATGGCGACAATCGCACAAGGCGCATTGACTCGCTTGCCTTAAGAGTGATCGGTGAGAGTTTGGCGCGATTATCCGAAACAATAATTTCACGCAGACCGATGCGATGGCACTCGGCGCGAAGCGAGCCGACCATTAATAGAGACTTGGCTGGCTCAGGCAACTCTCCGAAGCGATCTTGCCATTCTGCTTTTATATCTTGCACATCGGCGTGAGTTCGAACAGCAACGAGTCGCCTATATGCATCAAGTCGTAGCTCTTCTTTTTCGACATAATCATTTGGTAAAAATGCCGTGATCGGAACATCAATTTTTAGTTCGACCGGAATCTTCGGCACCTCACCCTTCATTTCAGCGACTGCTTCGGTGACAAGTTGGCAGTAGAGGTCGTATCCGACTGCGGCGATGTGGCCACTTTGCGCTTCACCTAGCAGGTTTCCTGCCCCGCGAATTTCAAGATCGCGCATTGCGATTTTGAATCCGCTACCAAGATCTGTCGCTTCACCGATCGTGCGAAGTCTTTCGTATGCGTGTTCAGATAATGCCCTGTCGCGAGGGTGAAACAAATATGCGTAGGCACGTTGCCCACTTCGACCAACGCGGCCGCGAAGTTGATGCAGTTGTCCGAGGCCTAATAAGTCGGCGCGCTCGACGACGAGTGTGTTAACAGTTGGCATGTCAATGCCGCTCTCAATAATTGTCGTGCAAACAAGTACGTCGTATTTTCCTTCCCAGAAATCTTGTACGGCTCGCTCAAGATTCGCCTCATCCATTTGCCCGTGTGCCACAATGATTCGTGCTTCTGGCACCAACTCGCGCAACTCGCGTGCACGATCTTCAATTGATCGAACTCTATTGTGCACCCAAAATACTTGGCCATCACGCAACAACTCGCGACGAATCGCTTCAGTTGCGACACGGTCATCTTCTTCACCAACAAAAGTAAGAATCGGTTGTCGATCTGCAGGGGGAGTATTGAGTAAAGACAAGTCTCGTATGCCGACAAGACTCATTTCGAGTGTGCGCGGTATCGGCGTTGCGGTGAGAGTCAAAACATCGACATTCGTTTTGAGCTGTTTCATTTGCTCCTTGTGTTGCACACCGAATCGCTGTTCTTCGTCGACAACTAAAAGTCCGAGATCTTTAAACTTCACGCCTTCTTGAAGCAATCGATGTGTGCCAATTACACAATCAATTTGTCCAGACTCAAGACCCTGCAGAACTTGTTTTGCTTGTTTGGCTGTCAGAAATCTTGACAGCACTTCAACTCGAATTGGGTATCCGTTAAAGCGTGATGTGAAAGTTGTGCCGTGTTGGGTCGCGAGCAAAGTTGTCGGCACGAGAACTGCAACTTGCTTTCCGTCTTGAATACATTTAAATGCGGCACGCACCGCTACTTCGGTTTTGCCGAAACCTACATCGCCACAAACGAGCCGATCCATTGGAACTTCACGCTCCATGTCGGCTTTGGTATCGATGATTGCGATTCGTTGGTCTGGCGTTTCAACAAATTGAAATGCCGCTTCCATTTCATGTTGCCAAGCGGTGTCACTGGCAAACGCATGCCCAGCAGCAGTTACGCGACGTTGATAGAGAACGACAAGTTCTTGGGCAATTTCGCGCACCGCACTTCGCACACGTGCCTTGGATTTTGCAAAATCAGATCCACCCATGCGATTCAGAGTTGGAGTTTCTCCGCCGATGTATTGTCGAATCGCATCTATGTGATCGGTTGGCACATATAGATTTCCGTTGTTGTATTGCAACTGCATGTAGTCGCGTTCAACACCACCCATCGACTGTTTTGACATGCCGAGATATTTGCCAACTCCATGCACATGGTGAACTACGTAGTCGCCAGGTTTAAGATCTTCAAAAACACTTAGCGAGTTTCGTTTAACTGGTTTGGTATGACGATGTGTTCGCCGTCGACCAGTCAAGTCACTCTCTGTGATTATCGCCAGATCGTGAGCGTTAATAATGCAACCACTGTGAAGTGACGCAACGACGATCGAAACACCGGGGCTCGTGATTGCAGTTGCCTGTTGTTCAAGCGACCGAACCGTGACACCTTCAAGAGTCAATACTTCAAAAAATCTTTGTGCCGAACTTTGCGTGTCGGCAGCAATTATCACACGAAACTTTTTGGTGACAAATCGCAAAATTCTGTTGGCGAGCGCTTCGGTATCGCCAGTTGCTTGACCCCAAGTTGATGATTCAATGCTCGCCGCACCAGGAGAATCAGCAACTGGGCTAAGCGAAATTATTGACTCGGCATTTGTATTTTTAAGAAACGACTCAATTTCTGAGTGCAGTCTCGGATATTTTTGATCAGGATCTCGTGACCATGTCGATGCCAACGCTCTTGCTAAGTCATCTTCTTCGGCGATCAAATCGCGTGCGCGGTCGCGCAATCTTCGTGGCTCAATCAACACGATATGAACCGATGCTGACTCGGCGCATACATCAGTTAGTACTTTGCTATCTGTTGCAACCCATGGCAACCAAGACTCCATGCCGTCAAAAGTCGCACCTTGAGCGATGCGCTCCCAATTTTCTTGACCCCAAGGTTCTTCGGAGATCAAGTTTTGTGCACGAGCGGCAACTTCTGAATTGATAATTAATTCTCGTGCAGGAAATATTTGCACAGTGTCTAGGTCATCAGTGCTGCGCTGATCGTTGACGTTAAACGTGGTCAGTCGATCAACTTCGTCGCCCCACAAATCAATACGAATTGGCGTGTCAGCCGTAGACGGAAATACATCAATGATTGAACCACGCCGCGCAAATTCGCCGCGGTGTTCAACGAGTTCTTCTCGACGATAACCAAAACGGGCGAGAGTTGAAATCAATTCATCCATATCGACTTGTGTTTTTTGTTTTATTACCAGTGGTTCAACCACGGTGTTGCTGAGGTGTTGCAGTAACGCACGCACACCCGTGACAATTATTTTTGGCGGATCATTTTTGATTCGCCACAAGACTTCGAGTCGGCGACCCATGGTTTCGACATTCGGGCTCACTCGCTCGAACGGCAAGGTTTCCCACGCCGGAAACAGAACTACATCTCGCTCGGGCAGAAACGCGACGAGATCATCGCGGAGTTGCCCTGCCATTAATCCAGTTGGTGCTGCGACGATTACCAATTCATTTTCGGTGCGTTGTGTTAAACCTGAAAGCAACAATGG
>JBILAG010000123.1:0-4308 GCA_044354345.1 Ilumatobacteraceae bacterium | reverse complement strand
AAAAACTTTGTCCAGTTACCTGGCCTTCGCGCCAAGGCAACACCTGACATGCCTCCGATAAGCACCGCGATTACCGTGGCGCCGAACGCAGCGATGAACGAATTTCGAATCGAATCACCGATACCTGCGAAGTCAAAAATCGTGCGGTACCACTCTGTTATCAAACCATTTAAGATCACGGCAAAAACAAACGACAATGGCATAACAAGTGACAGAACTCTCTTTGAGAATCTTTCTCGACGTCGGTTGATGCGAACAAAAATCAACGCCGCGAAAATAACAACGGCGAATCGAATTAGTAGTGCGACCATCACACCGCCATTAAACAGTTCTCCCCACCATTTCGTACTTGCTCTTCCCGACCAAATCGTGAACGAGCCGCCGTAGTTAAATGAATGAAGGAACACAAGCAAGATTGGAATAAACAGAAATACCAAAACCAAAACAGTCCACGCGGACAATAATTTTGGAAGCGCTTCAAACTTCTTACGAAACTCTTGCTTAACAATTTGTCTACGGGCAACTGATCGCTCGTAGATTGCTCGCCGTACAATTTGAATAATTGGAGACGCCAACATTGCGGCTCTGGGTGCTAGCCAAGTTATGACAAAGCCAACTATCAGCACCAAGAGCACAGCGGCAATCATCAAGATCGCCATTGCCGAGCCCAGTGGCCAGTTCTGTGCACCACTAAATTGCGATGCGATCATTGCCCCAATCATGTTTCCTTTTGCGCCACCCAACACTGTCGCAGTGACATAATCTCCGCACATCGGGATAAATGTAAGTAGCACACCGGCCACGATGCCTGGGCCAGCAAGTGGCAATGTGACACTAATAAATGTTGCAATTCGGCCCGCACCAAGATCTTTACTTGCCTCTCGCATTCGAACGTCAATTCGGTCAAGCGCAACAAAAAGCGGCAAGATCATAAAACCTAAATAGTTATAAACAATTGCGATTTGTACTGCCATTGGAGTTTCAAGAATTTGAATACCGTTATCTGAAATCCAACCCATTCCAACGAGCCACTTCGAAAACGTGCCATTGGGCGCAAGTGGAATACGCCACGCGACAGTACGAATCAAAAAACTAGTAAAACTTGGTACCACGACAGCTGCGAGAATTACAGCCTTCCATTTTTCGGCAACTTTGAATGCCGCAAAATATGCAACTGGTAGCCCAATCACGACGCATAAAAAAGTCGCTAGAACCGAGATACGTAATGTCGCACGAAAGGTCTTAAAAAATGTCTCATCAAATACAGCCGAATAGCTTTTAGTTGAAAGGCTGCCTAGATCTACCGGTACGAGTTTTGATGAATCTTTAGTACCGAACGAATAAAGAACGATAAACGCGATTGGCGCTGCGAAAAAAACTAGATACCAAATGATCGCAGGGATGGCGAGAAGATATTTAGGCCCTCGCCATCTCCTGCGTAAAAATGAAGCGACCGATACGGTCACACCAAATCAGCCTCCGGCTTTCGCCTTGGATTTATTCAAGATGTCGATCAAGCGATCAAGCGCTGGTGTAATCACTTGTGTCTGCATCGTCGCTACTTGCTCATCGCCGAAGAAAATCATGTCGCCCTTAACAAGATCTGGGGCAACTTCAGAAATAAGTTGTGACATGTTCTTCATTCCGGTGTGATAGCCGTGGTAGCTGAGATCTTTGATTGAAACCTCTGGAATCAAATCCCAGTTGATCCAAGCGTGTGCAGCCTCGGCATTTGGTGCCCCTGCTGCAACGCAGTAAGTGTCCATCCACAACTCTGTGTTTGGCGAACCAAGTACCCACTTCCAGTCGCTCGGGTTTCCACCCGCTTCTTCGATGCGCACATAAGCCTGACGAGCGTCGCCATTCCATGCCATTGCAATTGAATAAGCGCCTTCCGCAAGTTTCGTTGAAGGGTAACTATCAAATGCTTTGATATGTTGTGCAAACTCTTCAACCAAGAATTTTTCACACGCATCAAGGTCTGCTGTTGCTTCGGTGTTCCAGTTGATTTTATTTGCCCAGAACCACATGCCGCAATAGTTTGGTGCTGCGTCAATAACCGAGCAGTTACCACTTGCTTCACCCATGCAAGTATCAATGAAATCTTGCCAAGTTGTGAGTTCTTTCGAAATTTTTGTTGTGTCGTAAAAGTAACCAGTTGTGCCCCAGTTCTTACAAACTGAGTAATCATTTGTTGGGTCCCAATCTTGTGCAAGATAGTTCGGGTCGACGTTGACCATATTCGGAATCAACGACTTGTCAAGTTTTTGGATCAAACCCTTTTCAATCATCTGCGGGATATATGGCCCAGTCGGCACAACAATGTCGAAACCACTACTACCCGCACTTGCTGCAAGTTTTGTAATTAGATCTTCATTGCTCGCGTAATAGTCAACCTTCATCGAAACGTTAAGCGTTGATCCAGCGAGCGCGCCTACGAGTTCTGGATCGTTGTAGTCACCCCATGTGTACATCGCCAGAGTGCCACTTGCCTGATTGATAACTCTGCTCCACTCACCTGAGGCAAGGCCCTCGGTGCTAGCCGCATCGCTCGCAGCTGTGTCGGCAGTTGAAGTTTCGGTTGCACTATCTGAACCACCACATGCGGCTGCAATCAAAGCGAAACCAGCAACTGCGGTGCCGCCTTGAAGAAATGCACGTCGTGAAAGTTTTTCGCGAAAACCCTCTGGCGCCAACATCTTCAATTGTTTTTTTTCATCGCTCATTGATATCCCCTTTGATTGGTTTGTTAACCAAATATTGATTTGGCTACGTATCTACTTTGACTTTTTAAATAATAGCCAGACACTCACGCATTAGTCGTACCTGCAAGCACAAGATCTGCCTGTCGTGCCGAGAATAAATAGACATCTTCGGCGGCCCATGTGCACCAGACTGATTCGCCAACCGCAAATCGAGAAGGGTCGGTGCGGCTCACTTGCACCAGTAAGTCGCGAGATCCAGCTGTCACCACATATTGCAACACGTCGCCGAAATGCGATACGCCAGCAACTCGCGCACTCACGAAGTTGGTATCCGAACTCGGTTTGGTCGCCGACAAGTTGATCGTCTCAGGTCTTACTGCGGCAAGTGCCTCTTTACCTGCTGGTACTGTTTCTTCGGGTCGCGTCGCAACAAACACTGTTCCGTCGCTGGCTACAGCGCCATTAGATGTCGCCACGCCACGCCAGAAATTATTTCGACCAACGAACCCAGCTACGAACGCCGAGGTCGGATGTTCGTAAACGGTTTCTGGATCTCCGAGTTGTTCAACATGTCCGTCAAGCATGATTGCGATTCGGTCAGACATTGACATTGCTTCTTCTTGATCGTGAGTCACGAAGATAAACGTAATCCCAAGACGGCTTTGAAGAAGTTTGAGTTCAATCTGCATTTCTTCGCGCAATTTTCGGTCTAGTGCACCTAGCGGCTCATCGAGCAACAAAATACTTGGACGATTAATTAGTGCACGCGCTACTGCAACTCTTTGTTGCTGACCACCAGAAAGTTGTCGTGGCCTACGACCGGCCAATTTTGACATTTGTACCATGTCAAGCGCTTCAATCACCTTCGTGCCGATTTCAGACTTTGCAACACCTTTTTGCTTCAACCCATATGCAACATTTTCGGCAACACTCATATGTGGAAACAATGCATAGTGTTGAAACACGGTATTGACATCGCGCTTGTATGGGGGTACCCCTTGGACATACTCTCCACTGATCCGCACAAATCCTTCGTCTGGTTGTTCAAAACCTGCCAACATTCGCAGTGTTGTAGTTTTGCCACAGCCGCTCGGACCGAGTAACGAGAGAAACTCACCAGACTTAATTTCTAAGTTAAGTGAATTGACCGCGACCACATCACCGTAACGTTTGGTGACATTTAAAAGTTCAACTGATCCGCGCTCGCTATTCAACTAACACCCCCAAAACAATTAGTGCCAATGCCCGAATTAATTTACGAATTTGTTTAGTTCGCCTAATTATTAATTCTTACATCTCCAAGCATGACATATGTAACTTTCTTTTTCCGAATTCAAGACATAAATAGGCTAGACATATAAATAGATGAATACGGCAAAAATCAAAACCCTAGGAGTTCCCAAAGAGACCAAAACTTCTGAGGGTCGAGTTGCGATAACCCCTGATGGAGTTCGAGAATTTGAGCGTGCGGGAGTTGAAGTATTCGTCGAGACTGGAGCTGGTCTTGGTGCATCAATTGAAGACGCTCACTTCTCCGCCGCGGGGGCAACGATTGTGCCGACTGCTGGCGACGCCTGGTCACAACAAATGGTCATCAAAGTCA
>JBILAG010000042.1:0-16136 GCA_044354345.1 Ilumatobacteraceae bacterium | reverse complement strand
GGACTTTGCGAACCAAAGGCAAATGGTTTCAACCAAGTTCGCTACTATCGCGGATTAATTCGTGCGATGAACAACACCAAAAATGAAAATCGCACGATCAACATCGCTCGCCTTGACGATTATCTTCGCGGTGTTGTGCCACGTGAATCGCCATCAAGTTGGGGTGATGCTGCTGGTGGCGCCGGAATGAATGCTCTGCGCGCGCAGGCTGTTGCTGCTCGGTCGTACTCGGTAACTGAAAATCGCTATTCTGGCTTGGCCAAAACTTGTGACACCCAAGACTGCCAAGTTTACGGTGGCGCAGCTTTACGCACTGCAGTAAACGCCACACCAACAGTTTTAGAATCCGCGAATACAGATAGAGCAGTTCTTGAAACGGCTGGCGTAGTTATTCGCAACCAACAAGGCAATGTCGTTCGTGCCGAGTTTTCATCTTCAAATGGAGGGCGAACTGCCGGTGGCGCGTTTCCGGCGCAAGTTGATCAAGGCGATCTTGCTGCCAACAGTTCATTGATGGTTTGGTCTCGTGGTTTCTCTGCGGCGCAAATTGTGGCGAAGTATCCACAAATCGGAATTCTCACATCTGTAACGACAGCCAATGATGGATTGGGCGGAGATTGGGGTGGTTACGCCGTCGAAGTTACGGTCACGGGCACGACTGGCTCTGTAAAAATGTCAGGCTGGAGTTTTCGCACAGCATTTGATCTTCCATCACCATGGTTTGGTGTGACGCCAATATTTGGAGCACCATTAGATGCCGGCGCAGTAGGCGCAATGCTGTTTGTCGGTGACTCAGTTGGCGAAAGTATCGCCACAGAATTTAGTGCGACAGTCACACCCGCATATCCTTCAATAAATTTTCAAGCGCTTTCGAATAGATGCATGGTTGGACCAGCCTGTGTAACTCCTGACAAAGGTTCACCAGATGCGCTCGCAATAATTAACTCTCTGACTCCAGAACAGTTTCCGGCGATTGCCGTGATACAACTGGGCTACAACGATGACCCGAGCACAATGTCTAGTGATGTGACTCAAGTTGTTAACGCTCTCAACTCTCGCAATGTTCAGCGAATAATTTTCATAAATCTTTCAACACGACGATCATCGCAAAATTACGCTCTGTCAAATGTTGCATTTTCTACGGCGGCAGCAACAAATCCGAATGTTTCGGTTCTTGACTGGAATGCGGCGAGCAGTGCATCGTCTCAATCGCGCTGGTTTCGTGATGATGTGCACCTCACTACTACTGGCCGTGCCGAGTTTGCATTGTTTCTACGTAACCAACTTGACGCGCTGCGTACACAAGGTTTAATCACAGTTAATGCTTCAAGTGTTTTACCACTTGCCGTGCCTTTGACAACCGGCAACCGCGGCGCGCCTGTTTCAACATTGCAGAAGGCACTAAACATAGCGCTTGGACTTAACAAGAAACAAAAACTTTCTACGGATGGGAACTTCGGCAAAGGTACCGCAACCGCGGTGGCAAAGCTAGAAGAGCTCAAAGGTTTGCCAATTGATGGCATTGCGGATGTGGCAGTTCTCGCCGCTTTAGGCATTGACTCGACAACATTCTCACTGGGCTTGAAATCAAACCATACTTCTGTGGCGGCGGCACAAACTGCTCTAAGCCGCGTGCTTGCAGTAAAAATGAAAGCCGATGGAATCTTTGGTTCTGGCACTTCCAAACAATTGAAGAGATTTCAAAAGACTGTTGGACTCAAGCAAACTGGTGTGATTGATCGAACAACTTGGCTTTCACTTCTTGCCGCTAGCGCCGCGGTCGTTACAACTAAATAACTAAAAATTATTTATTTGCGAAGTGGGCGTGCCATGAATCGTCGCTAACCAAAGTCGGGTAAGCCGCTTTGTATAAACGCTTGAGACGACGATAGTTAAGTGCAATATCTTTGGTCACTACGCACACCTCGCGCAATAGCGAGAAGAATCGACGCGAGTCGCGCTCGACCAAAAAACCTTCAGGTAAACGGTCGTGGCGATACAAAATGCGGTTGTACCGAGTTGCAAGTCCAACAGCGCGTGAGTCAATTGGCGCAGTCTTGAGAACATCTCTGCGCATTATCTTCGGCAAGATATAGCCACCCACAAGTGGAATCGCCAGAGCGAAACCAATTAGCCGAATCGCCTTTGGCCTCGGCTTTGTAATCGCAACTGCTGCTAGTTCAGCCGGCAGTGGTCCTGGCTTTTCTTCCGTGACTTTACGTAACTCGTCATGCAGCGCCGAATGATCTGTTGCCATCAACGCGTCGGGGCCAGCCAAGTACGCCCGCACCCCACGAATCATGTATTCAACGCTGGCGTAACGCATTGAAAACAGATTGCGAAAACTCAATGCGATGAATCGGCGCGCTAAGTGCCACCAGTGGTGATTCGCAAATACAAGCGTGTCGACTATCGCGAAATTTCGCTTCTCATAAAATAGTGACGACGGATTGTTTTTTAAACCAAAGTCTGCGTGCCACACAATTACACCGTTCAGTGTCACGCTGTGTTTACCGGTATGCATCAAGCCAAACGCGACATCGTCACCGCGCACAAAAACCGGCAACGGATTGTCACGTGTAATTGAAATTGGAAACGCTGTGTACCACCAAGCTGTATACGCAAACTTTTTTTCATGAGCGTCACGCAATGCAAGTTTGCGTTCACGAAGGTCATCTTCACGACCGATAGCTCGCAACGGGTATAGAGACCTCCAGCGATACTTGGAGCCAGCCTCAAATTGCATCCACGCTTGCTCTTCGCTAAGCATCGCTCCGTGAATACAAAGATTCGCATCGCACGCAAAAGTGAACAGTGCAAATGTTCGCACAAGCGCTTCTGGCTCAAGTGTGATGTCGTCGTCCATCAACAACACGTGAGTTGACCAACCTTCATCGCGCAAATGAATAATTCCGCGGGCGAACCCACCAGCGCCACCCAAGTTTGGATTCTGAACAACCTTTATGGGAGCATTCGGCGCAGTATCAAAATTGATATTTCGTGCGTTGTCAACTACGAGAATTCGCATACGGTCGCGCAAAGAGTCAACATTTTCAACTAGCTGTAAAACTTTAGCCACAGTTGGCTTTACATAATCTTGGCGATTGAAAGTTGTAATTGAAAGGCTCAGGCGCACTTCGCGTGGTGCTGTTGTTTTAGTCGTCCATTGTCCGCCAGAAACGACTACATCTGACTGCTCGGCGCTGACTCTAATGAAATAAGTTCCGATTGATGATTTTGCAAAGTCAGGCACTTCTAATGTTGTTTTGCCACTTGAAGAGATTCCGGCGCTGGCGATAATTTTTTCTTGTAGTGAGAGCCCACGGGCCACTGATCTAACACCAACCAACTCAATTCGTCCAGAGCCAGAAGCATGAACAGTTACGCTCAGACAATCAACCGAAGTTAGACGCTTCCACCGACCAGCGGCGAATACTCCGAATGAAGTATCAAAGCTAATTTCAGCGCCTTTAGTAAGCACCGCAGTTTCATTAGCGAAACTCACATCACCATGTGTTCGAACATAAAGCAACGGCTCTGTAGTTTCAGCACGCGGTAAAACCAAACGCTGTAATAAAAAACTTGTCATTTCATACCATCGGATCTATCGAAAATGAAGGCAACGGTTTATTGCTCGCTAAACAGTTAAGCATCTCGTGCGACGCGCCGAGTGCTTCATGAATCGTTACATCCATGTCTAAATAGCGATAAGTACCCAGTCTGCCCATAAAAGTGACACCAGTTGCTGTTCTTGCCCGCTGCACATAATTAAGTAACAATTCTTTTTCTTTGACGCGACGAATCGGATAGTACGGCGTATCGCCCTCGCCGCACAATCGCGAGTATTCGTGATACACCACTGTGCGGTCGTGGCTCTCCCATGGTGCAAAATGTTTGTGCTCAGTGATTCGCGTGTAAGGCACATCTACATCGCAATAATTTACAACTGGATATTTCTGATAATCGCCGTCACTCGTCTCGGCGACAAAATCAAGTGTTCGATAACCAAGTCGACCATATTCATAATCGAAGTAAGCGTCAATCGGTCCTGTCCAAATGACATGATCAAATTCACCAAACTCGCCCATCTCACTCGTATTTTTCGGCGAGAACTTTGTACTCAGGCGCAGAGAAATATTCGGGTGATTCAAAATTGCCTCAACGATTGGCGTATAGCCTTCTTTTGGGATTGCCTGATGAGGATGATTGAAATACGAATCATCCTCATTAAATCGCACAGGTAGCCGCGCCAAAATACTTGCAGGCAAATCTTTTGGGTCGACCCCCCATTGCTTTGCGGTGTACCCGGAGAAAAATGCATCGTACAATTCGCGTCCGACAAATCGCAAACCCTGGTCTTCGAAAGACACAGGCGAAGTTATAGTCGCATCACCTTTTGCGGCGATAAACGCTTCGGCTTGTTGCGGCGTAAAGTCGGTGCCGAAGAACTGATTTATTGTCGTCAAGTTCACGGGTAATGAATACATTTCGCCTTTTGAGATCGCTTTGACTTTGTGGTTGTACGAAAGCATCTCGCCAAAACGGTTGATGTACTCCCAGACATGCTCGTGCTGCGTGTGAAAAATGTGCGGCCCGTAGGTGTGCACCAGCACCCCTGTTTCGTGACGAGCCGTGTGGCAATTGCCAGCAACGTGATCGCGAGTGTCAAAGACCACTGATTTGTGGCCTGCAGTTGCTAGCTCTCGGGCTACTACAGCACCGGTAAAACCTGCTCCCACTATGGCAAAACGCACTAGATAATCATACGACCTGGGCTAGCTGCGCCGAGTTAACTAGTTGTCTAGTTAGCTAGAGAGCTAGTGCGCGAGCCATGGCGCACACGCGCCTTCAAGATCACGGATTTGAATTCGTTCTCGATTGTCATACGTCACAGCATTGTTCGGATCACGTTGCAATTTAAATGTCCTGAAAGTCATCTCAGTTGTGTCAATAGCAAGTATTTTTCCGATTAATGACTCGCCAAGATTTAGCAAAATCTTTAATGCCTCAAGTGCCTGAATTGAGCCGACAATTCCTGGCAACACACCAAGCACTCCAGCTTCAGAACAACTTGGTGCGAGTTCTGATGGTGGTGGCTCAGGCACCATGTCTCGATACGTCGGACCAAGCACTGGATGAAACACGCTTACCATGCCTTCAAATCTGAAAATAGAACCGTGCACAACCGGAATGCCCAGTTTTACGCTCGCATCATTTAACAAATATCTGCTCGGAAAATTATCTGCACCGTCAACAATTACGTCGTAGCCGGTGAGAATTTCAATGACATTTTCTGCACACAGGCGCGTGTCATAAGTTACGACATCAACATCAGGGTTAATCATCGTCAGCGTTTTTTTAGCAGAATCAACTTTTCTCTCGCCTACTCGATCAATGTTGTGCAAAATTTGTCGCTGCAAATTTGAAGCATCAACTACGTCCATGTCGACAATGCCGATTGTTCCGACTCCGGCTGCGGCCAAATACATTGCCGCTGGCGAACCCAGACCGCCTGCACCGAGTAACAAGACTTTGCTCGAAAGTAATTTCGATTGTCCTTCAACGCCGACCTCTGGCAACGACAAGTGTCGCTGATAACGATTGCGTTGCTCAGCAGTCAATTGCGCTGGAGTTCTCCACGCGCGCCCTTCGTCTTTCCACTTTCCGTATCCGCCTGCCATTGACAAAACATTTGTGTAGCCAAGTTCTTGCAAAGTTTTTGCTGCAAAGGCACTGCGTACACCGCCGGCACAATAAACAATTACCTCTACTGATTTATCGACGATTTTTGTTTCTATCTGCGCTTCGAGATGCCCACGAGCGATATGCACAACATTTGGCAGCGCACCTTGCTCATACTCGTCTGGCTCACGAACATCTAAAACAACAACTTGACTGGCTTCAATTTTTGTGGCCGCAGTTTGCGTATCAATTTCTGTGATTTTTGACTTCGCATCGGCGAGCAATTCGCGAAAACTAGACATATCAATACCCTACCGTTATGGTCAGGATTTAACGACACCGCAGATCTGTGGCAGAACTTCTGAAATTTCATTATTCATAACAACATCGGCGTAGTGATCCATCTCTGTTGGTTGCCCATTGACGATGATTACTTTGGCACCAGAGTTTTTCGCGCGAGGCAATGTATTTGCTGCCGGAAATACTGACAACGAAGAACCAACTGCAATGAAAACTTCGCAATTAGTACTGGCTTCGAGCGCACGAGCCATCACATCTTGATCAAGTGGCTGGCCAAATAAAATTGTGTCACTCTTGAGTATCCCATCACAAAGTACACATCTCGGGTCAGAATCACCGGCGACAACTCTTGCTAGTGCTTGCGCCATTGGTCGGCGATCTTTACAACTCCAACAACATGTGCGATGAAGTGTGCCGTGCACTTCAATAACTTTGCTCGGATCGTGACCTGCGCGTTGGTGCAATTCATCCACATTTTGGGTAATCAATGCAACCAATGAATTACGCTTCTCAAGTTCAAACAACGCTCTGTGCCCCGCATTTGGTTGCGGGTCGCCATGTATCCATTTGATTCGGTTTTGCCAAGAGCGCTTTCGTAACTCGTCGTCATTTAGATAGTGGCGAAGTGTTGCCGCTCGCTCGGCATCTGGGTTGAGCGTCCATAAACCTTTTGGACCACGAAAGTCTGGAATACCTGAATCAGTTGAAATACCAGCGCCAGTTAGAACCGTTATTCGCCGCGCATCTGCAACAAGTTTGCAAGCAGTCTCTAATGCGAGAGGGTCAATCCTCGAGTTTTGAATATCCATCACGTAAGTATTCTTGCGTCATTTTTTGTAAATCAGCACCGCAACCAAAGTCAAATGCACACACAATTGTTATGAACTCAAATCTTTGTGACTTTACTAATAGCGAAATATTCGTTTCAGAATGGGTTGACCCTGTTGTCAATATCTCTGGCTTTGACACCTGTGGTGAATACGTCGAAACATTTTGGCTAGGCATAATTGGCCCGAGCGCCACCTGGGTGATGCGATTTTTAGCTCGCGAACTCGACGTCTTTCCAAATGGGTACTGTCTCGACCTCAATGACACCGCAATGGCACTTGGCTTGGCATTTCGAAATGGCAGTGGGTCCTTAGAGCGCGCAATCCAACGGTGCGCGACGTTTGGCCTGGTCGCACAGTTGCCACAAACTTTGGCGGTGCGTCGGCGCGTTCCGTCAGTCACGAGGCGACAGCTTTTGCGACTGCCTACGACATTGCAACATAGCCATAGTCAGCTTTTCGCGACTAGCTAACTATTTCTTCAGTTAATGCTTTAATTCGCGCGTTAGTTTTCTGAAACTTTACGCCGAATTTCTACGATTTTTTCGTGATCATGGTTGGCATCATCGCCGTGTTCAGCAAGCGCCGCCGTGCGATCTTTAGCTGCTTCACGCTCAGCAATGGTTGTGTCAACACGCTTCAACGCAGCATCGGTGCCATGTTCGTGAATAAATGTTGCCCACTCGACAAGTGATTCAACCATCTCAGACTCTGGCACCACAGCGACATTTCGACCCTTGACGAACAAGTGTCCTCGCTTATTGCCTGCAGCGATACCCAAGTCTGCTTCGCGAGCTTCACCCGGGCCATTAACAACACAACCCATCACAGCAATTTGCAGCGGCAATTTCTTATCGGCGAATGCCGCCTGCGCTCGTTGGGCAATATCAATCACATCAACTTCGGCGCGTCCACAACTCGGACAAGCAATTAAGTCAACGTTTTTCCTTTCGCGTAAACCAAGTGCTTCTAACAACTGTCGACCTGCTCGTGCTTCTTCAATCGGGTCGGCCGTCAGGCTGTAACGAATTGTGTCGCCGATGCCTTCAAGCAACAGTGTCGAGATACCGGCAGTGGCTTTAATCAAACCGCCTGGCAGCGGGCCAGCTTCGGTAACGCCTAGATGCAACGGAAAATCTGTGATCACACTCAGCATGCGATAAGCCTCAACCATCAACGGAACATTCGATGCTTTTACTGAAATTTTGACCAGATCAAAATTAACTTCTTCGAAATAGCGCAACTCTTGTTGCGCCGATTCAACCATCGCCGCGGCCGTGAGACCACCGTGTTTTTCGTATAGAGAAGAATCTAAAGAACCACCATTAACACCAATGCGAATCGAAACACCGCGATCGCGCGCTTCTGATGCCACCGCCTTAATGTGCTCAGGCTTACGAATGTTGCCCGGGTTAAGCCGCAACCCATGTACACCAGCCTCAAGTGCTGCCAATGCCATGCGATATTGGTGATGTATGTCGGCGATAATTGGCACAGGTGATCGTGGCACAATTTGCGCCAAACCTTCGGCTGCTTGCGCGTCGTTACATGTACACCGCACAATGTCACAGCCCGCAGCAGCCAAAGCATAAATCTGTTGCAAAGTACCGTCGACATCAGCAGTTTTCGTAATCGTCATTGATTGCACGCTGATTGGCGCATCGCCTCCAACTAATACTTTTCCAACTTTTATCTGTCGAGTTTTTTTACGCTCATACTGTGATTGGTGCATAAAAATAAATGCGGTCAGCCGAGTGGACTTGTGACATCAAGATACAAACCGGCGAAAAGCAACATCACCAGCAACGCGACGACTGTAGTTGCCACAGGCACCATCTTGCCAACATCAGCACGATAAACGCGACCGCGGCGAGATCGAAACCTTTCGTAGGTTGCGATAGCTGCGTGACCACCGTCAAATGGCAAAAACGGCAACATATTAAATACTCCGACAAAAACATTGACACTGGCCAACATAAGCAAAATACCTTTTAGCCCTTCACTACGACCTATCTCGCCGCCCACTTGACTCGCGCCAACAACAGTCGTCGGACGAGTTAAAGGGTCGGGTTCAGCAGCAACGACATTTGAAATAATGTTCGCGGGGTTGATTACAACAAACACACCAGTTACTGATGCGCGTGCAGCCGTGACAACATCAGTGAGCCCGTATCCAACAGCGCCAAAGATATTTTGTCGCACGTATTTGTAAGAGTCAGTCGAAATACCCAAAAATGCAATCTGAGGATTAACGGGATTGCTAATTAATTTTGCACCAAGTGTAAACACTTCGCCATCGCGCTTAATTTCTACCTGAACTGTGTCACCAGGTTTAAAAGCAACAATTGTCTCTATCAGTTCTTCTCGAGAGGCAATTTTGGTTTCGTTGATCGCCAAAATCTGATCGCCATCTCGCAAACCAATTTCTTCTGCAGGCGAGCCAGTGGCTGGCGCGCCGTAGATCAGCAACTCTTTTGTATCGCCGAATCGACCTGCTGTTGCGTAGACGCCGATAAATAAAGTCGCCGCAATAACCATGTGCATGACCGAGCCGGCCGTAATTACAAAAATTCTCTTTGGATAAGACTGTTGGCGATAAGCGCGAGGCTCGTCGGCAGGATCACATTCATCCAAATTGTTCATGCCAACAATTCGCACGAATGCACCGATCGGCAATGCTCTTACACCGAACTCAACTTCGCCTCGCTTGGTACTCCATACTCTTGGGCCAAATCCCATATAAAACTGAGTGACCTTCATACCACTGCGTCGCGCACTTACGAAGTGACCCAGTTCGTGTAAAAAAACTGAAATGATCAGCCCAACCACAAATAGTAGCGACCACGGATTTTTAACACCCAGCCACGCAAGTAGACCAATGACGATAACGACAGTTGTCCAAGTTGTCGCCGGATTATTTTTTACAACATCTTGATCGTCTACTGCCCCACCGGCGGCAATCTCATTGCGAAACTTTGAATAAATCGAACTCAACTTACAACTCCCTTTCGCACTATGTCTCGAGCCCAATGGCGCGCAACTTTGTCTGCTTCTAAAATATCTTCAACTTCGGTTGGCATTAGACCATCATGGTGTTGCATGGTTGATTCAATGATGGTCGGAATTTGTGACCATTGCACGTCACCTGCAAGAAATGCCTCAACGGCAACTTCATTGGCAGCGCTCAACCAGGCAGGCGCGGTACCGCCGACACGACCGGCAGCATAAGCCAAATCAAGGCAGCGAAATGTGTCACGGTCAGGTAATTCGAAATCAAGTCGAGAAAGCTTTGTCCAGTCAAGCGCACCAAAACCCACACTTGATCGTTGCGGGTATTCAAGGGCGTAGGCAATTGGCAAGCGCATGTCGGGCAACGACAACTGTGCAATTGTCGCACCATCGTGAAATTCAACCATTGAGTGAACAATTGATTGTGGGTGAACAACAACATCAATTGACCCATAATCTAAACCGAATAATTCGTGAGCTTCGATAACTTCAAGACCTTTATTCATCAGAGTTGAAGAGTCAACTGTAATTTTCGGTCCCATTGACCAAGTCGGGTGCTTCAACGCATCTTCAATCGTGACGTGTTCTAAGGATTTTTTTGTACGACCCCTGAACGGTCCACCACTCGCGGTCAGCAAAAGTTTTGCAACTTCTTGAGAACTGTTATCAGAACTACGTAAGCATTGATGAATCGCGCAATGTTCGCTATCGACCGGGACAATCTCAGCTCCAGCAATTTTTCGCAATGGCGCAACAACTGGCCCAGCAGCAATCAGACTCTCTTTATTCGCAAGGGCGAGACGCTTGCCAGCTTTGAGTGTTGCAATCGTCACGGATAAACCAGCAAAGCCAACAACGCCATTTACCACTACATCGGCAATGCCTGACATCAGTACAGAATCACCTGAAACTTCTATTTTCGGATCTGTAATTGAAAGCTCACGAGCAACATTTATTCGCGCCGACTCATCGGTTATGACAACTAGCTTTGGCTTAAATGTTCTGGCCTGGGCAACTACTTCTGCAACTGAAGCGTTTGCGCTAATCGCTACAACTTCGTATTCTTCATTTTTTGATGCACCAATTACTTCAAGAGTTTGTTTGCCAATCGAACCTGTTGAACCAGCAATCGCAACACGCTTCACGGATCAAACAACCCAAGGGGTGAGCACCAATGTCAGATAATAAATAATTGGCAATGTGAATAAAATACTGTCGAAGCGATCAAGTGCTCCACCGTGTCCGCGCAGCAAAGTCCCGAAATCCTTGATATTCATACTGCGCTTAATCATTGACTCAGTGAGATCTCCAATTGGCCCGGCAATCGAAATCACAGTGGCGATAATCAGCCAATGACTCAACTTGGTCCAGGTTCCACTTTGCATACCGGCAGCAATAACCACAGCAAAAGTGCCGATTGCTCCACCGACAAACCCTTCCATTGTTTTGCCAGGACTAATCCAAGCTCGAAGTGGAGTACGACCGACAGCCATTCCTATAAAAAATGCCATTACGTCATTTGCGATCACGCCGATAACGACGATAAACAAAGTATCGGTTCCAACATTCTCAAAGCCCAAACCAGAGTTTGAAATCCGCAAAATTAGTGCGCCATACGAACCGAATAATCCGACCCAAATAATTCCGAGCATCGTTAGACCCAAGTTTGCTGCGGGGTCACTCTCAACTGAAGTTGTGCCGATAAAACTTACAGCTGCGGCAATAAACGCAAACGCAAACACCAGAGGTAAAGCTGCGTCTCCGACCCAGTACGCAGTTAACGGGCAAGCAACGCATGCCAACACTCCGACAATCGTTGCCGGCTGATATCCGGTTATTGATGTCTGCGAAAAAAACTCAACTGAGGCCAAACCTAGAACAACAATTAACAAAGTAACCACAGCCACTGGGCCAATTAAAGTTGCTCCGATATAAGCTGCACCTAATAAGGCCCCGACTGCTGTTGCTGTCGGAATATCTCGTTTAGCAACAGATTGTGATTGTTCGGGCGAACTTGAGCGTGTTCTTCGTTGCGGACCAGTGCCTGACTCGCTTTGAGAATTCGTTCTTGCACGACGAACTTGTTGTGGTTGAGTTCGAGCAAGCCCACCAGTTGTGTCTCGACGCACTGTGCCAGTTGATGAATCTCGCTGTCGTGAGTTTGGCACAAGCGTCGGGCGATTTTGTTCACCAGTTAGATCTGATCCAATCGTGATACGACCTTCACGTGTAGAACGAGAAGCCGGCGGCGGAGCATTATTCGGCTCAATGCGACGAGAACCGCCCGTCAAATTAACGCGCTCGCGACCGTCTCTGCCCGACAAATTAACTCTCTCACGCGCATCTCCCCTGGCAGGAGTCGGCGAGATTGTGTCCTCAGAGATTTGAATCAATTTTGGTGCTTGAACAACTGGCGTAGCTGCAACCTGAGGTATTTGCTCGGTTCTAATGCCAGAAAATGAATCTATCGGTGTCGCATCAACATCATCGGCAAATTGGACTACCCCGAAATCATCACCAAAATCTACGGAAGATTGGTTTTGAACACGCTCAGGCAGAACGGGCGTGTCATCATTTGAAAAGTCTTCACCATCCATTTTTAAAAATCCCCCTTAAGTTCTTGATTGCTTTGCGCACGAGATTTAATTCTTTCAAGAATAATTTGACCAACAACTAAGACCCTAAGCCTAGACCTCAAGAAGTTCGTGCTCCTTGCGCGTAAATGCCTTATCAATTGTGTCAACTGTGGCTTGGGTGAGTTGCTCAAGTTCTTTTTCAGCACGATCTAGTTCATCTTGCGAAATGTCACCATCTTTTTTTGCCGTCTCAAATATTTTTCGTGCGTCACGCCTCACATTTCGCACAGCAATGCGTCCGTCTTCAGCCATATTCTTCACGACTTTAACAAATTCTTTCCGACGCTCTTCGGTAAGCATTGGAAAGTTGAGTCGAATAACGACGCCATCATTGCTCGGCGACAACCCGAGGTCACTGGCTTGAATTGCTTTCTCGATCGCCGCTATCGAACCACGATCATGCGGCTTAACGACCAACATTCTTGCTTCTGGCACCTGAAACGATGCGAGTTGTTGCAGCGGCACAAACGCACCAAAATATTCAACTTGAATCTTGTCGACTAGCGAAGCATTCGCACGCCCAGTTCGAACACCAATGAATTGAGCCTGCACGTGGTCTACTGCCTTGCCCATATTCTCCATCGCCTCAAGCAGAGTTTCGTCTATCACCCGACATACGTCCCGATTTGTTGACCTTCTAAAATTTTTCGAACATTGCCTTTTTCTAGCAAGTTGAATACCACAATTGGAATTTTGTTGTCCATACAAAACGTGATCGCGGTTGAATCCATAACTTTCAAACCTTTACTGATCACATCAAGGTAACTGATTTGATCAAACCGAGTTGCAGTTTTATCTAACTTTGGGTCTGCAGTGTAAATTCCGTCTACTCCCGAGTGAGTACCTTTCAAAATTGCCTGTGCAGAGATTTCGGCTGCACGCAACGCAGCCGCCGTATCAGTAGTAAAAAATGGATTACCCGTGCCACCCGCCAAAATTACGATGCGACCTTTTTCGAGGTGGCGTTCGGCGCGACGCCGAATGTAAGGCTCAGCAACTTTTGGCATCTCAACAGCCGTCATCACCCGTGAGAACTGCCCGACTCGCTCAAATGCATCTTGAAGCGCGAGCGCATTCATCACCGTGGCGATCATCCCCATGTAGTCGGCTTGCGCTTGATCCATTCCTTGACCAGCACCCTTGAGCCCTCGCCAGAAGTTTCCGCCACCTACGACAACGGCAATATCCACATCTAGGTCGCGACGTGTTTCATGAACCTCAGTTGCAATTTGATGTAGGACATCGCTGTCGAGCCCAAACCCGGTTGACTCAGCAAGTGCTTCGCCCGATAATTTTAAAACTACTCGCTTCCAACGAGAAGTTTTTGACGTCGCACCTGCCATAGGTGATTAGCCTATTTCAACCTGCGCAAAGCGAATAATTTTGGCAGAACCAATAATCTGAGCCACTGATTGCTTGTCGTCCTTGGCATATGGCTGCTCTAGCAAGCAAATGTCTTTGTAGAAACCAGTTACTCGACCGTCAACAATCTTGGCAATCGCTTGTTCTGGCTTACCTTCATTTCGCGTTACAACTTCAAGAGTCGCCCTTTCAGCAGCAACTACTGAATCTGGCACATCTGCCTTAACAAGATATTTGGGTCTAGCAAAAGCGACATGCACTGCTACATCGTGCGCGAGTTCTTCAGTGGCACCAGACATTTCAACTAAAACACCGTTGATTCCACGACCACCCTGCAAGTGAGAGTACGAACCGACGATGTTTCCGGATGCTGCTTCAAATCTCACAACTTCGCCAAGTTCAATCTTCTCTTTCAAAAGAATTTTTAAATCTTCAAGTTGCGTTGCTCGTTGCGAAACTGCTGCTTCGCCTTGTTCAACGACAAGAGAAACAAGTGCATCTGCCTCAGCTTTGAAGCCATCGCTGCTTGCAACAAAATCTGTTTCGCACTTCAATTTCACCATCGCTCCGATGTTGCCTTTGATCAGAATCGAAACAAGGCCTTGCGCATTGTCTCGATCATCACGTTTGGCGCTTGCTGAAAGTCCTTTTTCTCGCAGCCACTTCTTTGCTGCTTCAAAATCTCCATTTGCTTCTTCAAGTGCTTTTTTGCAGTCCATCATTCCGGCGCCAGTTGCCTGACGGAGAACTTGTACTTCTTTTGCTGTAAACGCCATCGTGATCAGTTCTTTCTATTTCGTCTCTGTGGTAGGCGCAACTCGGGCATCTCGTTTTGCCATGTCTGCTGCTGCCTGAAGTTTTGCCGATTCTTGTTGTGCATCAAATGCTGCTTGTTCTGCGGCAGTTCGAGTTGCTGGTGCAGGTGGCGGCACTGGTGCTGTTGAAGTTCCTGTTGTTGGCGCATTTCTCGGCGTCATTTTTTCCGCAATGTAACGACCTTCAATAACTGCCTCAGCAATCACTCGAGCCATTAACTCATTGGCACGAATCGCGTCATCGTTACCCGGAATCGGATAATCAATCACATCTGGGTTGACGTTTGTATCAACTACTCCGATTACTGGGATACCGAGTTTGCGCGCTTCAGTAACCGCGATGTGCTCTTTAAGAGTGTCTACAACAAAGATCGCATTTGGTCGACGACCCATAGAACGAATGCCCGACAAGTTGCGCTGCAACTTCTCAAGTTCTCGACCGATTAACAGCGCTTCTTTTTTTGGCATCAATTCAAATTCGCCGGTGTCACGAAGTCGCTCGTACTCTTGCATTTTGCTGACGCGCTTTGAAATCGTGTCAAAGTTCGTCAACATGCCGCCCAACCAACGCTCGTTGACGTATGGCATGCCGCAGTGATCAGCGAAAATTCGCACAGGATCTTGAGCCTGCTTTTTTGTGCCGACAAATAAAATGTTTCCACCGTTTGCGACAAGGTCGCGAACAAAACGATAGGCATCTTCAATCCGAACAAGAGTCTGTTCAAGATCGATGATGTAAATACCGTTGCGCTCACCGTAAATGAATCGCTTCATTCGCGGATCCCAACGGGCTGTGCGATGGCCGAAGTGAACTCCAGCCTCAAGCATTTGACGCATGCTGATAATTGCCATAACTGTTTGCCTTTCTGTGGTTGAGTGCATGGTCTCCCGCGCCGAAGCGACCACAGGATGGAAACCGTGCAATTTAATAATGGGATGTAGCTTAAAATTACTTCTACTAGCTCATTCTTCTAGTTCATTCTTCTAACTAATTCTTTTAGCCCCAAAATTCTAGCGGTGTAGATGCCAAAACGGCTTCAGCAGGCCGAGTCACCGCCAACTTGCTCGGATCTAAGAATGGCACCCGAGACCAAAACTGCGCCACTTAAAAACTGATTATTTTGAGTTAAATACTTCGCAGGATCAACATAAATGCCACCCAAAGCGCTACTTTCGCGAATGCCGAAGTAGAGCGTATTACTAGTTGTAGCAATAATCTGACCGGCTACTACTAAATTGCCAATACGTAAGTCACTATTCATAATTGATCCGTATGTCAGTCGTCTGCCGGTGGGAGTTTTGATTACAAGATATTTTTTATTTGCAACGACCCCCGAATAGCTCACGACGCCACTAGCCCCGGCAATAATCGGCGTGCCTGGCTTCGTTGAGTATTCGATGCCACGATTTCCTGCACATTGATCACAACTTGGCTGGCGAAACGGATCGCTAACTGTGGCTATGTAACCCAAAGAAATTGGTGCCAAGAGTTTGCAAGAACTTAG